>JAEMGR010000001.1:356008-712016 GCA_016458225.1 Myxococcaceae bacterium JPH2 | reverse complement strand
GGACCAGGGGTTTGTCTTCACCCCGCGCCTGGGGCTCGGCAAGTCGCTGGGCAACACGTGGCGGGTGGGCGCGGACCTGGGCGCGCTGGTGCGCACCAAGAAGTATGCGCTGACGCCCCAGACGCAGCCGCTGCGCGATGAGCTGGGCGTGGAGATGAACGGCGGCGTCAACGTCTCGGCGGGGCTGTTTGGCCTTCGCGAGGAGTTGGTGGTGCGCGGCACCCTGCCGGTGGCCAATGCTCCCAAGTCGCTCGAGGCCCTCTTGGGCCTGCGCGCCCCGGTGGGCGGCGGCTCGGAAGTGTATGTGATGGGCGGCCCTGGCTTTGGCCAGACGCCCGGCACCCCCAAGTTCCGCGTGCTCGCGGGCGTGTCGTTTGGCGCGGACGCGGCCCGGGTGGCGGAATGTGTGGAGGGTCGTCCCTACACCGTGGCGGAGTGTCCCGACCTGGACGCGGATGGCGACGGCGTGAAGAACGTCGCGGACCGCTGCCCGTCCGAGAAGGGCCTCGCCCAGCTCAACGGCTGCGCGGACACGGATGATGACCACGACGGCATCATGAACCTGGCGGACCGCTGCCCGGCCCAGGCCGAGAACGTCAACGGCTTCGAGGACATGGACGGCTGCCCGGATGATCCGGACTCGGATGGCGACGGCATCGCGGACTCGAAGGACGCGTGCCCGAAGCAGGCCGAGGACATGGACTCGTTCGAGGACACCGACGGGTGCCCGGACCTGGACAACGACAAGGACGGCATCGCGGACGCGAAGGACGCGTGCATGAACGAGGCGGGCCCGAAGGAGAACCGCGGCTGCCCCGACCAGGATCGCGACGGCGACGGTCTGGTGGACCGCCTGGACAACTGCCCGGACGAGAAGGGCACGGAGAAGAACAAGGGCTGCAAGGAGAAGCAGCTGGCGCAGATCGACGAGGGGCAGATCCGCATCCTCGAGTCCATCTACTTCGAGCAGAACAAGGACGTCATCAGCGCGCGCAGCAACAAGCTGCTCGACACCGTGGCCTCCATCCTCGCGTCGCACCCCAACATCCAGAAGCTCCGCATCGAGGGGCACACGGACAACAAGGGTGACGCCACCTACAACATGGACCTGTCCCAGCGCCGCGCCGAGGCGGTGGTGAAGTACCTGGTGAACAAGGCCGTGAGCCGCGAGCGCCTGGAGTCCAAGGGCCTGGGCCCCACGCAGCCCATCGCGGACAACAAGACGCTGGAAGGCCGCGCGAAGAACCGCCGCGTGGAATTCAAGATTCTGGGCGAGGCGGAGGGCGTGCAGGTCCAGCAGGGCGCCCCCACCTCCGACACCCTCGAGAAGAACTGAGGCATGCATTCCATGAACACACGTGTGACTCTCAAATCCGCGGCGCTCGTCCTCGCGCTGCTTTCCTCCCTCACGGGCTGCGAGTCGGAGGCGCCGCGCACGACGACGGCGACCTCCACGCTGACCCATCAGTCCTTCTCGGTGGTGGGCGACGGTCGGCTCAACCCGGGCGAGCAGTGTGACGACGGCAACACCGTGAGCGGCGACGGCTGTTCCGCCGCGGGCGTCATCGAGGCGGGCTACCTCTGCCACGTGCCGGGGCGCGCCTGTTCGCTGGCGAGCCTGTGCGGCAACAACGTCATCAACGTGGGCGAGGCCTGCGACGACGGCAACACGGTGGACAACGGCAACGGGTGCTCGGCGACGTGCGACCTGTCGCTGTGCGGCAACGGCGTCTTCGACAACAAGCAGTACCCGTCCTACGCGCAGGAGATCTGCGACGACGGCAACCGCTTCGAGGGCGACGGCTGCAGCCGCCAGTGCGAAGTGGAGCCGGGCTTCGCGTGCGCGGGCAGCCCCAGCCGCTGTGTCCGCGCGGGCGTGGCGGTGTTCAACACCGGCGTGGATGAGCACAACCGGCGCCTGGAGTCCGGCAAGGACTCGCACTGGCTCTACGTGGGCTCTGGCTTGCCCTCGGACCCGGGCGTGCGCAACGCCAATGACTGGCCCCAGGAGCTTCAGACGGCGCGCTACATGGCGGCGCCGCTGGGCGCGCCGGTCTGCGTGTACCAGGACTTCATGGTCCCCTCGACGACCAACGTGTCGCAGTTCCGTCTGCGGCTGGCCACCTTCAATGACAACCAGTTCGACAGCGCGAAGGTCAACGGCACCAACGTGACGCCCACGGTCATCAGCCAGCCCGCGGGCCAGCCCTGGCAGAAGAACATCATCCGCGAGTTCGGTGCCAGCTCGTCCTGGCGCCTGGGGCTCAACCGCATCGAGCTGTGCAACGAGAACGAGGAGAATGCGCCCAACGCCTTCCGCTACCTGTTCGTGGATGCGTACGACGACAAGTGCGGCGACGGCGTCATCTCGCTGCGCGAGGAGTGCGACGACCACAACACGGTCAACGGCGATGGCTGCAGCAATTCCTGTGGCATCGAGCCGGGCTATGGCTGCACCGGTCAGCCGAGCACCTGCGCCGCCACCTGCGGCAACGGCGCGCTCAACCCGGGCGAGCAGTGCGACGACGGCAACGCCACGGCCGGCGACGGCTGCAACGCGAGCTGCCGCGTGGAGGGTGGCTACTCCTGCCCCACCGAGGGCAAGGCCTGCGTGAAGACGTGCGGCAACGGGGCCATCGACCCGGGCGAGCTGTGCGATGACGGCAACCTGTTCGACTCGGACGGCTGCTCCGCGGCGTGCCGCATCGAGCGCGGCTACGAGTGCTCGGATGTCCCCTCCAAGTGCGCCACCCTGTGCGGCAACGGCCACCTGGACTCGGGCGAGCTGTGCGACGACGGCAACAGCAACCTGGGCGATGGCTGCTCCAACGCGTGCACCCTGGAGCTGGGCTACGCGTGCCCCGTGGTGGGCCAGCCCTGCGTGAAGACGTGCGGCAACGGCCAGGTGGACCCGGGTGAGCAGTGCGACGACGGCAACCTCGCGCCGCAGGACGGCTGTGGCACCGAGTGCCGCGCGGAGCCGGGCTACGCGTGCAGCCGGCCGGCGGCGGGGCCGTCCGTGTGCGTGGCCACCTGCGGCAACGGCACGGTGGACGCGAACGAGACGTGCGATGACAACAACACGAAGGCGGGCGATGGCTGCTCGCCGGGCTGTCTGGTGGAGACGGGCTACTCGTGCAACGGCGCGCCCAGCGCCTGCGCCACCCTCTGCGGTGATGGCATCACCGCGGGCAGCGAGAAGTGCGACGACGGCAACACGACGGTGGGCGACGGCTGCTCGGCCACGTGCGCCGTGGAGCCGGGCTGGAGCTGCCCGGCCCCGGGCAACACGTGCTTCAACTCCTGCGGCAACGGCAAGCTGGACGCGGGTGAGATGTGCGATGACGGCAACGCGGCGGCCGGCGATGGCTGCTCGGCCACGTGCGCCGTGGAGTCGGGCTACTCGTGCAGCGGCGCGCCCAGCACGTGCCGTACGTCCTGCGGCGACGGCGTGGTGGCCGGCTCCGAGGTGTGCGACGACGGCAACCTGTCCAGCGGTGACACCTGCTCGCCCCGGTGCTTGTGGGAAGTGGGCCAGGCCTGCGCGGCGTCCGGCGTCTGCGACAGCGGGCTGTGCAGCCCCTCCACCCACGTGTGCGTCGCGGCGAACGTCTGCGGCAACGGCGTGCTGGATGACGGCGAGCTGTGCGACGACGGCAACACGAAGGCGGGCGATGGCTGCTCGGCGAGCTGCGCCGTCGAGGCGGGCTACACCTGCAACCAGAACCCGTCCGTGTGCGCCGTGACGTGCGGTGATGGCGTCAAGGCGGCCTCCGAGGCGTGCGACGACGGCAACACGGTGAACGGCGACGGCTGCTCGGCCACCTGCGCCGTGGAGACCGGCTTCGCGTGCCAGAACACCCAGGTGCAGGCGTACATCACGCGCCGCGGGGTGGCGGAGTGCAACCAGGTGACGAGCATCACGTCGCCGTCGCTGGCCGCGGCGCTGGCGCAGCCCGCGCTCACCGTGCCGGGCCGCTACCGCATGCGCTACGTCTCGGGCGCGGTCAGCTACTCGGGCAACGCGTCCTGGTACCCCGGCATCCTGGGCGTCAACGCCTCGGGCACGGCGTTCCCGCTGGGCTACGGCGGCACCGTCACGGCCAAGGCCACGCGCGAGGAGGGCATGGCCTCGGGCTTCGGGCTGTCGCGTGACTTCGACGCGCTGACCGGTGACGTGCGCGTGGGCCTCATCGACACGGACTGCGGCATCGCCAACAACTCGAACACCGCGGTCACCTGGAGCGCGAACTCGCTCTCCATCTGCCAGCTCATCCCGGCGCTCACCCAGACGCAGCCCCACGGCACCACGGGCGTGGACCTGGGCGGCACCGCCACCCCGGGCGCCACCGTGACGGTGTACCTGGATGGCGGCACCACGCCCGCGTGCACCGCCACGGCGGATGCCACGGGCCACTGGAGCTGCACGGCCACCGGAGTCACCTCCGGCACGCACTCCGCGGTGGTGACGTCCACCGTGGTCAGCGCCACCGAGAAGGCGCCGGCGAAGACGTTCGTGCTGGACCTGCAGCCGCCCACCGCGCCGGTCATCACCGGTCCGGCTCCGGGCTCGCTGTTGGCCACGGGCACGCCCGTCATCCAGGGCACCGCGACCCCGGGCAACACGGTGACGGTGCGCGAGGGCTCCACCGTGGTGTGCACCGCCACGGCGGATGACACCGGAAAGTGGAGCTGCAAGCCGACCACGCCGCTGGCGGATGGCGCGCACACGGTGACGGCCACGGCGTCCAACCCGCAGGGCTCCACGAGCCCCGCCTCGAACAACGACTCGTTCCGCATCGACACGCAGGCTCCCGACACGGTCATCCGGCGGGGCCCCGAGGAGCGCACCGAGGAGGAGCAGTCGGGCTTCGAGTACGGCGCCTCCGAGGACGGCGTGCGCTACGAGTGCAGCCTCGACAACGGCGCTTACGGCGAGTGCCAGGAGTCGTACGACGTGAAGCCCGGCACGCACACCCTCAAGGTGCGCGCCGTGGATGCCGCGGGCAACGTGGACGCAACCCCCGCCGTCCACACGTGGACCGTGGCCTTCACCCGCGCCTTCGCGGGTGGTGGCTGCAGCGTCGCGCCTGATGCCTCCTGGCTGGGCCTGCTGGGCCTGCTGGGCCTGCGTCGTCGCAAGCGCGCCTGAGTCAGGGCGCGTGAGGAAGGCTCCGGGAGACAGACGACGGTGGACACCCGGCCCGGTGTCCACTCTCGGTTTCCCGGAGCCTGGTAGTTCCCAGAGCGCTCTCGTGTCTCCTGAGTGCCTGGGTATGCTGTGCCCCGTGCGAATGGCGGGGCGCGACGCGGGAACCGACGAGGAGGAGCTGCTCCTCGCGCTGGACGAGGGGCTGCTCTCCCAGGAGGAGGCGGCGGCCCTTCGGCAGGAGGCCCTGCGTCTGGCGCGCGGTCCCTTGGAGCTGCTTCGCGAGCGCGGCCGGCTCTCCGAGGACACGTTGCAGGTGCTGCGGCGCGAGCTGGGCCGCCCCGAGCTGTCACCGATGGCCGAGGTCGCTGGACTCCCGCACGAGGCCGCCACGCTGACCCCCGTCACGCCAGGGGCCTCCCCGCCGCCTTCGTCCGGTCCGCCCGCCTTCCCGGTGCCGGAGTGGGAGCGCTACCAGCCGGTGCGCTTCCTGGGGCAGGGCGGCATGGGGTGGGTGTTCCTGGCGTATGACCCGATGCTGCGCCGCAACGTGGCCCTCAAGTTCGTGCGCGGCGAGGACCCGGAGCTGGCGCGCCGCTTCCTCTCCGAGGCCCGCGCGCAGGCCCGCGTCCGTCACGCCCGCGTGTGCGAGGTGTACGAGGTGGGCGAGGTCCAGGGCCGTGGCTACATCGCCATGCGGTACGTGGATGGCCAGCCTTTGGGCGTGTTCGCCGAGTCGCTCACGCTGGAGCAGAAGGTGCTCGTGCTGCGGCAGGCGGCCGAGGGCGTGCACGCCGCGCATCGCGCCGGACTCATCCACCGCGACATCAAGCCCGGCAACATCCTGGTGGAGCGCGGCGAGGACGGTGACTTCGCGCCCTTCGTGATGGACTTCGGTCTGGCGCACGACTGGCGCGAGGAGGGCAGCAGCGCCAGCGCGGTGCTGGGCACGCCGCACTACATGGCCCCCGAGCAGGCGCGGGGCGAGGTGTCCCGGCTGGACCGCCGCGTGGATGTCTATGCGCTGGGCGCCACGCTCTACACGCTGCTCACGGGACGACCGCCCTTCACGGGCGCCACCGGGCAGGAGATCATCGCGCGGCTTCAGGCGGAGGAGGTGATGGCGCCGCGCTCGCTCGACGCGGACATCCCCCAGGACCTGGAGGCCATCGTCCTCAAGTGCCTGGAGAAGGAGCGGCCGTCCCGCTACGACTCGGCGCACGCGCTCGCGCAGGACCTGGACCGCTTCCTCGAGGGCGAGCCGGTGCAGGCGCGCCAGGGGCTGGGCTACCGGCTGCGCAAGAAGGCCCGGCGCCATCGGGTCGCGCTCGCGACGGGCGCGGCGGCGCTGGCCCTGGTGTCTGGCGCGGTGGGGCAGACGCTCCATGCCCGGCGCGAGGTGGCCGAGCGCGAGCGGCTGTCGCGGCGCTTCACCGAGCGGGTGGAGCGCATCGAGGCGGCGGCGCGCTACTCGGCGCTGGCCCGGTTGCACGACACGCGCGAGGACCGCGCGGCGCTGCGCCAGAGCATGGACGCGCTGGAGGCGGAGGTGCGCGAGGCGGGCGCGCAGGCGCGAGGGCCCGGTCAGTACGCCCTGGGGCGAGCGCTGCTCGTGCTCGACGACCTGGAGGGCGCGCGCGAGCGGCTGGAGTCCGCGTGGGCGCAGGGGTACCGGGAGCCTCGCGTGGCGTGGGCGCTCGCGCTGGTGCTGGGCAATCTCTATCGGGATCAGCTGCTGCTGGACGTGGAGCGCCGCGGGCCCGAGCAGCGCGAGGCGCGGCGCCGTGAGCTGGAGCAGCGCTATCGCGATCCGGCGCTCGCGTATCTGCGTCAGGCCGATGGGCCGGACGTTCCCGCGCCGCCGTTGTACGTGAAGGCGCTGTTCGCGTTCTACGAGGGCCGCTACGAAGAGGCGCTCGGACACCTGGAGGACATGGGCCGCGCGCAGCCCTGGTTCTACGAGTCTCCGCTCCTGCGCGGCGACATCCTCCTGGCGCGCGCCACGCAGCGTTGGCACCAGGGGGACCGTCCCGGCTCGCAGGCGGACCTGGACGAGGGGCGGAAGGCCTATCTCTCCGCCGCCGCGACCGCGGAGAGCCAGCCGGGCGCGCACTACGTGCTGGGCCGGTTGGAGCTGGCCGCGCTCGTCATGGAGCTGTACGGCGAGGGCAACGTGCTGCCGCACTACGAGCGGGGCTTGGATGCCTTGAGCCGCGCGCTCGTGGCCGCGCCGGATGACTACCGCGTGCACGTGCTGGAGGCGCGCTTCCACCGCCGGCTCGCCGAGCAGCGCTCCAATCGCGGAGGCGAGGACGTGGAGGCGCTCCTCGGCAAGTCCATCGCCGCGGCGCGCGCCGCGCAGGTGCTCGCGCCCAAGCGCGCGCGTGTGCCGTTGGAGCAGGCGTTGTCGTATCGGCTGTGGGCGCGCTACCGGCAACGCCAGGGGCAGGATCCGCGCGAGCAGCTCCGGCTGGCCACCGAGACCTTCGAGCAGATCCCCGCCGAGGAGCGCGACTATGCCTTTCACGTCAACCTGGGCCTGACGTGGCAGGTGTGGGCGGACTACGAAGGCGAGCATGGCGGCGAGCCGCTCGTCCATCAGGGCAAGGCCATCGATGCGTGCCTTCAGGCCATCCTCGTGCGGGAGAACCAATCGGACGCGTGGATCTGCCTGGGCGGGGCGTATCGCGCGCGGGCGTCCAATCCTCGCGCGCCGGACGCCGCGGGAGACCTGGCGCTGGCGCGGGATGCGCTCACCCGCGCGCTCACGTTGAACCCCGCCAACGTGCCGGCCTGCTTCCAGGCGGCGGACGTCTCCGAGCAGCTCGCGCATCGGCACCGCGACCGGGGCGAGCCCTTCACGGCCGACCTGGAGAAGGCGCTGTCGCTCTATGAGCAGGGCCTGGCCATCAATCCCAAGCTGCCGCAGCTGCACAATGGGCGGGGCTCGGTGCTGGTGTGGCACGCGGAGCAGCGCTGGGAGGATGGCGGAGACCCCGAGCCGCTCCTGGCCGAGGCCATGAGGGCCTTCACCGCGGCGCGCGACGTCGCGCCCCAGCAGGGCTTTGCCTACAACAACCAGGGCGAGGTGTGGTCGGCCCGCGCGGCCTTCCTGCTCGCGCGCCGCGACGACCCGGGCCCCGCCGTGCGCGCCGCCGAAGAGGTGTACACGCGGGCCCTCACGTTCCTGCCCGAGGACGCGGACGTGTGGACGAGCCTCGCGCGGGTGCGGGTGTACCGGGCCGCGTGGGTGCTGGAGCAGGGGGGAGATCCGGAAGCGGAGCTTGCTCCCGCGGAGGAGGCGCTGCGCCGGGCCCTGGGCTTCAACCCGCGCTTGGGCGGCGCGTGGCGCGCGCAGGGCGAGGCGCTCGCCGTGCGGGCGCGCGGCAAGGCGGCGCGAGGGCAGGCGGTGGAGGAGGACTTCGCGCGGGCCGCGAGCGCGTTTCATCAGGCGCTGGAGTTGGATCCGCGGCGCGCGGACTTGCGGCTGGCCTCCGCGGACCTGCACCGCGTCTGGGCGGACTGGAAGGCGCGCCAGGGCCGCGACTCCACGGCGGAGCTGCAGCAGGGATTGACGTGGGTGGAGGAGATTCTCGCCGCGCGGCCGAAGTGGGCCCGAGCCGCGGCGCTGCATGCCAGCCTCATGGGCGCGCGCGCGACGCGGCCCGCGTCCCCCGCGCAACAACAGGCGTGGAGGACTCAGGCTCGTGAGGAACTGGCGCGAGCGTTGGTGGACAACCCCAACCTCGCGCCGGTCTGGAAGGGCCGGCTCGCGGCGCTTCCGTAAGCGCCGACTACTTCGGCGGATCCGTCGAGACCTCCAGGCCGCCCTTCTTCACTTCGTGCTCCCCGCCGTGCTTGCTGTGCCGCTTCGGCATGTCGGGGATGGTCACGGTGAACGGATAGGCCCCCGACATGGCGGTGAGCGCCACGAAGGTGTTGGCCTGCTGGAGCGTCTGCCCATTCAGCGTGAAGGGATTGGGCGCGGTCAGGCAGGTCCCGTTGTCAAAGAACACGGTGACGGGCCCGATGATGCTGTCGAGCTGGAAGGTCACGGTGTCGCCCTGATTGACCAACTGGCTCGGAGAGTACCGGATGTCATCCGGTCGTATCTCGATGGTGACGTGCGTCATTGCGGTGAGGCTCCATTCCTCACGTGGGGATGTCCGGATGCTGCGGTCCACGTGAGATTGCAGGCACCGTACCAGCAGCGGCCGACGTCGCCGTCACTCGAAGATGCACCGAGCGCTCGCGCGTGAAGGTGGGGGCGGACGCGTCAGCGGCGTGTCACACGCGAGGCTGACGCGTCCAATTTCAGGGCTCGCCCAATCCCAGCTCACGCACGCGGCGCTGGAGGGCGCGGCGGGAGACCTCCAGCCGTTGCACCATCTTGTCCAGGTCCCCCTGGCACTCGTGGAAGCAGCGGGTGATCTCCTCCGGGCTCACGTCGCGAGCGGTGCGCAACAGCGAACTCTTGTCGATGAGGACGTAGACCGAGGAGCGGGGAATGCCCAGCCAATCCGCGGCGGCCTTGAGGTCCCACGAGCACGAGCGCAGGGCCTCCAGGAGCTCCTGCTCGCCCACGTCCGAGGGCTTGCGACGGGCGGGCTTCTCCTCGATGGGGCCGGGCGTGTCGGGAGCGGCGTCGGTCAGGGCTCGGCCGGGCACGGGGCTCGCTGCGCCATCCAGCTCCTGCTCCAGGCGCGCATCGACGCGGAAGCCCGGCAGGCCGCGACTGCCAATGACGAGCTGGCGGGCCACGTTGCGAAGCTGGCGGATGTTGCCGGGCCACGCGAAGCGCGCCAGTCGCAGGGCCAGCGCCGCGGGCAGCCAGGGCTCGGCTCTCGCGGCGGTGGAGGACAGGCGCGCGACCTCGCCCGTGGTCTCCAGCTCCTGTCGGGCGAAGTGAAGGAACAACGGCCCGATGTCCTCGCGGCGCTCGCGCAACGGCGGCACGCGAATCTCGAAGCCCGCCAGCCGGTGCAGCAGCGGGGCGCGGAAGAGGCCCTCCTCGCTGCGCGCCTCCAGGTTCGCGTCCGTGGCGGTGACGAGCCGCACGTCGATGGGCACCGGCGCGTGGCCGCCCACCGGATACACCTCGCTCGTCTCCAGCACGCGCAAGAGCGCCACCTGCACCTCGGGCGGGGCCTCGCCCACCTCGTCGAGGAAGAGGGTGCCTCCCTGCGCCGCGCGGAAGTAGCCGTCGCGCTCTCGCGTGGAGCCGGTGTACGCGCCGCGCTGCGCGCCGAACAGCTCGGCGGCGACCAGCTCCTTGGACAGCGCGCCCAGGTTGACGCTGATGAAGGGGCCCGCGCGGCGTGGGCCCTGCTCATGAATGGCGCGTGCGACCAGCTCCTTGCCGGTGCCCGTCTCACCGCGAATGAGCACGGGCACGTGGAGATCCGCCACGCGGCGAATGTCCTCGCGCACCTGCTGGATGGCCTCGCCCTGGCCCACCATGCCCAGGTCCCCGGCGACGGGCGCGCGGCCCGTGGAGGTCAGGTGCAGCAGCAGCACGATGCGCTCGGCGAGCACCAGGGGGATTCCCGCTCGGAGTTCCTCGAGCGAGAACTCGCGACCGCCGACGACGGCCTCTCCGGCCACCTGCACCTGCGTGCCGTCCTCGGGCACGAGCATCCGCAGGCCGCCGCGAGGACCGGGCTCGAACTGCACGGGCTTGCGGCTGAGGAACGGGTCTCCCAGCGGCAGGGCCATCAAGCCATCCGGGCGAGAGAAGTCCGGCGCGTTGCGAGACAGGCTGACGGGGCGGCCCACCTCGGCGAACGCCTGGAACAGGAGCCGCTCTCCGATGCGCTGCGGATGGGGATGGGAGACGAGCGTCAACGCCGGCACGATGCGCTGCGCCGGAGGATTCTGCCCCTGGCTGGGCACGGCGGTCGTCGACAGGTCGACGGCAATCTTCTGCTGCATGGGTGTTTGGGAGGGTGGCAAATGCTCCCGCGACTCTACACCGTCCCGTCAGGGGTGTCCCCGCTCCCGCCATTTTGGCGCGGCTGGCGGGGAGTCCCGTAGAATCGCGAGTGTCCAAGCGGAGACGGATGCGGGCCGGGGTGGGCGCGGAGACAATGGCACCATGATTCGACGAATGAAGCGGAGTGCGCTCCTGGTGGGGTGCGCGGTGTGGGCGGTGGGGCTGAGCGCGTGGGCACAAGGCCCGCGCCCGGATGCGGGGACGTCGCAGGTCACCAAGAAAGAGGCCACCGTGACCGATGCCTCGGGTGGGCACTGCACGGGCAAGGCGACGTTCTGCGGCGTCTATTCGCAGACCTTCTGCAACACGCAGCCGGGGTGCATCTACTACTTCAGCAGCAAGATGTGCTCGGGCATCCCGCCCAAGTGCGAGACGGCGACGAACGAGAAGTACTGCAAGCTCATCAAGGGATGCGCGTGGAAATGAGCGCGATCTCGCGAGGGAGCTGGGCCGTGCTGTGGCTCGTGCCCGCGCTGGCCGTGGCGGCGCCCCCGGCGGAGGAGCCGTACTCCTTCCAGGGTGTGGAGCGCGTCGTCGCGGTGGGCGATGTCCACGGCGACGTGGAGTCGCTGCGCGAGGTGCTGAAGCTGGCGGGTGTCATCGACGAGGCGGGGCACTGGGTGGGCGGCAAGACGCACCTGGTGCAGACGGGAGACATCCCGGACCGGAGCGAGCACACCCGGGATGCCTATGAGCTGCTCATGCGCCTGGAGGTCGAGGCTCGGCGCGCGGGCGGGCGCGTGCACGCGCTCCTGGGCAACCACGAGGTGATGAACATGCGCGGGGACCTGCGCTACGTGACGCCGGGAGAGCGCGCCACGTTCGCGGATCAATCCTCCGCTCCGGAAGAGCCGTTGGATCCGCCCGGCACGGCGGGGCACCGCGCGGCATACGCGCCGGACGGTCGCTACGGCAAGTGGCTGCGCTCGCACGCCGCCGTGGTGCGCATCAACGACACGCTCTTCATGCACGGAGGGCTCGCGCCTGGCGTCCCCGAGAAGACGCTCGCGGGGCTCAATCGCTGGGTGCTCCAGGACGTGACGCCCGGCGCTCCTCCCGGTGGCGGCGTGGCGCGCGAGGGGCCGCTGTGGTTCCGAGGCTACGCGCAGGACGAGGAGTCCAAGTGGGACGCGGGCCTCACGCAGGTGCTGGCCACCTTCGGGGCGCGGCGCATGGTGCTGGGCCACACCACGACGGAGGACGGGCGCATCCACGTGCGCTTCGGGGGGCGCGTGTTCATCATCGACACGGGATTGAGCACGGGCTACGGGCACCACCTGGCCGCGCTGGAGCTGAAGGGTGACCGCGTCACCGCGCTCTATCCGGAGGGGCGCGTGCCGTTGTTGCCCGTGCCGCCGGCGGTCCCCGCGGCGAAGCAGCCGGCCCCGGCGCCCGCGAAGAAAGCGGTGCCCTGACCATGGCGCTCCTGCCCGAGCCAGTGCGAGTCGCCATCGACGTGGCGAGCAACGCGGTGTGGGGACCCTGGACGCTCGCGCTGCTGTTGGGCACGGGCGTCTTCCTCACCGTTCGGCTGCGCTTCGTGCAGGTGGTGCGCTTTCGAGAGGCCCTGCGCGCGATGCGTCCCGCGGAGGCGCGCGGCGCGGGCGCGCTGAGTCCCTTCCAGGCGTTCATGACGGCGCTGGGGGCCTCTATCGGCACGGGCAACATCGCGGGCGTGGCCACGGCCATCGTCAGCGGTGGGCCGGGCGCGCTGTTCTGGATCTGGGTCTACGGGTTCTTCGCCACGGCCATCAAGTTCACCGAGGCCGTGCTGGGCATCCGCTACCGCGTGACGGAGGGCGGTCGGATGTCCGCGGGGCCCATGCACTATTTGAAGGACGGGCTCGGCGCGCCTCGGCTCGCCTGGGTGTACGCGCTGGTGGCCGGCGTGGCCGCGCTCACCACGACGCCGTTCACCCAGCCCAACTCCATGGCCGTGGTGCTGCAAAGCCAGTTCGCCATCCCTCCGTGGGTTTCGGGCGCGGTCATCGCGGTGCTCACGTGGCTGGTGGTGATTGGCGGCGTGAAGAGCATCGGCCGCGCGGCGGCGAAGTTGGCTCCGCTGAAGGTGGGGCTGTATCTGGTGGGCGGGCTCGTCGTCATCCTCGCGCATGCGGCGCGGCTCCCCGACGTGCTCGCGCTCGTCGTGCAGGAGGCCTTCTCGATGCGCGCGGCCGGTGGCGGCGCGGCGGGGGTGGGGATGATGGTCGCGCTGCGCTACGGCATCGCGCGAGGCATCTACGCCAACGAGGCCGGGTATGGCACCGCCGCGGTGGCGTATGGCTCGGCCCGGACGGAGGAGCCGGTGCGGCAGGGGCTCCAGGCGGTGATGGAGGTGTTCATCGTCTCGTGCGTCACGTCCACGCTCAGCGCGCTCGTCATCCTGGTGAGCGGCGCGTGGACGTCAGGGCTGACGAGCACGGCCGCGGTGGCGCGAGGCTTCGAGACGGTCATCCCCACCGTAGGCGGCTGGGTCGTGGCCTTCTGCGCGTTCCTCTTCGGCTACACCACGCTCATCGGGTGGGCGTACTACGGCGAGCAGTTCCTGTCGTACGCGTTGGGCCCACGCGTCACGAAGCCCTATCGCTGGCTCTACTGCGGGCTCATCGTGATGGGCGCCATGGGCAAGGTGGAGACCATCTGGGCCTGGGGTGACCTGATGAATGGCTTGCAGGTGTTCCCGAACCTGGTGGGACTGGTGGGCTTGAGCGGTGTGGCGGCTTCGATGCTGCGCCGGCCCGATGTCTCCGCCGAGCCCGTGCGCGCCGCGCCTCCCGTGTAGAGAAGCGCGGCGCATGCCGCGTTCGTCATTTGGAGAAGCGCGGCGCATGCCGCGTCGCGGTTACGGGCAGTCCGCCGAGCAGGCCGCGTGCGTCTCCCACGGCTGGCAGGTGGCGTCGCCGCACGAGCTGTTGAGGAACGTCTCCAGCACGGCCTTGCGGTGGGGCAGGAACGTGGTGGTGAGCGCCGGCGAGATGCGGAAGCGCGTGCCGAACGGGCCCGGCTCCAGCTGCTCCGTCACGTGAACGAAGCCCGCGGACGGAGGCCAGATGAGGCCACCGCCCAGGTTCGCGCCATTGCTGAGCTGGTGACAGCCCGCGCATGAGAGCGCCTCGGCGCGCGCGACGATGTTCTGCGGCGTCAGCGTGCTGCCCACCGCCGTGAGCTGCGTCTGGATGTTGGTGTGGAAGGGGCTGGGGCCAGGGCCGAACGCGGCGAGGTAGTCATTCTCCGGGCCCTGCGCGTTGCTCTGGCCGCTGTTGAAGACATTCGCGACGTTGAGGTTGAACAGGTTGATGTCATTGACGGCGAGGGTGGGGACCTCGGCGGGGAAGGCCGGGCCCTGGAAGGCCGGCGCCTGCGGATGGGTCGAGGCGGGGGCGAACAGGGTGCCGCCCGGGTTGGTCTTCACCGTCACGGGAATGAAGCGCAGCGCGCAGGGCGTGATGGTGCTGCAGATCTGCAGGCGCAGCTTGAACTCGCGCAGCGTCCAGGGGCCCTGCATGAACTGGTTGGAGCGCACCTGTCCCGTGGCCACGCTGCCCGTGCGGTTGCCGTAGTTGTCGATGTGGACCACCGGCATGAAGCCGGGGAGCCCATTGAAATAGAAGTCATTCAGCAGGTTGGCGCGGTCGGTGGGGTTGGGCAGCGACGTGAGCTTGGCCCACATGTCCGTCACGGGGCGGCAGCCATTGAGCCCCAGCGCGGGATTGGGGTTGGGCAGCACCGCCTCGAAGATGATGAGGTTGCGATTGCCGGGGTTCGTCATGCCCGAGCGCTTGACGAAGACGATGCGGTACTCGCCACAGTCCGAGCCGCTCGCGGGCGCCAGGTCAAAGCGGTTGACCAGCGCGGCGGGCACGTACTCGTCGACGTTGGTGCCCGGGCTGATGAACGGGTTGGTGGTGGCCTGCACGCCCTCCTGACGGGGACAGAGATAGGGGAACGTGTTCAGCGACGGCTGGCCCGCGAAGATGGAGTCATTGCAGTGCGGACCGCCCAGGCCCAGGCCCGGCGCCGGGTTGGCCGTGTCCCACCACTCCTGGAACAGGCGCAGCGACGTAAGTCCCGCGACGCCGGACTGCGCGACGAGCTGGTTCATCACGCGCTGGAAGGTGAAGGGCGCGAGGATGGTGGTGTCCGTGACGGTGAGCGAGCTGCGCGGATCCACCGAGATGGCCATGGCGGAAGGACCGCGAGGTGGCAGCGTCATCGCGCCAATGCCACGGCGCTCCGGGTGGGGCGCGGCCTCGGCGCTCTCGGTCGGGGTGGGGTCGGACGGCGGCGCGGCTTCGCGCGTGGGCTCGGGCTCGCAGCCCCCCGAGAGGGCGAGGGCGGCCCCCAGCGCGAGCGCGCGCCAGGGCGAGAGGGTCTTCGGAAATGCGGACATGGGTGTGGGACCTCGTGGGCACGGACGCGCCGCGCCCCGTGCCTGAGGTGAGCGTGTCTCTCTGAGCCAGAGAGACGCCGGAACCGGCACTCCGTCCTGGCCCGCAGATGCTAGTGCGGACCCTGACGTGAGTGTGTGGTTGTTCACATTCCGTGAAGGCATCCATCCCGGGTCGGGTTCGCCCCGGCTGTCCGCGCCGCGTCTACGGGCAGTCCTTGATGCAGGCCGCGTGCGTCTCCCACGGCTGGCAGACCGCGTCGCCGCATGAGCTGTTGAGGAACGTCTCCAGCACGGCCTTGCGGTGGGGCAGGAACGTGCCGGTGAGCGCGGTGGAAATCTGGAAGCGCGGTCCGAACGGGCCCGTCTCCTGCTGTTCCGACACGTGCGTGAATCCCGCGGAGAAGGGCCAGGTGAGGCCGCCGCCCAAGTTCGCGCCGTTGCTGAGCTGGTGGCAGCCCGCACAGGAGAGCGCCTGGGCGCGCGAGATCATGTCCACCGGGCTCAGCGTGCTGCCGGTCGCCGTGAGCTGCGCCTGGATGTTGGTGCGGAAGGGGCTGGTGCTGAAGCCAAAGGCTTGGATGTAGTCGTTGTCGCTACCCTGCGCATTGCTCTCGCCGCTGTTGAACGTATCCGCGACGGAGTAGTTGAACAGGTTGAGGTCGTTGAAGGCGAGGAAGGGAACCTGCGAGGGAAAGGCCGTGCTCTGGAAGGCGGGAGCCTTCGGGTGCCCCGAGAAGAGCGAGAAGAGCGTGGCGCCCGGGTTGGTCTTCACCGTCACCGGGATGAAGCGCATGGCGCAGGGCGTGACGCCGGAGCAGAACTGCTGGCGGACCTTGAACTCGCGCAGCGTCCAGGGCGGCGCCATGAACTGGTTGGTGCGCACCTGGCCCGTGGCCACGGGGCCCGAGCGGTTGCCGTAGTTGTCGATGTGCACCACCGGCATGAAGCCCGTGAGCCCCTCGAAGTAGAAGTTGGACAGCACCTTCGAGCGCTCGGTCGCGTCGGGAATGGTGCTGAGCCTGGCCCACAGGTCCGCCACGGGGCGGCAGCCATTGAGCCCCTGCGCGGGATTGGGATTGGGCAACACCGCCTCGAAGATGAGGAGGTTGCGATTGCTGGGGTCCGTCATGCCCGTGCGCTTGACGAAGACGATGCGGTACTCGCCGCAGTCCGAGCCATTCGCGGGCGCCAGGTCAAAGCGATTCACCACCGCGGCGGGCACGTACGCGGGTGCCTTGGCGTTGGGGTCGAACGGATTGAGGGTGGACTGGGTGCCCTCGATGCGCGCGCACAGGTACGGGAACTGGTTCAGCGCCGTCTGCCCGTCGAAGCCGGCGTCATCGCAGTGCGGACCGCCCAGCCCCAGGCCCGGCGCGAAGTTGTTCGTGTCCCACCACTCCTGGAACAAGCGCAGCGGCGTGAGGCCCGGGACGCCGGACTGCGCGACCAGCTGGCTCATCACCCGCTGGAAGCTGAAGTTCACCAGGATGGCCGTGTCCGTGACGATGAGCGAGCTGCGCGAGTCCACCGAGAGGGACATCGCGGAGGGCCCTCGGGGCGGCAGCACCATGGCGCCAATGCCGCGACGCTCCGGGTGGCGCACGGGCTCGGCGGTCTCGAGTGAGAGGGATTCCGAGCGCGGCGCGGCCTCGGGGGGAGCGGTCTCACAGCCGCCCGAGACAGCGAGGGCGGCCCCCAGCGCGAGCGCGCGCCAGGTCGAGAGGTGCTTCAAGGATGCGGTCATGGACGAGGGACCTCGTGGGCGCGGACGCGCCGCGCCCCGTGCCTGAGGTGGATGTGTCTCTTTGCCGCAGAGACGCCGGAACCGGCACTCCGTCCTGGCCCGTCAATGGTAGTGCCCAGCCTGACAGGAGTGTGTGGTTGTTCACACTCCGTGGATGTCGTTGTCTTTTGACGGGGACCGGATCCGCGTCTCACCCACGCGGTGCCCAGGTGCTCAGCACTCGGGGAGACCCACGCTGAGGTTGGCCACCTCGAGCACGTTGACGGCGAGGCCGCCGCGCGCGGTCTCCTTGTACTTGTCCTTCATGTCCCGGCCGGTGTCGCGCATCGTCTTGATGACCTTGTCCAGGCTCACGAAGTGGCGGCCGTCTCCGGAGAGGGCCATGCGCGTGGCGTTGATGGCCTTCACGGAGGCCATGGCGTTGCGCTCGATGCAGGGCACCTGGACGAGCCCGCCGATGGGGTCGCACGTGAGGCCCAGGTTGTGCTCCATGGCGATCTCCGCCGCGTTCTCCACCTGGAGCGGCGTGCCGCCCATCACCTCGGTGAGCGCGCCCGCGGCCATGGAGCACGCGCTGCCCACTTCGCCCTGGCAGCCCACCTCGGCGCCGCTGATGGAGGCGTTCTCCTTGTACAGCACGCCGATGGCGCCCGCGGTGAGGAGGAAGCGCACGACGCCGTCGTCGTTGGCCCCGGGGACGAAGCGCCAGTAGTAGTGCAGCACCGAGGGGATGATGCCCGCCGCGCCGTTGGTGGGCGCGGTGACGACGCGCCCTCCCGCCGCGTTCTCCTCGTTGACGGCGAGCGCGTACAGGTTCACCCAGTCCAGCACCGTGAGGGGATTGGTGAGCCCGGCCTCGGGGCGGCTCAAGAGCCGCTGATACAGGGCGGCGGCGCGGCGCTCCACCTTGAGGCCACCCGGGAGGATTCCCGACGTGGTGCAGCCTCGGCGCACGCAGGATTGCATCACCTCCCAGATGCGCAGGAGTCCCGCGCGAATCTCCTCCTCGCTCCGCCACACCCGCTCGTTGCGCAGCATCAGCGTGCTGATGGACGCGCGCTCGCGCTCGCAGTGCTCCAGGAGCGTGGCGGCGGACTTGAACGGGAATGGCAGGGGCGTCTCGTCCGCGCGCAGCGGGGACTGGCCCTCCGCCGCGGCCTCGTCCACCACGAACCCTCCGCCGACGGAGTAGTAGGCGCGCGTGTCCACCTCGGTGCCGTCCCCGGCGCAGGCCGTGAAGCGCATGCCGTTGGGGTGATAGGGCAGCACCCTGCGGCGGTGCATCACCAGGTGCTCACCGTCGCGGAAGGGCACCTCGTGCTGGCGCAAGAGGCGGATGCGGCCCTCGGCGCGCCAGCGCGTGACGAGCTCCGGAATCGCCTCCACGTCCACGCCCTCGGGCGTGTCGCCCAGCAGGCCCAGCAGCACCGCCTTGTCGCTGCCGTGTCCCTTGCCCGTGGCGCCCAGCGAACCGAACAGCTCGACCTTCAGCCGCTCCACCCGCGTCAGCTTGCCCGCGTCCTGCAGCCGCGTGACGAACTGCCGCGCCGCGCGCATGGGCCCCACGGTGTGAGAGCTGGACGGTCCAATACCAATCTTGAAGAGGTCGAAGACGCTGACGGCCATGGGCGCGCACCATGCCACGTCCCTGGCGCTTCGCTCGCACGCTCGGCCGCCGTGATGCGGACATGTGACGGATTCCGGCCGAAGCAGGCGCACCGCGTACCGCGTGCATGACTTCGTCTCGTCGCAGCGTCCGAGCCCTTGGCATCCCAAGCAATGCCGCGAGGAGTCATGGACCCGACGCGGCGCGCTGGCTAGCCCGTAATCGGCGCGGCGTGCGGCGCGGCGACGGGCTCGGGCGTGCCTGTGCTCGGACGCAGCGCGAGCAGTCGCAGGCCGTTGAACACGACGAGGAGCGTGCTGCCCTCGTGGAGCACCACGGCCTGGCTGATGCGCGTGAGGCCGAGCACCGTGGCGAGCACGAGCACGCCGCTCACGCCGAGCGCGATGACGAGGTTCTGGCGCATCACCGCGGTGGCCCGGCGCGACAGCTCCAGCGCGAAGGGCAGGCGCGAGAGGTCATCGCTCATCAGCACCACGTCAGCGGTCTCCAGGGCCGCGTCCGAGCCTGCTCCTCCCATGGCCACGCCCACGGCCGCCGCGGCGAGCGCGGGCGCGTCGTTGACGCCATCGCCCACCATGGCCACGGGACCTTCCTGGCCCAGCTCCTTCACGGCGGTGACCTTGTCCGCGGGCATGAGGGGCGCGCGCGCCTCGTCGATGCCCACCTGCGCGGCGATGGAGCTGGCCACGCGGGCGTTGTCTCCGGACAGCATCACCGTGCGAGCGACGCCGTGCTGCTTGAGCGCGAGCACGGCCTGCCGCGCGCCGGGACGCACCGTGTCCGCCACGCCGAGCACGCCGAGGAACCGGCCCGCGCGACGCACGACCATGGTCGTCTGGCCCTGCTCCTCCAGGCGGTTCACCTCACGCGAGAGCGCCTCGGGGACCGCGTCCGCCCCGAAGAGCGCGAGGCTGCCCACCTCCACCGCGTCCTCGCCCACCTTCGCGCGGATGCCCTGGCCGTGGATGGCCTCCAAGTCGCGGCCCGCGGGAGGCGAGAGCTTCGCGGCCTGGGCCGCGTCCACCACGGCGCGCGCCAGCGGGTGCGCGGAGAGCGACTCCACCGCGGCGGCCGTGCTCAAGAGCTCCTCGGCCGTCACGTCCGGCGTCGGGGACGTGGTGAGCAGTCGAGGCCGGCCCACGGTGAGCGTGCCCGTCTTGTCGAACGCGATGGCGCGCACGCCCGCGAGCAGCTCCAGGTGGATGCCGCCCTTCACCAGCACTCCGCCTCGCGCCGCCGCGGCGACCGCGGAGAGCACGGCGGACGGCGTGGAGATGGCGAGCGCGCACGGAGACGCGGCGACGAGCAGTCCCACCGCGCGCAGGATGGCCTCCTTCAGCGGCGTGCCGAGCAACACCAGCACCACGGGGAACACCACCGCGGCGCCCATCACCAGGGGCGCGAAGGTGCGCTCCAATCGCTGGGCGAAGCGCTGCCGCCGTCCCTTCTGAGCCTCGGCCTGCGCCACCATGTCCACCACGCGCGCGAGCACGGACTCGGAGGAGACGCGCGTCACCTCCACCTCCAGCGCCGCCTCGCAGTTGATGGTCCCGGAGAACACCTCGTCTCCCGGCTTGCGGGCCACGGGGATGGACTCTCCGGTGATGGCCGCCTGGTCCAGCGAGCTCTTGCCCTCGCGGATGATGCCGTCGAGCGGGACGCGGTCTCCGGGGCGCACCACCACGCGCTCGCCGCGCTGCACCTCCGCCACCGGCACTTCGACCACGTCGTTGCCGCGCCGCACGCGGGCGACCTCGGGACGCAGCTCGCCCAGCGCTTCGATGGAGCGCCGCGCGCGATCCATGGCCCGGTGCTCCAGCGCGTGCCCCGCGCTGAAGAGGAACAGCAGGAACGCGCCCTCGAACCACGCTCCCAGCACCGCCGCGCCGAGCGCCGCCACCACCATCATCGTCTCGATGTCGACGCGGCGCTGCAGGATGGACTGCACCGAGCCGCGGATGGCGAAGAAGCCGCCGCTCGCCATGGAGAGCGCCCACACGAGGATGGACGCCAGGGGCGGCGCGGGCGTGAAGCGCTCCAGCACCCAACCCGCGACAAGCAACACGCCCGAGGCCACCACCAGCGGCAGCTCCAGCTTGGGCGCGAGGCCGCCGCCGTGCGCGTGGTGCGAACAGGCATGCCCCGCCGCGGGGACCTCCAGCCCATACCCGAGCGACTTCGCGCGAGCCTCCACGTCCTTCAGCGCGAGGACCTGGCTGTCGTACTCCAGGACCAGGCGCTCGCTCGCATAGGCGACGTTCGCGGTGAGGACGCCCGGGAGCTTGCCCACCGCGTGCTCGATGACGGTCGCCGCGTCGGCCGAGCCCATGCCGCGCACGAACCACGTGTGCTGCTTGTAGCGCTCGGCCACCTTCGTGCCCGTGCTCTGCGCGAGCGCGAGCAGCTGCGTGGCGTTCACGAGCGTGGGGTCATAGTGGATGCAGATCTCCGCGTGGCCCGCATCCCGGCGCAGGTGCGCGTCGATGATGCCCCGGTGGGCCTCCAGCGCGGCCTCCAGCTTCTCGAAGCGGCCCTGGTCATCCGTCTCGCCCGGGAGCGTGCCTTCCAGGTCGAGCTGGAGCGCGATGCCGCCGCCCTCCGCGTCGCGGTGCCCAGGCGGGTGGATCCGCCGGGCCGAGTGCCCATGGTCATGGTCGTGGTCATGCCCATGGTCGCAGGAAGCGCCATGCGCGTGGCCTTCGTGGCCATGCACATGTTTGGGGTCGTGCCCGTGGGAGCAGGAAGCGCCGTGCGCGTGGCCCTCGTGGTCGTGCCCGTCGTGCTCGTGCTGGCAGTCCGGGCCGTGCGTGTGCGCGACCTTGAGGGAGGGCGTGGCGCTCTTGACCCCCTGGATCTGGAGTTGCCCGAAGCGGGAGGGACTCTTCTTCTGCTCCGACATGGTGCTCCCTGCGACTTAGTGGCGGTGGCCGCGATGCGGACGGGCGGGGGCGGGGGCCTGAGCGGGTTCGGGCTCGGCCTTGTCCTCGTCGTGGTCGTCGTCGTCGTGGTCCTCGGGGATGGGCTGGGTGAAGCGCTGGCCCGCGACCTCGAGGGTGAAGGCCTTGCACTCGGCGGGCACGTCGAACTCGAGCACGGCGGGCAGGCGTCCCTCATACGTCTTCAGGATGTTGCCCTGCTCGTCGAACACGGTGCCGCCCGCCGCGACGGTCATGGTCTCATCCACGAGCACGGCCACCAGCTCCGCCATCTCCTCCATGCGGTCGGCGATGCGGTGGCACCACAGGTGGCCCACGCCCGGGTACGTGGTGTGCGAGACCTCCTCCATCTGCTCCTCGTCCACGTTGCTGCCCACGCCCACGAAGACGAAGTTGATGCGAGGCAGCCGACCCGAGGCGATCTCCTTGGCCACCTGGGTGGCGTAGGCCATGACGTCCTGGGCGTCGTTGATCTGCGAGTCGGTGATGATGACGGCCAACCCGCGCTTGGCGCCCACGGAGACCTGCTGCTTGATGTGCGCCACGAAGTCGCGCAGCACGGGCAGCATCACCGTGGCCTTGCCGTAGGCGCGCGGGCCAGGGAAGCGATAGCCCTTGGCCTCGGGGCCGGTGAGGTCACCGACCATTTCGATCTGCGTGCCGTCGCCCGTGGCCCAGTACGCCACGCGCACCTTGCCGTCCCGGTCCTTGTTGGCCAGGTACTCGAGCATCCACTGCATCTGCGGCTCGACCTGGTTCTTCACCGGCGCGAGCTTGGCGAGGATGCCGCGCGGGCCGTACTCGTTCTCCATGCTCGCGGAGCCGTCCATGTAGAGGGCCACGTCCAGGCCTTCCACGGTGGGGTCGTGCAGCAGCGTGGCCACGACCTTGGCGCCCATGCGGTGCACGTCCGAGAACGGACGCTTGATGACTTCATGCCCGGCCATCAGTGGTGGTCCTCGTCGTGGTGGTCTTCATCCGGCAGCGGCTGGGTGTAGCGCTGGCCGTTCACCTCCAGGGTGAAGCTCTCCGCGCCCTCGGGGACGTCGAACTCCAGCACTGCGGGGAGGCGGCCCTCGTAGGTCTTCAGCACCTTGCCCTTGTCGTCGTAGATGGTGCCGCCGGCCGCGACCGTCATGGTCTCGTCGACCAGCACGGCGACCAGCTCCGCCACCTGGGTGATTTCCTTGGCGATGCGGTGGCACCACAGGTGGCCCACGCCGGGGAACTCCTGGTGGGCGATCTGCTCGAGCTGCTCCTCGTCGATTCCGTCGCCCACGCCCACGAGCACGAAGTTGAGGCGAGGCAGGCGGCCCGCGGCGATATCCCGCGCGACCTCGGCGGAGAAGCGCTCCACCTCCTCCGCGTCATGCAGGCGCCCATCGGTGACGATGATGGCGCAGCCGCGCTTGGCGCCCTGGTTCGCCTGCTCCTTCATGTAGCGGACGTAGTCCTTCAGCGCGGGCACCAGGTACGTGTAGCCCCCGAGCTTTTTCGCGCCGGGGAACTTGTACTGCTTCACGTCCGTGCCCTTCAGCTCGCCGATGACCTCGATATCCCTGCCGCTGTTGCCGGTGGCCCAATACGCCACGCGCAAGAGGCCGTTGCGGTCCTTGGTGGCCAGGTACTCGAGCATCCACTGCACCTGAGGCTCGACCTGGTTGGCGGCCTCCTTGAGCGGCGCGCCGCGCAGCCACTCCAGGAAGGAGCGGGAGGGCTGGGTATAGGTGTACTCGTCCTTCATGCTGCCGGACGCGTCCATGTAGATGGCCATGTCCAGCCCCTCGACAGTGGGGTCATGGAGCAGGACGGCGCGCACGCGCCCCTCTTCCAGGTGGAGGTCCGAAAACGGCTCGACGGGTTTCTCGTGTCCCATGGTGTTCCTCTGCGGTCAGTCGTCGAAGTCCTTCATCCAATCCGGCTTCCCCGCGGGCGCGGGCGCGGCGCGCGGGGCCTCGGCGCGGGGGCGCGGGCGAGCGGGCGCCGGAGGCCCGGAGGCGAAGTCGGTCATCCAATCCGGTGAGCCCGCCTTGCGCTCGGGAGTGCTCGCCTTGCGCTCGGGAGCACGAGCTGGAGCTTGCAGCCGCGTGACGGTCGACTTCGCACCGCGCTGGGTGGCGTGCGCGTCGAGGAAGTCTTGCATCCAATCGCTGGGGCGAGGCGGCGGCTGCGGCGCGCGCGGTGGAATCACGCGCGCGGCTGCGGGCGGAGCGGAGGGCACGGAGCGAGGAACGGGGACCCCGCTGCCCGGGCGGCTGCGTGCGCGGAGAATGCGCTCGGTCTCGCTCGGCCAGCCGGGGAGCGCCTCGAGCGCGTTCTGGGCCAGCTCCAGGAACTCCGTGGGTGGGGCTTCGCGCGGCACCTTCACCTTGTCGCCGTGGAGCCACTCCGCGAGCTTGCCCGCGAGCCCGGGGCGCGAACTCTTCTGTTGAGCCACGTCGCCGGTGACTTCGTAGCCGCGAAGCTCCAGCTCCGCGATGGCGAGGGCGCGGCTCGGCACGGGCAGCTCGCGCGAGGCGAAGGCGGTCATCCCGCCATGTTCGCGGGCATCGGCTTGGAGCTGTGCGAGCACATCGTGGAGGAGCGAGGCCACCTGCGGGCCATTCGCGGCGTGGCTCGACTGAAGCTCGGCGGGGACGGCGGGGTAGGCGAGCACGAGGCCGTGACCTTCGGAGAGGGCCGCGGGGCGATCGCCCGGCAAGAGGGCGTGGTAGCCGCGTGGGACGTCCTTGCTCTCGGCGTCGCGGGCGTACTGGAAGGCATCGGGGGCGCAGCGGGTGAAGGCCGCGAGCACATCGCCGCGCGTGACGGTGAGCTGTCCCGGCACGCGCACGGTGGACTCCCCGGGCCAGGGGCCGGTGAGGGTGCCGTAGAGATAGACGGGGTCGTTGAGGCCCTCGGCGTTGGCGGGGTGCTCGACGAGTTCGATGGAGAAGAAGAACAGCGCGTGGGCGTCGAGGCGCCGAGGGGGCCGAGCTGAGGCGACCTCGTGGTGCGCGAGCTGGGCCTGGATGGAGGAGGCGAGGGTGTCGCGCTCGCGAGCGGGGACGACGAGCACGTTGCCGACGATGTCGGTGCCCACGATGAACTCCTGGTCGCCCAGGTAGGGCGCGTCCAGGGTGAAGGCATCCACCGCGTGCGTCATGGCGGAGGCGTCCATCCGCGCCGGTTCGGCGGGGCTGGCGGCGTGGGGGATGAAGTAGCGGGGCGGGCTCAAGGCGGAATCCCAAGGCTCGCGCATGCCCATCGGGCGATCAAGGGCGAGGGCTGGTTCCCCAGCCCGCTGAGCGAGCGCGGATTCCATGACGCTCTGCCTCTCTAGGAGCGCCAGCCCCGCGGCGAAAGCCCATCCCGGGTGAGGCCCCCCGAGGGGAGTCAGGGCAGCCGAGACCGGAGCAGGAGCCAGCCGGTCGGCTCCGGGTGGCCCGGTACTTTGCCCGCGACCGCGAGCCGCAATGGGAGCCATCGACGGCGTCTCCAATGGACTGCCGAATCGAGCCATGCCGCCGCCGAGCTGGGGTCGTTCGCGTGGAAGCGGGCTCGATGAGCGACTGGCTACGCGGGCTCGATGAAGTTCAGGCGATAGCCGTCCGGGTCCGTGATGATGACTTCTCGCGTGTACCAGGGCTGGACGGTGGGGCCGTCGGCATGCGCGCCTTGGTCACGTGCGCGTTCGAGCAACGCGTCCACTCCGCCATCACCAGTGCGGAAGCCGAGCAGCACGCCCATTCCCCTTCGCCCGTCCATCGTCACGCCCGGCGGCGGCGTGATGAGGTACAGGTCCGCGTGCTCACCCCACCGCATGCGGATGAACGGTGGCTCCGCGCTGATCCGCTCGAAGCCGAGCGCCTCGTAGAACCGCGCCGAGCGCTCCGCGTCCGACACCAGCACCTTCACGAACGACGACATCGTCTGACTGGCCTTGTCCATGCGCCCGCGTGCCTAGCATGACCCGCCACGAAGCACCCCATGCTTGCTCGGATGGCAAGAGGCGAACGAGGCGGCCAAGGAGGGCGCGTCCGTCCGCTCGGCGCGATGACGACAGCGCTCCCTACCTTGTGGCGCATGAAGGCCTCGCGTCGGCAGATTCCCGTCTACGTGCCGCCTCGGACGGTGTGGGCGGTCGGGGCGCAGGTGGTCCTGCTGGTGATGGTCGGGACCGCACTGCGCCACCTGGGGCCCGTCCTCACCGTGCTGTCGCTGGCGCTCCTCCTCGCCCTCGCCATGGATCCGCTCGTCCGGCTCCTCTCCCGTTGGGGCGTGCGCCGTGGCCCTGGCGTGGCGCTCGTCGCGCTGCTCCTCCTGGCGCTCACGGGGCTGCTCGTCTTCACGCTCGTCCCCATGCTCGTCAACCAGCTCCAGAACCTGGTGCGCGCGCTGCCGAGCTTCGTGGCCGAGCTGTCCCGCATCGAGTGGATCCACCGACTGGATGAACGCTACGGCGTCCTCACCCGCCCGCAGGAGGCCTTCGACGTCGCGCCAGGAGAGCTGGCCAAGCCCCTGGTGGATGTCCTCTCCTCGACGCTGGCGCTCGTGGGCGCCGGCATCACCATGCTGGCGCTGGCCGTGTTCGGCCTGCTCTTCGGCGAGGACCTCTACGCGACGATGCTCGGCTGGGTGCGCCCGCGACGACGCGTTCAAGTGCGCCGCGTGGTGGGCCGCATGCGCGAGGCGGTGGGCAACTACCTCGCGGGCACGCTGCTCGTCTCCACCTTCGGCGGCACGATGACGGCGCTGGTGTCCCTGGTGCTCGGCGTGCCGTACTTCCTTCCGCTCGGACTCATGACGGCGGTGCTCGGCGTCATCCCGTACATCGGCAGCGTCATCAGCGCCATCCTCGTCAGCCTCACCACGCTCGCCACGGTCGGACTGCGCCGCGCCTTCATCGCGCTGGCGCTGTTCATGTTGTACCAGCAGCTCGAGTCCCACTTGCTCGGCCCGCTCGTGCAACGCCGCGCCGTCAAGATGAACCCGTTGCTCATCTCCGTGGTGGTGTTGGTGGGCGCCGGGATGGCCGGGCTCTTGGGCGCGGTCATCGCCGTGCCGGTGGCCGCCGCCACGCAAGTCGTCCTCCAGGAAGTCCACCGCGCGCGCCGTCGGAAGTGGAAGCAGGAGTGGCGACGCGTGCATCCGCGCGCACTCCCGCTGACGCGAGGCGCGGTGGACGAGGGCCTGCTGTTCGCTGGCCCCATGTCCTCCCCGCGCGGTGGTCAGCGAAAGTCGTCGCGGCCCAGTCCGGAAGGCGAGGGGACTTCGCCTCATTGACGAAACAGGGGCTCGTCGAGCCCGAAGGTGGCGCCGAGGATGAGCGTGGCCTGGAAGTAGCGCACGCCCTGGGCCTCGCTGGTGGGCGGCAGGCCGGACTGGGCCAACAGCTCGGTGAGGCGGCGTGTCGTCCGGCGTCCCCACGCGAGGTCCGTGCCGAGCGTCACCCGCGAGTGGCTCACCCGGAAGTAGAACCCCATGGCCCAGTGGTACAGGTCCCACGTGGACAGCAGGGAGCTGGTGTTCGGCAAGTCCACCGCGCCGCTGAAGTCGGTGTGGAAGCTCACGTAGGCCCGCAGCGATTCCGCCAACCGCTGCTCCACGCCCACCGCCGCGTTCACCACGGGATCGAGCCCATAGAAGATGTCGGCGCTGGGCAGTTCCTCTCCGTCGGGCAGGTCGATGGGGCGGGTGTCCACCAGCCGGAAGGGCACCACCTTCGCGAACGCCTCCACCGCCGCGTGCACCGTGGTGCTGCCGAACGTGCGATTGCCGCCCAGCCCCACCGCCAGCGGTGAGCGGAACGTGGCGCGCGTGTTCTGCTGGAAGTCGGACACGCGAGTCAGGGGCGCCAGCGCGAGCCCCTCGTGCGCGAGGGCCCGCTCGAACGTTGCCTCACCTTTGCCCCACAGGCTCAGGCTGGGCAGCGTCACCGTCAGGCCCACGGCCCACTTCGGCTCCTGATAGCTGATGCCCAGCTTGGCGAGGAACCGCGCGTGCTGCATGCGGTAGTCGCGATTCAACGTGGCGAGGAGCAACTGGCCTGCGTTCCCAGAGCCCTGCGAGATGGTGAGCAGCGACGCGTGCTCATCGCGCACCGCGAGGAATGGGGTGATGCCAATGCCCAGGAATCTTCCCAGGGGATACGCGAGGCTGACGCCGGTCCAGTACTCGCGCACGCCCTGCTCCAGCCGCACGTCGGTGGAGAGGGATTGCAGTCCTCCGATGCCCAGGAGGTCCATTCCCGAGAACGTGTCCTGCCGCTGCAGCCGCGTGTCGAAGCCCTCGCGCGTGATGAAGGCGTAGCCCATGCGCGCTCGGCCCAACCAGTCGAAGCGCAACGTGCCGGCCAGCAGCGCGGGCGGCACGTTGAGTCGCGAGGTGCTGAGGTCCTTACCGGGCCCGAGCCCATTGGACACGGTGATGCGCGAGTACTCGACGACGGAGCCGGACAGCTCGAACTCGGACGTGGTGAGGAGCGCGAGCGCGCCCGGGTTGTAATAGACGGCGCTGATGTCCGCGGGAGCGCCCATCAGCGAACCGCCGAGCAGCCACGCGCGGTTGCCGAACTGGCGCGTCCAGTAGTGCGCGTCCTGCGCCGCCGCGCCGCGCGCCAAGGTGAGCGCGAGCAAGAAGGCCCAGCCGCGTCCGAGGGGAATCCTTCGCACCGCGCGCTCCAAGGAGACGCCCACGTGGGGCGGAGCGCGGACGATGCGAGGCGCGACACCCGAGGTCCATGACCCTCGGGTCGCGACGAGGTCCACCGGCTGAACAGCGCGCGGAACGTTCGCGCCGAGCCGAACCGGGCGCGCTCACGAAGTCGTGGCGCGCCCAGGGGGATGGGACTACGGCGTGGGAGCGGCGACGGCCGGCGTGCCCGTGGCGGGCGCCTGCGCGGCGGCGGCCTTCTCGGCGGCGGCCTTCTCGGCGGCGGCCTTCTCCTCGGCACGCTTGAGGGACTCGGCCTTGGCGAGGGTGTTCAGGCTCGCGAGGCCCTTCTCGAAGTCGCCGCCGATCTGCTTGTCCATGTCGAAGAAGAGCGAGAAGGCCTTGCTGATGAAGTTGTTCTCCCCCTCCATGGACCACGTGACGGACACGCCCTCGGGCACGGGCTTGAACGTGAAGCGGCTGGTGTTGGTGGCCACGAAGGGCTTGAGGAACTCCAGCTTGATGCGGATGGACGTGTCCGCGACGCTCTCCTCGATGGTCATCCGGCCCTCGCCCACCTGCTGATTGCCGGTCCAGGCGTAGGCGGCGCCCACGCCGGTCTCCGCGCCAGAGAAGGTGCGCTTCAGGTTTGGATCCAACTTGTCCCAGGGCGACCACTGACCCCACTGGTGAAAGTCATTGACCAGCGCGAACGCGATGTCCGGCGTGCCCGGGAGCGTGGCCGTGCGGCTGACGGAGAAGTTGGCGGGGCGCGTGGCGACGACGCCCACGAAAACGAGGATCACGGCGGCGAGACCCAGAAGAATCTTCTTGAGCATGGTCGGTCCTTGAGCGAGCGCCCCAGATGGGGCGCGAGCGCGTCATAGACGTTGCGGGCCCCGCATCTCAAGACTCCACCCAACCCATGGCGTCCTCTCGCGGCCCTGTCATCCGTGACACCCCATGACGTGGGGGGCGATGGGTCCTGTCCCTCGCGTCCGGCGTGCGCACCTTGAGCGACAAGAGGTCGCTCCGCGCGGCCGTGGACAAGGAGGGGGCGCATGCTCGCCACCCAGATTCTTCGTGAGATGGGCCAGAGCCTCTGGCTGGACAACATCACCCGCGGGTTGCTCGACGAGGGGACGCTCGCACGCTACGCCGAGGCGTATGGCATCAGCGGACTGACCTCGAATCCGAGCATCTTCGACCTGGCCATCCGGCAGGGGAATGCCTACGACGCCGCCATCCTGGAGCAGCGCGACCAAGGGCGCACGGGTGAGGCGGCCTTCTTCCCGCTGGCGCTGGAGGACCTCACGCGCGCGGCCGAGTTGTTCCGGCCCATCCACGAGGCGACGGGCGGGCGGGATGGCTGGGTATCGCTCGAGGTCTCGCCGCTCCTGGCCTACGACTCGGCGCGGACGGTGGAGCAGGCCGTGCGGCTGCATGCGCTGGCGGGCCTGCCCAACCTCTTCATCAAGATTCCGGGCACGCCGCAGGGCATGCGCGCCATCGAGGACGCGACCTTCGCGGGCGTGCCCATCAACGTGACGCTCCTCTTCTCCGCCAAGCAGTACCTGGCCGCCGCGGACGCGTACCGGCTGGGCATCGAGCGGAGGATCGCGGCGGGGCGCTCGCCGGATGTGCCCTCGGTGGCGTCGCTGTTCATCAGTCGGTGGGATCGCGCGGTGGAGAAGAAGGTGACGCCCGCGCTGCGCAATCGGCTGGGCATCGCCATGGCGGGGCGCGTCTACCGCGCCTACACGGCGCTGCGCGAGAGCGAGTCGATGCGTCGACTGGTGAACAAAGGCGGGCGCATGCAGCAGCTCTTGTGGGCCAGCACGGGCACCAAGGACCCGGCGGCGCGAGACACGCTGTACGTGGAGGCGCTCGCCGCGCCCTTCACCATCAACACGCTGCCGGAGCCCACGCTGAAGGCCTTCGCCGAGCACGGCCGGGTGGGGCAGCCGATGCCGAGGGATGGCGGAGACGCGGAGGCGGTGCTGGCCGCGTTCGCCGCGGATGGGGTGGACGTGGACGCGCTGGCGGACCAACTCCAGCGCGAGGGAGCGGAGGCGTTCGTGGCATCCTGGGACCGGCTGATGGAGTGCATCGCGCAGAAGATGGACGCGCTGCCTTCCCACTTGGACACCGGAGCGCCCGCATGACCTTCGACGTGAGCGCCACGTCCCGTTTCAAGCGCGAGGCCGCCGAGCGGGCCGTGGAGCTCATCCAGCCGGGGATGGTGGTGGGGCTGGGCACGGGCAGCACCGCCGCGTTCGCGGTGCGCCGGCTGGCGGTGCTGCGCGCCGAGGGACGCCTGCTCGACGTGATGGGCGTGCCGACGTCCGTCGAGACGGAGCGACTGGCTCGCGAGCTGGGCGTGCCGCTCACCACGCTGGAGGCGAGGCCCGAGGTGGACCTCACCCTCGACGGAGCGGACGAGGTGGCCCCGGACCTGTCGCTCATCAAGGGCGCGGGCGGAGCCATGCTGCGCGAGAAGGTGGTCGCGCAGGCCAGTCGCCGCGAGGTCATCGTGGTGGATGCGGCCAAGCTCTCGCCGCGTCTCGGCACGCACGCCCGGGTGCCCGTGGAGGTGCTGCCCATGGCGCTGCGCGTGGAGGCGCGCTTCCTCGAATCCCTGGGCGCGAAGGTCGTGCCGCGCGTGAGCGTGGACGGCGTGCCCTTCCTCACCGACCAGGGGAACGCCGTGCTGGACTGCGCCTTCGGGCCCATCGAGCAGCCCGCGCAGCTCGCCGCGCGGTTGGAGTCGCGCGCGGGAATCCTGGCGCATGGCTTGTTCCTGGGGCTGGCCACGGACGTGGTGGTGGCGGGCCCTGACGGCGTGGTGCTGCGCTCCCGCTGAGCCGCACGGTCGAATCGTGGGGAGGGATGGCCGGGCGGCGAGCGAGGAGACGCCCGGACGTGAGGACGTGTGGCCCTCGCCGCTGGCGTGACCGCGGCCTCGCCCCGACCTTGAGGGAAGAACCCCGGAGGCCCGGTGGAACTCCTCGCTCCCTCGCATGCCCGCAGTGCCAGACTCTCGCTTTCCGACGCGTGCCGCGCGAGGGGCTCCGCATGAAGGTCCCTGAGCTGTTGGAGCACCTGCCCGCGGTGGGACCTCGGCTCGCGCGCGGAGCCGAGGAATCGCCTCGGCGCGAGGCGACGGTCTCCTTCACCGCCTTCACCGCGCTGCCTCGGCCCTCCGGAGAGCGCCGGCTGGGAGACGGGCGCACGCTGGTGGTGCAGCACCCCTCGGTGATGGCTCCGCGCGGGCCCGGCCTCACGGTCATGAGCTACAACATCCTGCTCGGCGGGCTGTACCGCGATCCGCTGCTCGCGTACTTCGCGCAGCTGGAGAAGGACGGGCGGATGCCCGATGTCATCGGGTTGCAGGAAGCCAGCGTGCCCATGGCCGCGCTCCTCGCGTCCCGGTTCGGCTTCCACCTCGCCTATCAGGGGAACGACGGCGGCAGCGATGCGCGGCTGGTGAATGGCAAGGCCCTGCTCAGTCGGCACCCGCTGCGAGACGCGGCGCACTTCACGTATGTCATCGCGGACGCGGAGCGAGAGGCGGCCATCGCGCGACAGGGCGAGCCCGGTGAGCTGGTGGAAGACCGCGGCGTGCTGTGGGCTCGCATCGACGTGGAGGGGCGCTCGGTGTCTCTCTACAACCTGCACCACGCCTTGGGAGACTCGGGCATCAACGCGCACAACCTCCGGCAGCTCAACGCGCTGCTGCGGCACCGCGAGGACGCGGACGCGGTGGTGCTGGGGGACTTCAACGCGAACACCGCCATCAAGCGCGGTGGCTCGTGGTTGTGGGCCCACTGGGGGGCCTACGACGACACGGACACGGTGGAGGAGTACCGCGCCCGGTACGGCACGCCGAGGGCCACGGTGGGTGACTGGGGCGTGGGCAACATCGCGGATCCACGACTCCGCCACGCGCTCCACGACCTGGAGCACGCGCTGCCGGAGAGCATCGCGCACGCGGCGCAGGTGCACGTGCGGCTCGCGGATGGTTCGGTGATGACGCCACACGCGGCGCGCGAGGCGCTGCGCTCGGGTGACATCCCTCGCGGTGGCCAGGAGTGGCTGAGACTCCAGGACGTGGCGGACTCCGCCACGCTGTCGTCACTGCCGGACGAAGCGGGCCTGGTTCCCGCCACGGGCAAGCGGTTCGACAACTTCTACGCGAGCCCCGGCCTGGAGCCCGTGATGTTCGAGGTGGATCGCTCCACCGAGTCCTCGGATCACCAGCCCGTGCTGGCCCACTACCGACTCCGCGAGGCCGCGGGCGCGCCGTCCGGGCAGCACTGACACGCATCCTTCACCATCGCGAGAACAGCCCGGGCGGAGTCTTGCGCCCGGACCGCACTCGATTTGTTGAGCCCTCAACAAGTGGCTCCAGGAGTGTGGGGATGACGCGTTCAGCCAATGTGCCTTGAGAATCCCTAAGCAACTCTCAGAATTCGGGGACGAGAATCCAGGCAAGTTCCATCCATTCTGCCAATTCGCGAGGCCCCCCATGGGTTTCCCCGACATCAAGAAGACCTTCAACACCGTCCGCACCAACGTTCAGAAGACCGTCGAGAAGACGCTGTCGGAGAACAAGGAACTCATCAAGGGCGGCGTCGCCGTCGCCAGCCAGAGCGTGAAGGGCTTCACCTTCAGCAAGGACGCGTTCCAGCAGATCAAGAACCTCAAGCAGGGCGCTGAGGGGCTGCTGGGGAAGACGAACCTGGACTTCGTCCGGAACCCGACGTTCGCCGAGGGCACGTTCAAGGGCGTCACCAAGTTCGGCGCGAAGCTGAACGCGGCCATGCGCTACGCGGGCATCCCCGGCGCGGCGATGGCGGGCGCCACGGCGTTCAAGGACATCCGTCAGGCCATCCGCACGGGCAGCAAGGACGACATCCTCGCGGCCACCCGCTCGACCATGGACGCGGCCAAGGCGGGCATCACGGCCACGACGGGCGGCATCGTCGGCGGCAAGGTGATGGGCGGCATCCTGGGCGGCAACATCATGAAGGGGAAGCTCGACGCCGGGAAGAAGGCGCTCGACACCTTCAAGAAGGCCCTGCCGCACGCCAGCGAGGATGTGCTCAAGGCCGTGAAGGGCGCGGCGACCAAGGGCATCTTCGAGTCCGGCACGGCGAAGACCGTGGGCCGCGCCATCAGCACCGCCGCGGGCGACGCCGCGAAGGCGGGCAGCTCCCTGGCCAAGGGCATCCTGGGCAGCGGCACGCGCTCGGCCGCCAAGGCCGCGCTCTCCGCGGTGGGCAAGGAGGCCGGTGAGGTCGCGGTCAAGGCTGGCGCGAAGGCCGCCGCTGGCACCGCCGCCAAGGCGCTGGGCCGGTTCGCTCCGGGCGTCAACGTGGCCATCGCGGCCGTCGACGTGGCCAACGCGGGCGCGACGCTGATGGACAAGAACGCGGGTGTGGGCAAGAAGGTGACGTCGGTCATCACCGCGGTGGGCTCCATCGCCGCGGCCACCAACATCCCGGTGGTCAGCCAGGTCGGCGCCGCGGTCTCCACGGTGTCCAGCATCGTGGGCGCCTTCTTCAAGTAAGCCGCACCCCTTCGTCGTTTGTCAGAGCGGCTCGGCTGGACTAAGCCTTTGGTCCATGCCGAGCCGTCGCTTTGTTCCCCATTGGCGCGGGCGCTGGCACGCCTATCTCCCGGGAGCATTCGTGAGCAGCAAGCAATCATCAGGTCGGGGTGTCGAGCGCCTTCTCAAGATGAGCCCGGTGGTGAGTTCCGCCTCCGCCGAAGCCCTCAAGCTCCCCAGTGTGAAAGCCCCGTCCCTGGATGGGCTCGCCGTGCGGGTTCCCGCTCCGGACGACCTGACCGAGGAAGACCTCCTGCGCAGCTTCCACGAGAAGCGCCGGGCCGTGGCCACCACGCGCGAGCGTCAGGCGGGCGAGTCGCTGGAGCTGGGCGACGACGTGCAGCTCAACATCGTGGGCTACTGTGACGGGACGCTCATCCCGTTCTCCGCGCGCTTCGGAATGCGCACGGAGCTGGCGCCCATCGAGGCGCTGCCCGGGTTCTGCGAGGGCGTCGCGGAAGGGGGCAAGGTGGGCGAGTCGATGCAGATCGCCCTCGTGCTGCCGGACGACTATCCCGTGGAGTCACTCCAGGGGAAGCCCGCGCGCTTCCTCGTGGACATCCTCGGCGCGCACCAGGTGACGATGCTGCCGGAGACCTCGTCCGAGTTCCTCACCAAGCTCGACATGGGCAGCAGCCTGGATGAGGTGATGAACCAGCTCCGCGAGGAGATGGAGGACGAGCTCGCGGCGCAGCTCTGGGTGCAGGCCCAGGACATGGTGCTGGACGAGGTGGCTCGGCGCGCTCCGGTGGAGCTGTCCCCGGCGCTGGTGGACGAGGAGCTGCGTCGCCGCTGGGTCCAGGCCGAGGGCCAGGCCATGGTCGCGTACCAGTTCGACGTCGAGGAGCAGCAAGAGGCGCTCCGCGGCTGGCTCACCGACCCCACCACGCGCGCGGACGCCGAGCGCGGACTGCACATTGGCATCGCGCTGAAGGCCGTCACCGAGGCCGAGAAGCTGCAGCTCACTCCGGAGAAGCTGGAGCAGTTGATCCGCGACTCCACGGAGCCCTTCGGCCTCACCGCGGCGGACGTGCACGCCGCCCTGCGTGAGACCCCGGAGACGACCAAGCGCCTGACCGAGATGGGCTGGTACCTGCTCGCGGTCGAGCACGTCATGAACAAGGCGAAGGTGGTCTTCGAGGGCGCGGAGCAGGGCTGACGCCGCTCCCGCCTCCGGGGCGCTCCTCCCGCGTCGGAGAGGAGCGCCGGCTGTTCTTCAGGTCTCGCTGAACCACAGGCCCAGGCCGCCCAGCACGCCCAGGCCCGCGAACAGCGCGGCGAGCCCCCACGTCTGGCGGCGCGACCACTTGAGCGCCGCGCCGTACCGGTAGCCACACACCAGGACGAGGCCCGCGAATCCCAGACAGATGGACACGGGCCCCAGGGCGACGAGCGCCTTGCGCAGGGGCCCGCTCACGTCCAACACCGCGAGCAGCAGGAGCGGCCCGAACCCGACGACGAGCAGGCCCACCACGAGGAGAAAGCCCTTGAGGCCCTCGGGGTTGGACAGCTCCAGGAAGTCCAGGGCCTGTTGCCACCACGTGCGCGGTGGCGCCTGCGGCTCACGACGTCGGGGCGAGGTGGACGGCATACGGGGGCCTTCTAATACGACGCGGTCTCAGGCTGCACGGACCGCGTGGCGGTGGCGCTGGAGCAGGTGCGTGCGGTAGCGGCGCAGCAGGGCCTCGTCGATATCCGGGCACTGGATGCCGCTGCCCGCGAGCGCCGCGCGCGTGTTCGTCGTGTCGGCGATGGGGGAGCGGTAGTGCAGCTCCAGCAGGGTTCGCGTGCCGTGGTAGACCTTCTCTCGCATGAACCCCACCAGGGGGAACAGCGCGTTGTCCGGCCCCAGGCGCGTGAGTTCTCGCAGCCACGCGTGTGGCTGCACGCGGAACAGCGGGTGCCCCTTGCCGCCGAGCATCTCGAAGATTTCGTTGTGCGAGGGCTCCTGGCTCCGCTCGGCCACCAGGTTGTAATTGCCACCCGGTGGCTGATTCACCACGAGGTGCGCCATGGCGGTCGCCACGTAGTCCACTGGCACGGGCAGCCAGTACTTCTGGGGGAAGTCCGGGTAGATGCCCATCTGGATGTTGCCCACCAGCAGCCGGCACAGGAGGTCATCCGCGTTGCCGATGCCCGTGCGGCTGTGGCCCTCGATGAAGCCGGGACGGTAGAGGCTCACCGGCATCCCCGCCGCGCGCGCGGCCGTGACGAGCCGCTCCGCCACCCACTTGGCGCGGGTGTAGCCGTTCTCGTAGCGCATCAGGTCCAGGGACTCGTCGAGGTCGAAGTCCTCGGGCACCACCTGCCGGTCTCGCAGGGTGCCCAGCGCGCCGTACACGCTGAGCGAGGACACGTGGTGCAGCGCCTTGAGCCGGCCGTAGGCGGTGAAGGCGAGCACGTTCTGCGTGCCCGCGACGTTGGGCCTCCCCGCGTCGGCGTACGGCAGGATGTAGCTGATGTTCGCCGCCGCGTGCACCACCGCGTCGCAGGCGCGCGCCAGCGTGTCATGCAGCAGCGGCTCCATGCCCAGGGACTCGCGGGTGATGTCGCCCGGCACCGTGCGGATGCGGTCCTCGCACCAGGGCAGGGTGACGGCGTAGCGGGCCGCCGTGGCGCGCACGCGGGCCTGGGCCTCCGCCGTGTCTCGGGCGCGCACCAGGCAGTAGACGCGCTCCACGCGCGAGGCCAGCGCCGCGAGCAGGTGGATGCCCAGGAAGCCCGTGGCCCCGGTGAGCAGCACCGCGCGCGGCGGGCGCGCATCCTGGGGAGGCCGCGCATGGAGCTGGAGCGTCGGCACGGAGGCCGCGTCCGCCAGCAGCGTGTCTCGCACGGAGTCGGGCTCGGGGAGCGCGCCGCCGTCCGTGGCGCAGAAGGGCAGCAGCGCGGCCGGCGTGGGGTGGGAGTAGAGCTGCCGCGAGGGCAGCGAGACGCCGAACTCCTCCTCCACGCGCGCCAGCACGCGCGCCACGCCCAGCGAGTCTCCGCCGGCATGGAAGAAGTGAGTGGACTCGGTGATGGTGCCCGGCGCCGCGCGCAGCGTCTGCTCGAACACGCGGCACAGTCGGTCCAGCGGTGTGCTGGCGGTGCTGTGGGGGCGGGCCGCGTCGGCGCGCTTCCAGTCCCGAGGCGGCGGCAGCGCCTGCCGGTCCACCTTGCCCAGGTTGGGCATCAGCGGCAGGCGCGGCAGCGGCTGGAAGTGGTGCGGCACCATGTAGTCCGGCAGCACCGCGGCCACCTGCGCCCGCAGCGCGTCTCGCGACACGGCGACACCCTCATGGGCGGCGTAGTAGGCGACCAGCTCCCCGGAGACCTGCCCTTGGGCGTCCGTCTCCTCGAACACCTTCACGGCCGCCTGCGCGACGCCAGGGAAGGCGTACAGCGCCTGCTCGATGGCCTCCAACTCGATGCGGAACCCGCGCAGCTTCACCTGGTGGTCCATCCGCCCCAGGAAGACGAGCTCGCCGTCGTCCCGGTGCACCACCTCGTCTCCCGTCCGGTACCAGACGTCCCCCGCCGCATCGCGCGGGAAGGACTCGCGCGTCTTCTCCGGCTGGTTGCGGTAGCCCGCGGCCACGCCCTCGCCTCCAATCCACAGCTCCCCTGTCTGGCCCGGGGCGACCTCCTGGCCCTCGGCATCCATGACGCGCAGGCGCACGCCCGGCAGCGCGGTCCCGATGGGCACCGGCGCCTCGTCTCCGCGCACGCGGTACATCGTCGCGCACACCGTGGCCTCGGTGGGGCCATACGCGTTGAAGACGCGGCGCCCCGAGACATGCCAGCGATCCGCCAGGGGCGGAGGGCAGCGCTCGCCCGCCATGATGACGTCGGTGAGGTCCGGCAGCGCGTCCACGAACGGCCCGAGCTGCCCCAGCACCGAGGGCGGCAAGCACACGTGCGTCACCCGATGGTGATGCAGCGCATGCGCCAGCCGGCGACCAGGCAACAGCTCCTCGCGGCTGCCCTGCACCACGGTGCCACCCCAGAAGAGGGTGGGGAACAGCTCCCAGACCGAGGCGTCGAAGTTGATGCTCGCGAACTGGAGATGACGTGTCGCGGAGCCCAGCTCCATGATGGGGCGCGCGGCCTGGATGAGGTTGTGGACGCCTCGGAACGTGCAGACCACGCCCTTGGGCTCGCCGGTGCTGCCCGAGGTGTAGATGAGATAGGCGGGCCGCTCGGGCGGCACCTCCAGGTCCGCGGAGGGCGCGCGGGCGGGCGCCTGGGAGAACTCCTCCTCCGCATCCACCGCGAACGAGGGCAGCGCCCCGCCCAACCAGCTCTCCAGCAGGCCCAGGGTGATGCGGTGCTCGCGCTGCGTGACAATGCCTCGCAGGCCCGCGTCGCGCACGATGCGCAGCAACCGCTCATCCGGGAGGAAGGGGTCGAGCGGCACGTAGGCCGCCCCCGCCATCCAGATGCCGAGCAAGGCAGGCACCACGTCTGGCCCTGGCACGGTCATCAACCCCACCCGGTCTCCCGCCACGACGCCGAAGTCCGTACGCAGCCGCTCGGCGATGAGCGTCGCGCGCCGCAACAACTCCGGCTGGCTCAGCACCGTGTGTCCAAAAACAACTTGGGAAGTCTCGGGAAGCCGCAGGACGAGCGGTGAGGACATGATGGGATTTCCTATTCCAGGCGCTGGGGAGAGGCCGGGCCAATGACTGTCCAGTAGATGGCAGGCATGAATCAATCGGCGGACCGTCAGCCCATGCGACGCATGAGAGGCGTTGGAGAGACCCCTCTCCCAGAATTGGGTGTCTCACTCCACCCCTGGGCGTTTCATCACCCGCTGGTTAATCCATGTTTTTCTTGTTTTCGTTTCAGTGTGAGTATGTATTTGAAGCAACAAGTCCCTCCGACGCCGCGGCGCTGCGGTCGTTCTGTGTTTTTCCGATAGGGATGTGGGGGAGCGCGCGCACGTGTTTCATCGCGGATGTGTCCGGAAGGTCGTGCGAGGGCTCGTGTGTCGCGTGCCGCGGCGCACCAGGAACCGCCCGCATGTCTCCCTGAAGGGCTCCGGGAAGGGCGCTCGGAGCAGCGGGCGCCCGGGACGCGGTCAGCTCGCGCGTCTGGGGGCGTTCCGCGAGCGCGGACGTCGCACGCGCTCGGCGCCGCAGGCCCGCGCGTGTCGTGCGAGGGCCTCGTCGAGCGCGGCGTCATCGAACGCCGCGTTCGGCTCGCGCCACAGCTTCTCCACGTGGAGCGTGTCTTCTCGCACGCGCGCTTCGATGCGGCCCACCAGCTCACCGCGATACAGCAGCGGGCACACGTACCAGCCCCACTGGCGGCGCTCCGCGGGCTTGTAGACCTCCCACACGTAGTCGAACCCGAACGCGAGTCGCACCAGCGTGCGGTCCCACAGCAGCGGATCCAACGGACCCAGGATCCGCATGCGCTCATCCAGCGCGGGGACCTCGCGCTGGCGGAAGCCACGCGGCGCCAGGAAGCGCCGAGGTGAGCCCGGAAGCACGACCTCTTCCAGCACGCCCTCGCGCACCAACGCATCCGGCAGGGGCGAGGTGCGCACGTCGGAGAGCACGGACCAGTGCGGCCCGGCCACGCGGCACAGCAGGCCCGCGGCTTCCACGCGCTCGCACACGGCCCAGCGCTCGAAGCTCTCGGCGGGCTTTGTCTCGGCCACCCGCGGCAGCGCGCGGTCCGGTACGTCGTAGACCTTGCCGGAAGCGCCTCGGCCACACACCACGACCTGGCAGCGCGCCCAGAGCACCTCGAGCGCCATGGTGGTGGCGCGGCCCGTTCCCTTCCAGCCATTCCAATCCAGCGGATCCACTCGGCCGTGGTCGGTCAGCTCCTCGGCGCTCGCGGGGCCGCGGGCGCGCACCTCTTCCAGCACCGCCTTGAGCACGGCCTCGGGCACGCGCCGGGCCCGCTCGGCCTGTCGCCACGGGGCCAGGGCCGTCCGCTCGCGGTAGTATGGGAAGGCGCTGCCGGGCAGCAGACAGCGCTCCTTGGCGAAGTGCTCGAAGGCGTGTCCGGGCAGCAGGTGTCGGTACACGTCACCCCGGGCGATGCCATCCACGCGCGCGAGCGCCACCAGGTCCGCGTTGGTGCCGATGACATCGAGCGGATCCAACTGGATGCACCGCAGCCCCTGGAGCAGCGCCCGCACCCCCCGCGCCCCAGCGGGGTACGCGGGCCGGGCCAGCCCCAGGTGCCCCACCAGGTAGCGCCGGGCCTCCTCGGGGGGGAGAGAAGCGGGCGGGGGGAGGGCGGGGGAGACGGCGCGAGGCATGAGACAGAAGTCTGTCTCACCCTCAACGGATGCGCAGCACCAGCTTTCCGGTGGCGCGCCGCGCCTCCAGGTCCCGCAGGGCCTGGGCTCCTTCTTCCAGCGGGTACACCTGTCCCACCACGGGCTCCAGGATGCCGCGCGCGGCCAGGGTCTCCAGCTCGCCCGCGATGCGCGCCGTCAAGCCCGGGTCCTGGAGGAGGAACGCGCCCCAGGCCACGCCCACCACGTCGATGTTGCGCAGGAGCAGCCGGTTGGTCGTCACCTCGGGGATGCGTCCGCTGGCGAAGCCCACCACCAGCAGGCGGCCCTCGGGCGCCAGGCACTTGAGGCTCTTGTCGAAGATGTCCCCGCCCACCGGGTCCACCACCACGTCCGCGCCCCGGCCATCCGTCAGCTCGCGCACCCGGGAAGTCCAGTCCCCGGTGGACAGGAGCGACTCGTGCGCGCCCGCGCGCTGGGCCACCTCCGCCTTGCGCTCGTCGCTCACCACCGCCAGCACCTTGGCCCCGGCGCCTCGCGCCACCTGCACCGCGGCCGTGCCCACGCCGCCCGCGGCGCCATGCACCACCACCACCTCGCCCGCCTTCAAGCGTCCGCGCCGGTGCAGCGCGAAGTGCGCCGTGTGGTAGTTCATCACCACGCCCGCCGCCGCCTCGAAGCTCCAGCGCTCGGGGATGCGGAACGTCATCTCGGGGGCCACCGCCACCACCTCGGCGAAGCCGCCCAGCGTGAAGGTGAACGCCATCACCCGGTCCCCCGGGCGCACCGAGGCCCCGGCGGGCGCGCTGCGCACCACGCCCGCCACCTCCACCCCGGGCACGAACGGCAGCGGCGGCTGCATCTGGTACAGGCCCCGCGTCAGGAGCAGATCCGGGAAGCTCGCGCCCGCGGCCACCACGTCGATGAGCACCCCGTCCCCTGCCTCGGGCTCCGGAATGTTCACCATCGCCAGCCCGTCCGGCCCCTCCAGCCGCTGCAGTTGTAGTGCGCGCATGTGTCTCCTCCAGCACTCGTGCCTAGCCCACCCCCGCCGCCGCCGGAAGCCATGCCGGACCCCCGAGACCCTCGTCCGGCCACGCTGCTTCACTTCTGACACTCCAGAGAGTCCTCTTTGAAGTTCCAGACTGGAGAGGTCGTTAAAGTGTGAAATAGCTAGTTAAGTCAGATAGTTGGATTGCCTTATCGAGTCATGATAATTAGGCAAACAGCATAAATCTCGCATAGACTTGAAATCTGGGGCTCCCTTGTGACACTATTCTTCCTAATCTTTCCACTTAGGAGGATTAAATGGTCGAGAAGCGAGTTCGCAGCGCGCTCGGTTTCATCGCGCTGTCCATGATGGCGGGTGCTTGCACCGACAGCACCCCTGCAGCGAACCAGGAAGCCAAGGAGCAGAAGGCTTCCGCCGCTCTCCTCGCCGGAGGCCAGACTGTGGTGGCCGCCGACAAGGACGCGGTTCCCAGCTTCATCACGGGTGACCTGGGCACGGCGCCGGCGACTGCCGAGGCCATCAAGTCCCTCCAGGCCTCCCAGCTGACCGCGACGATCGCGAACGTCGCGCCCGTGTTCCACCTGGACACGAACGACCTGTACCTGAAGAAGGCCTATGTCGGCTTCGACGGGGACACGCACTTCCGCTACGGCGTCCGCAAGAACGGCACCGAGGTGAAGGGCGCCGAGGTGCGTCTGCACGCGCGCAACGGCAAGGTCTTCGCGGCCAACACCAACGCGCGTGGCGACTTGGCCGCGCCGGAGAAGGCCACCATCGCGGCCGAGGCCGCGGTGTCGGCGGCCACGCTGGACCGCAGCTCTCCTCGTGACGCCAAGGCGGACGACGCGAAGCTCGTCTACTGGCGTGACGGCGACCGGCTGCTCCTCGTCTACGAGGTTCGCGTCAAGGGCGAGCTCGAGGACAAGACCCCGGTCGACGACTCCGTGCTCGTCAACGCCCTCAACGGCGACGTCATCGAGCGCATCCCGCACATCCACTCGGCGCTCGTTCGCCGCGTGTATGACCTGAAGCACGGCACCAGCCTGCCCGGCACGCTGGCGCGCTCCGAGGGTCAGCCCGAGGTGGCGGACCCCGTGGTCAACAACAACTACGGCCACCTGGGCACCGTCTACAACTGCTACAACAGCCTGTTCGGCCGCGACTCGTACGACAACGCGGGCGCCGCGCTCATCAGCTCGGTGCACTACAGCACCAACTACGTCAACGCCTACTGGAATGACGTGCAGATGGTGTACGGCGACGGCGACGGCGTGAACGCGTCGAACCTGGCCAACTCGCTGGACGTGACGGCGCACGAGCTGACCCACGCTGTCACCAGCTCCGAGTCGGACCTCGTGTACGACAACGAGTCGGGCGGCCTCAACGAGTCCATGTCCGACATCTTCGGCGCGGTCTGCGAGTGGTACAGCAAGGGCAAGGTGGTTGACGCGAACACCTGGATCGTCGGCGACGACGTCTGGACTCCGTCCATCCCGGGTGACGGCCTGCGCTACATGAACAACCCCACGCAGGACGGGGACTCGCTCGACTGGTACGCCGACTACGACGACAGCGTCGACGTGCACTACAGCTCGGGTCTCTCCAACCTGGCGTTCTACCTGACGTCGCAGGGTGGTACGCACCCGCGCAACAAGTCCACGCAGGCTGTCGTGGGCCAGGGCTTCGAGAAGGCCGCGCGCATCTTCTACAAGATGAACGTGGACCTGCTGCTGCCCAACTCCACCTTCGCCAACGCGAAGACGGCCGCGGAGCAGGCGGCCACGCAGCTCGGCTATGACGCCACCGAGGCCGGCAACGCCTGGAAGGCCGTGGGCGTGGGTCTGCCCGTGACGATTCCGGAGCACGTCGTCCTGCAGAAGAACGTGCCGGTGCCGGACCTCTCCGGTGCGCGCGGCGCGAAGCAGTACTTCTCCGTCACGCTGCCCGAGGGCGCCACGGACCTGACCTTCACGCTGTCCGGTGGCACGGGTGACGCGGACCTCTACGTTCGCGCCGGGACGCCTCCGACCACGACCTCGTATGACTGCCGTCCGTACAAGAGCGGCAACAACGAGACCTGCGCCTTCGCGGCTCCGGCCCAGGGTGAGTGGTACGTGATGCTGGTGGGCTTCAGCGCCTACTCCGGCGCCACGCTGACCGTGACCTGGAAGGGTGGCTACATCAACATCGGCAACGAGACGCGCATCGAGAACCTGGAAGGTCTGCCGGGCTCGTCGCAGGTGTTCGTCATCGAGATGCCCGAGTTCAAGACGGGCTCCGGCACCAACACCCTGTCCGTGGTCCTGGGCGAGGGCGAGGGCAACGCCGACCTGTACGTGCAGCGCGGCTCGGCCCCGAACCAGAGCTCGTACGACGGCCGCAGCGTCAGCGAGAGCGCCACCGAGCGCGTCATGCTGAAGGACGCGCCCGCCGGTCGCTACTACATCCAGGTCTTCGGCGCGAAGAGCCTGAAGGACACCACCGTCAACGGCTACATCAAGACGGTCCTGGGTGCCTCGTACAAGGTGAAGTAGTCCGCTGGACCGGCGCGGCGTGAGCCGCGCCGAGGAGCCCCGGGTGTCCGCTTCCTCGCGGCGCCCGGGGCTTCGTACGTCCGGGGTTCAGGTCGCCACGCTCACTTCGGGGGGCGCCGTCACGCGCATGGGCTGCGGGCGGCCATACGTGAGCGAGCGCCACAGCCACTCGGCCGGGCCAAAGCGGAAGCGCTGGAGCCACGCGTGGCTGAAGGGCACCTGGAGCGCGAAGCCGCCCAGCGCGAGCGCCACGCACAAGGATGGCGGCGTCTTCCCGACGAGCCCCAGGCCCCAGCCGTCATAGATGGCGAGCCCCATCACCGTCTGGAGCAGGTAGTTGGTGAGCGCCATGCGGCCCACGGGCGCCAGCACCCCGAGCACCTTGCGCCAGGTCTCGCGCTGGAACAGCAACGCGAAGCTGGCCACGTAGGCCGACGCGAGCCCCAGGAAGCCCAGCTCCATCAGGAAGGGGACCAGGGCCGTCCAGTGCGCCACGTCCGGGTCGATGATGCCCAGCGAGCGCAGGCGCATCATCACCACGCTGGCGCCGTTGCACACCACGCCCACCCCCAATCCCCAGCGCAAGAGCCGCAGGTGCAGGCCGCGGTGCGCCGCCACGTCCTGCATCACCCGCAGGCGCCCCGCCAGGAGGCCGAACAGGAAGTTCGCCAGCACCACGCCCATCCACACGAGCCGCACCGGGCCCAGGAAGTTGCTCGCCGCGAAGCGCGCGTTCGCGGCCTGCGTGGCTCGGAAGGAGTCGCTGGCCAGCTCCGCCAGGAAGCCCGCGCGATGCGCGAGGTCCTTCGCCTGCGCGGCCCGAGACGCCTCCAGCGCCGCCTGGGCGCCCACGGACAGGATGGGGATGAAGCGCTGCGCGAGCGGCACCACCAGCGTCATCAGCACCATCAACACCAGGGCCCAGGTGAGCACCGTCTTGTTCGAGCGCCTGCGGAACAGCAGCAGCGCGAAGCCCACCACCGCGTAGGTGGAGAGCACGTCGCCCATCCACAGGCCGAACAGGTGCACCAGCCCCATGGCGAGGAGCACCGTCAGCCGCCGCGCGTAGAGCGGCACCAGCGAGGCGCCGCGCGCCTCGGCCCGGGCGAGCTGGATGGAGAACCCGAGCCCGAAGAGGAAGGAGAAAATCGTGACGAACTTCTGGTTCACGAAGAACTGGTAGAGCGAGGCCACCACGGTCTCCCCGAGCGGCGCCGACAGCGCCAGCGCCTGCTCGCGGGACAGGAGCGCGCGGCCGCTGAACCAGCCGAAGCAGTTGGAGACGAAGACGCCGCACAACGCGAAGCCGCGCAGGGCGTCCAGCAGCGTGAGCCGCTCGGATGTGTCTACTGGGCCGGCCTCGGTTTTCGCGCGAGGTGGGTCAGCGGGGAGAGAAGGGGAATCGGGCATGGGGGCAGAAGATGCCCACCCATGTCGGTCGTCAACCTCCCGGGTCCACTACCGGGCGGGGGATGCGGGGCCGGGGAGGACCTCGCGCAGACACCGGTCCACCTGGCCTCGGTGGCGCCACTGCATCGGGTAGCCGAGTGACACCTCCTCGAAGCGCACGCCGTCGCGCCACAAGGTCGCGGGCATGTGCAGGTGCCCGCTGACGACGGCCTCGGCGCGGTAGCGGGTGTGCCAGTCCTCGGTGAGGCGGGTGCCGCACCAGATGGAGAAGCGGGGGATGCGAGGCAGCCGCACGTGCTCGTAGCGCAGCGGGTAGTGGTTGATGAGGATGGTGGTGGCGTCCGCAGGCAGCTGCTCCAGCCGGGCGCGCGTCTGCTCCACGCGCGCCGCGCACCAGGCCTGCCGACTGGGGTAGGGGTCCGGATGCAAGAGCACCTCATCGGTGCACATCAGGTCCTCCTCCCAGGCCCACTCGAGCGCCTTGTCCGCGGCGACGTGCTCGGGGCGGAACGTGTAGTCGTAGCCCAGGAACATGGGGACGAGGACGCGGTGGGTCCCCTCACCGGGCCAGCGCGGGTAGGGGTCTTCCGGGGTGAGCGCGCCGTGCTGGTGGCACAGGTCCACCAGCCGGAGGTAGCGCGCCTCGCCGCGCAGCGCGGGCTTCTCCGTGGGCATGCTCCACAGCTCATGGTTGCCGGGCACCCACACGAGTCGCGCGAAGCGCGGGGTGAGGGTGCGCAGCATGTAGTCCATGTCCGCGAGCGTCTCGCCCACGTCACCCGCGACGATGAGCCAATCCTCCGGGTGCGGGGACAGCGCTTCCAGGGCCGCGCGGTTGTCGGCGTGACGCAAGTGCAGGTCGCTGATGGCGTAGAGCTTCATGGCGCAAGCACGCACCTTAACGCGGGCCTCGCTCACCGGCATGGCGCTGTGGCGCACCTGTCGCGTCCCTGGGTCAGGGATGACGTGTCACGTCGAGCCGCTCGGCCCATCGGCGGCCAGGGCATCCAGCAGCGCGAGCACCTGCCGGGGCGGGGCGGCGCGATCCATCCAGGCGATGCCCCGCGACTCCCGCAGGCGCGCGGGCGGCTGCGCGGTGTGCAGCGCGCAGGCGGTGCGTGGGTCCCTCGCGCGCACGCACTCCAGCAGCGCCAGCCCGTCACCATCCGGCAGGCCGTAGCCGCTCACCACCACCCGAGGCGCCCGCTCCTTCACGAGGGCGCACGCCTGCCGCGCGCAGTCCGCGAAGAGCTGGGGTCCGGGAAGCTCGCGCACCAGTCGGCGCAGCGCCGCGAGCGCGCGTGGATCCGCTTCGACGAAGAGAAACCGAGGGCGATTGAGGTCGTGCGAGGCCATGCGCGAGGGTGGGTTCGGACGGCGTAACGCAAGGGGTTGGACCGCTTCAAGACTACCCCGGAAGTTCTTGGATGCCAACCTCTCAAGTCATATCGACATGGGCGAACCCGGTAGGTTAACGACCATGGAAAAGACCCTCGCAACCCGACTTGGAGGAGCAGCGCGTAGCGCTCGGAGCCGCCTGAACCTGACCCAGGCGGATGTCGCGGAGCGCATCGGAATCGCGAGTGAAGTCTACGGGCGACTGGAGCGTGGCCACATGCTCCCGAGCATCCAGACCTTCCGCCGGCTGTGCGTGGTGCTGTCCATCTCCGCCGACGAGGCGCTGGGCCTCAAGCCGTCGCAGGACGTGAAGTGGGCCGCCGAGCCTCCGTCCGACATCGGGGAGTCCGCCGAGCTGCGCCGCCTGCTGCGCCGCGCGAAGCAGCTGGACCGCGGCTCCATCCGCATCCTCAGCGTGCTTGCCTCGCAGTTCAAACCGAAGGGCTGAGCGCGCCCGTCACTTCCCGCGAGCCGGCTCCAGCAGGGCGAGCCGCTCGCGCAGCTTCCTCGCCGAGGGGAAGCCGTTGAAGAGCAGCACTTGAGGGTGGGCCTCGAGCGTCTCCTTCCGCCCCTCGTCGCGCGCCAACGCGCGATCCACGCCGAGCAGGAGCCCCGCGTCCGGACGCGAGCGCAGCTCCTCCAGCCGTCGGTCGAGCGGCGCCGCGTGCCACGCATGGAACAGCTCCAGCGCCACCTCGCGTCCGCTCGTGCGGTGTCGGAGCGTGAGGTCCGGCACGCACAAGCCCGCGGCGCCCATGTGGCGCGGCAGCGGCGTGAGGTCCAGCTCCCAGTCCGCGTCCTCGAAGGCCGAGGCCAGCGAGGCCACCTCGGGCGGCACGTGGCCCAGCGCGGCGGGCAGGGGCGAGTGCAGCGGATCCTTGTCGCTCAGCGCGAGCGTGGCGCGCCGACGTGCGTCGTCCACCACGGCGGTCAGCTCCCAGTGCGCCAGCACGGGCACCACGGACAGGAAGCTCGCGAGCTGCAGGCCGTACTTCTTCTGGAGCGCGAGCATGGCGCCCGGGCCTTCGACCTCCAGGGTCCAGTCGTCGCCCACGCGCCGCACCTCCGCCACCAGCCGGCAGAACTTCAGCCAGCGCAGCAGCTTGCGCACCCGCAGCAGCTCCGGAGCGAACGCGCGCAAGGTGAGGCGGCGCGCGCCCATCAGCGGGCCCTGTGCGAGCGCGAGGTTGTAGCGGTCCACCAGCTCCTGCGCGGACAGGCGCTCGCCGTCCCAGCCCAGGAGCGCGCGGCTGCCAGGGAGGTCCACGTAGAGCGTCTCGCGCACGGCGCCGAGCGGCGTGCCCAGCGCGGACTCCAGCCGGGCGTCATACGTCTCCAGCGTCGCGTCGGGCGGCAGCGCGCGCAGCACCTGCACGGCGGTGTGCAGGTGGCTCCAGCGCGTCTCGGCCACGCCGGCTTCGGCTTCATCGAAGAGGACGCGGTCGAGCAGCAGCTTCACCAGGCCCCGCGCCACCTTGGGGCGCGAGAAGGCGCCGGCCTTCAGCGCCAGGGCCTCCTCGACCTCGTCGCGAGGGTGGCCCTTCGCGGCCTCGAGGTCCGCGAGCAGCTCCGCGGCCAAGGCGAGCAGCGCCGCGTCGTCGCGCTTCACGAACGTGGGGCGCAGCACGCCCTCTTTCGTGCGGAAGTTCAGGAGTTCGCGCGTCAGCACTCGCCACCCTCCTGGTAGGCGCTGTGCTGGCGCCGCCGCTCGCTGATGCCGCTCTCCGCGGTCTGCGCGGTGCACACCTCGTACAAGAGGGCGCGCTTCCCGGGCTGCTTGCGCAGGATGCGCCCCAGGCGCTGCACGTGCTCGCGCACGCTGCCGCTGCCGCTGAGCACCACGCCCACGCGCGCCTCGGGCACGTCCACGCCCTCGTTGAGCACGCGCGAGGTGAGCAGCACGGGCAGCTCGCCCTTGGCGAAGGCGGCCAGGAGCGCCTTGCGCTCGGGGATGGGCGTCTGGTGCGTGAGCGCGGGCAGCAGCAGTCGGTGCGCGAGCGTGTAGACGGTCTCGTTGTCGTCGGTGAAGACGAGCACGCGGTCCTCGCGGTGCTCCACCAGGATGCGCCACAGCGCGTGCAGCTTGCCGCTGGAGGTGAGCGCGATGCGGCGCTGCTCGCGGTAGCCCTGGTAGGCCGCGCGGCCTTCGTCGCTGCGCTGGCTCTGCGCGAGGAAGCGGGCCCAGCCATCCGGTGAGGCCAAGGGCACGCTCAGCTTCCGCACGAACGCCAGGTAGCGCGCGCGGGCCTCGTCGTGGCGCGTCTTCTCCTCCGGCGTCAGCTCCACCTCGATGCGTCGCACCTCGTAGGGCGCCAGGTACTGGCCCTGCAGCTCTTGGATGCCGGTGTGGTGCACGAGGGGCCCGAGCAGCTCCTCGCAGACGCGCTCGCCGCCGTCGGCTCGGGCCAGCGTGGCGGTGAGGCCCAAGCGGAACGGCGCCAGCGCGCCCTCGGCGATGAAGCGGTAGCGAGGCGCGGGCAGGTGATGGCACTCGTCGCAGACGAGCAGGCCGTAGCGGTTGCCGGTGAACTCCATCTGGAGCGCCGCCGAGTCGTACGTCGTGACGGTCAACGGCTGCCGGTCCGTGACGCCGCCTCCCACCATGCCCACCGGCACCGCGAAGTGCCGCGCCAGCACACCCTGCCATTGCGCCATCAGGTCCAGGGTGGGCACGACCACCAGGGTAGGCCGCTTCGCCCAGGCGATGGCCAGCACCGCGAGCAGTGTCTTGCCCGCGCCCGTGGGCAGCTCCACCAGGCCTCGGCCGCCCGCCTTCGTCCAGGCCTCGAGGGCCGCGCGCTGGTGGGGGAAGGGGGTAATCGGCGTGGTCAGGGCCAGGTCGAGCGGCTCGAAGCGCCGCGCCTTGTCTTCGTAGGGGAGGCCTCGCTCGCGCAGGCGCAGCACCACCTCGCGGTAGTGCCAGGCGGGGGCGCGGTGGACGCCCGTGCGCGGGTCGCTCTGGAAGAGGGCGCGCAGGCGCGAGTCCTCCGGCAGCGTCGGAGCCACCAGGGTGCCACAGTCGAAGTGGAGTTCGGTGGGCGGGGGCCCGGCGGAGGCGGGAGTCATGGGGACAGGGGGGAAGTATCTGGTTGTCTTCCGGGCCGCCACCGTTCCCCGGGACGCGGGCCGTCTTGCGGCGGCGGGGCCGTTCGCGATAGCAGCCGGGCATGCGTTGGATACCGCTTGTCCCCCTGCTCTGCGGCCTCGCCGTGGTGACGCAGGGCGGTCTCAATCGTCGGTTCGCGGGCCAGTGGGGCCTGTGGAGCGCGGCCCTGCTCAACATGACGGTCGCGCTCGTGGCCACGTTCTCGGTGTACGCGGTGCTGCGTTGGGCCCCGGGCGTGTTGCCGGGGGGCGGCTCGGTGCTCACGCGCTTCGGGAGCCTCACCCCGTGGCACGTGTTGCCGGGGCTGTGCGGCGTCGTCATCGTCGCGGGCATGCCGCTGGCCATCAGCCGCCTGGGCGCGGTGCAGTCCGTGCTGCTGCTCATCGCCGCGCAGCTCGTCGCCGGGCTCTGCTGGGACGCGCTCGTGGAGAACCGTCCCGCTACCGCCGCGCGCATCGTCGGCTCGGTGGTGGCTTTCGTGGGGGCCGCCATCGCGGTCTGGAAGGGCTGACGTGAACCTGCTCATCGTCAGCGGCCACACGGCCTCGCGCGAGTTGTTGAGCCGCATCCTCGCGGACACCCACCTGACCGTCCGTGCGACGGGCGACGTGGATGACGCCCTCACGGCCATCTCGGCGCAGCGCCCCGCGCTCGTCGTGGTGGACGTGCGTCGGCCGGATGAGGACCCCGCGCTGTTCCTCGGACTGCTGCGCAAGCGACACCCGACGTTGCCTGTCATCGCGCTGATCCCCGGGCGCCTGCGCGTCTTCGACGGCCGTGAGGAGCGAGTCATCGACGCACCCGGCGACTCCGCCGAGGCTTTGCACCTGATGCTCGTTTCCCTCAAGCGCGCGGTCAGCGACGTCTGCGCGCAGGCGCTCCTCGGTGCGCTGAAGCCGCCCGTGGGGAAGGCCTGAGCGCCTTCACAGACGAATGCGGTAGCCCAGGCTGGCCGCGAGGAATCCACCGACGTTCACATCGCCGGTGGTGAGGAAGTGCAGCGGGGCGAGGTGGTACTGAGTCTCCACGAAGAGGCCACCGGGGCCCACCGTCACCTCCGCGCCACCGAGCAACTGCAGGCCCCAGCGTCCGCCACTCTCCGAGGCCGTCTCTCCGAGGACCTCCACCGTGGCGCGGTGCAGGTACAGCCCCGGGCCCGCGCCCACGTAGGGCGTGATGGGACCCCACGCTTCATCGAAGCGGAAGACGGCGGACACGAGGAGCCCCACCTCGCGCTCGGCCAGCGTGTAGCGGTGGTCGCTCGAAGCGGAGAGGCGTGGATCGTCCAGCGTGCCGGTGTGCTCGGGCCGGTGGTAGTTGACCTCCGCCACCAGGGCGAGCCGGCGCTGGAGCACGGGCAGGAGGTAGCCGACTTCCAGGCCCATGAAGAGATCGCCCGACAGCCGCGTGGTGGACTTGAAGAGGCCCACCTTGGGCGCGAGGAAGGCGAAGCTGGACGCGCTCTCCTCGGGAGTGCGCTTCGGAGTCCGGGGAGAGGCCGCGAGCGCGGCGACGAGCAGCCAGCCCAACGCGCTCATGGCGCAGCCTCGGACTCGGGCGCCGACGCGCGGCTGTTGAGCGGCCCGATGTGCGCATAGGCGACGTCGACAGCCCGGGCCAGGGTAACGGCGCAGCCCTCCGCGCGAGTGAGGACGAGGTCGTGGACGCCTTCCGATGTTTCCGGAGGGACCTGCGCGTCCAGTCGCGTGGTGGAGGGCGTTCCCGAGACCGCGACGGGCACGTCGGGCGCTCCCGCGCGGCGAAGGACCACGGTGGGTGGGGCGCCGGGCTGGAAGTCCGTGCCCTCGATGACGAGCGGTCCGCCCGTGGCGCGCGTGAAGCCTTGAGGCGCTGTGACGCGCGTCACCGTGGGCGGGGGCACCACGCGCAGCGCTTCGTCCAGCGATGCGGCGCCGCCCAGCGGGTTCACCACGTCCACGGCGTAGAGGCCCGGGGGCAGCTCCTGCGCGGGTGATGTGTCTCGGGTGGGAAGGTCCACGCGCAGGAGCTCAGGGCTGTCGATGTGGATCCACGCGCTGTCCAGCGTGAGGACGGCGGGCCCGCGCAGGGTGACCTCGGGCAGCTCCACCGCGGGCGAGTCGGTGAGCGCGTCGCGAGGCACGGGCATGAAGCGCGTTCCCACCAGCTCGATGGGCCAGCCATGTGGGCCGCCCTGGGCATTGCAGACACGTGCGGGTGTCTCGGCTCGTTGCAGGGGATTGATGACGCCCCGCAGCGTGGGTTGAGGGCCTTCCATTGACCGCGAGCAAGCGGACAGGAGCAGCACGGCAACGGTCGCGAGCAGGCGCACGGGTTTCTCCATCCTCCCCTCAACGGACGCGCCAGACGTTAAGACGGTCACCTGGAGGGGCAGGACTTTTTTCCGGACGCTCAAGAAATGGGGCACAGGACGCGCCGCCAGACAGTGCAACCCCCTGGAAAGTGGAGCGCTTCTCAGCCGAAGAGAACGGCATGGCGGCTGCTAGGACCCAAGTCATGCGGTGCCGCTCTCGGGAGCGAGAGCGAGCAGCGCAGCCGCAAGCAGCGAGGGCAGGCAGGTCGGGTGGCGACGAGGGCGGGCAGGTCAGCTGCGTGCGGCGAAGTTGGGCGGGGCAGGCGCGGTGAGGTCGGGTGGGGCAGGGCGGTGCAGCGAGGTTGGGCGGGGCAGTAGGGGCTCGCTGTGCGGGGGATGGGCGGGAGCGACGCGGTAGCGCGGGCGGGGAGCGGCGCCGGGCTCTGATGGCGGTGGGGTTGGGGAGTCCGGTGCGTCCTCGGGGATGGGGGAGGGGGGAGCGTCACGCCTTGCGTGACGCCATGGACGGGGGGATGGGCTCATGGGGCCGGTGTCCGTGCTCGCCACGGTGGTGATGGTCCTCGCGGGACAAGGACTGCAGTCGCAAAATCGAGAGCCCGGGCGCTCTCCGCAGGACCCGGAGCGGTTGTCTCCATTCGGATTGATGTTGGACGCGGGCATGCCAGGAGGCGCTGGCTTCTCGGTGGCGTTCCGTCCCTCGCCGCATCTCCAGCTTCATCTGGGGGCCGCGCACAACGGCCTGCGAGGCGCGGCCCGCGCGGGCCTCACGCTGCTGCCGCTGCGAGGCAACCTGTCGCCCTCGCTGACCCTGGAGGCAGGGCACGCACAGCCAGCCGATGCGCAAGCCTTGTCGCGACGGTTGGAGGACCGGACCCAGCCGCCCTCCTCGTCCATGGAAGGCGTGGGCTACACGTACGCCAGCGCGCTCGTGGGCTTCGAGCTGCACGCCTCGCGCCGGCTCACCTTCTTCGTGCGAGGAGGCGTCAGCTGCGTGCAGCTCCAATCCCGAGGCCTCGCGGGGCTGGATGAGCCGTTCCGCCACGCGGTGTCTCCAGCGGAGGAGAAACCCTGGGGGCTCATCGAGCTGCGCCCCTCGGCGAAGCTGGGCTTCGCGCTCTTCTTCTTCTGAGCGCGGCTACGCCGAGGCGGCGAGTCCGAGCTGGGACTCGAAGAAGGCGAACGCCTGGGCCTCCGCCCAGAAGCGGGGGCGCCACGGGCTGCCGCCGACGAAACCCACGTGCCCGCCCGTCCGCGTCAGCGCCACGCTCAGGTGCGGATTGTCCCGGGCCTGGAGCGGAATCACGGGGGACTCGAGCATGGGGTCATCCTCGGCGCTGAGCAGCAGCGTGGGCCGTCGGATGGCGTGCAGCCGAGGGCCCGATGACGCCTCGGCGTAGTAGTGGGCCGCGTCGCGGAAGCCGTGCAGCACCGAGGTGACGGCATCATCGAAGCCGCGGATGGTGCGCGCGGCCTCCATGGCTCGACCATCGAAGGCGCCGGGGAAGCGCCGCAGCTTGTCGCGCGCCTTGACCTTCAGCGTGTTGAGGAACCGCTGGCGATAAATCAGATGGAAGGGCCCGCCGCCATCGAGCTTGCGGCAGCACGCGTCCAGGTCGTACGGCGCGCTGATGGCCGTGGCCGCGTCCACCGGCGAGTCATCCCCCAGCTCCTCCAACAGCCGGCACAGCACGTTGGCGCCCAGCGAGAAGGCCACCGCGAGCAGCGGCCCCGTGGCACGCGTGCGGGCGTCCTGGATGATGGTCAGCGCATCCCCAATCTCGCCGGAGTGATACGAGCGCGCCAGCCGGTTGGGCTCGCCGCTGCACGAGCGGAAGTTGAGGGCGGTGGCGCCCCAGCCGCGCTTCGCGGCGCCTCGCAGCACCTCGGTGACGTAGCCCGCTCGGGACGAGCCCTCCAGCCCGTGCAGCACCACCACGTGGGGCGCGCCGCGAGCCCCGTCGAAGGTGTCCAGGTCCACGAAGTCGCCGTCGGGCAGCTCGCGCCGCTCACGCCGCAGAGGTGGCACGTGGGTGGGGCGCACGAGCGACGCGTAGATGGTCTGCGCGTGCGTGTTGCTCAATCCGGACGCGGGGACGAAGGGCTCGGTCGGCTCGAAGCTCACCTCGCGTCAGATAGCGCCCGCGCCAGCGGGGCACAAGCCAGCAGGGCGCTCGCGTTCACTCAGGCGTCGCCTGGGCGAAGCTTCCGAGCCGCGCGCATGGAGGCGCAGCCGCCCTGTTTCACGGCGTCTGCCTCCTCCGAGAGCCCGAAGAGGTCCAGGTACTTGCGCACGCGCTCTTCCAACGTGGGGGCCTCGATGCGCTGGCACACCTCGTCCGCCTCGTAGTCGCGGCACACCTGGGGGCGCCGCTCATAGACGGAGCAGAGGTTGTCCTCGGTGAGGTGCGGGCAGCGCAGGCCCAGCGGCTTGTCCAACGCGGCGATGTCTGGCGCCACGCAGCAGGCGCCACAGCGGGTGCATTCCATGTAGCCCTCAGCGAGGCACCGCGCTGAGCGCCTTGCCCATGTTCGTCACCGTGACGCGAGCTCCGGGGGCCTTGCGCCACTGGAGGTACTCCGCCTCGCTCTTCGGCGTGAGCTCGTACTCCTTCTTGCCTTGCGCGTAGCGCAGCGTGACGCTGTAGGTGCCCTCGCGGCGCAGCCGCTCCAGCGGGCCTTGCGTCACCTCGGGCCAGCGCGGCTCCTCCGTCGAGCCCGACGTCTCGGAGCGATCCACCTGCGTCCACTCATGCGTGTCATAGGTGCACGCGATATCCATGACAGGCTCGGTGCGGTAGCGCGTCTCGTCGTGGCAGTCCTGGTAGCTCTCGCTGCAGTACTTCGTCACGTCGTGGCAGACCTCTTCGGAGAAGCCGTTGCCCTTGCTCCGGCGGGTGCACTTCTCCTCCGTGCCGCATGCCACCCGGCGCGTCTTGGACGAGCACACGCGCTCGGTGCCGTCGGCGACCCGGCGGGTCGTGCGCTGCTTGCGAGTGCAGGCGCGGATGTCCGCGACGCCCGGCACCTCGCCCGTGCCATTGACGGGCATCACCGCGGCCGTGAGGCGCAGGTTGCCCTGCCAGTCCTCTCGGGTGGTGGGCGTGAAGCGCTCGCGGATGATGACCTGCTGCCACGTGCTCCGCGCCACCTCGGCGTCTTCTTCGTGCGTCGCGCGGGCCCACTGCGAGAAGAGGCACGAGCCGAAGCAGCAGGAGAAGAGGGCACCCACGACGAGGAACATCGTCTTGCGGCTGAAGCGCCGAGGTGCCGGGGCCTCCTCGGACGGCTTCTCGTCCTCGTCGGGGTCGGCCTGGGCCTCCTTGGCATCCGAGTCGCGCTCGGCGCCGCAGTGCGAGCACTGCTTGCCGTCACCGCGGTTGGAGGCCTCGCAGAAGGAGCAGAACCAGTCGGCTCCCGCGCCCGCCAGGTCCAGGGCCTTCTCGTCCGTGACACCCTCGCGCAGGAACTTCCCGGAGGCGTGGTCCACGTCGCCGAAGTCGAACTCGGACTCCTTGCCCGTCAGCTCGCGAGGGTTCTTGCAAGAGGGGCAGCGCTTGTGACGCGCGAGAATCTTCTTCGCATCGCAGGACGTGCAGTTCCAGGTGCCCTCGATGATGCGGGTCCGCTTGGCCATGCGCGCATCCTACCCGTCGTCACACCCAGAGGGCGCGCGAGAAGGGAACGGTCTCCACGGCGGGAAGGCGGGCGTGCAGGGGCCGCAGCATGGGCAGGGAGCCATCGCGGGCCGAGCGGGTGAGCCCCACCCGTCCGGCCACGGCGGCGAGCACCTCGGCGGTGCCCGGCTCCTCCCACACCACCACGCGAGGCAGTCGGGCCGCATGCGCCACGCGGCGGGCCTCGGTGAGGAGCGCCTCGGCGTCGGCGGGCGAGCGCGCGTCCAGCATCAGCAGCACCAGCTCGCCGTAGCGGGCCATCATGCACCACAGCGCCGTGGAGTCGCCCACCACCGCGCCGCACGCCTCCGGGCGGGGCCGCTCGAGCAGCGCCGCGTAGATGCGCTCCCGCTCCAGATGCCAGTCGAGCTGCCCAGCGCTGGGCCAGAGGAAGAAGGGCGCGTCCGGGGCGCGCAGCCGCGCCAGCGCCGAGGGCACGTCGTGCTCACCCAGCCGCTCCGCGCGTCCAGCCGAGGCGCCCTCCGACGGCGCCGTCCAATCCCAAGCGGCTGACTCCACGTAGCCGGAGCGGCGGTAGAGCGGGGCGCCCACGTCGGAGAAGAGGACCGCGGCGTGCGCGCGCGGAGCCAGTCGCCCCAGCTCGTGGGCCACCGCGTCCATCATCCGCGTGGCGTGTCCATGGCCGCGCAGGTGGGGCTCCGTATAGACGCTCGCGATGGAGAAGCTCTCACCCGCCTCGCGCGAGCCGTCCGAGGCGCGCAGTTGGCTGTGATTGGAGAAGGACTCACACGAGCTGAGCACGGCGCCGTCGTCCGCCACCCACAGCCAGGTCTTCATGCCCGCGCGGCACCAGGGGTGGGAGCGCAGCCGCAGCTCGCGTCCCTGGAACTGCGCGACGGTGAGAGGTGAGCCCCAGGCGGCGTGGGTGACAGCGTCGCGCTGTGTCTTCTGCGCTTCGGTGGCGAGGACCAGGTGCATGGGGCCCAGGGTACCCGTGGACATGCCGGGGCGCAGCAGGTCGCGCGGTCCGCCAAAAGGAGGGGACCGATGCTGGCTGCGTTGCGCTAAGAAAGACTCCTCGGGCGAGGGGGCTTGCGCTCGCCAGTCCTCCCACCACTTCCTCCACTCACTGCCTTCACGGAGTCACCATGCTTTCCGCCGCACTGTTGCTCGCCACATCGCTACAGGCCCAGACCCCCGCTCCCGCGCCGAAGGAGCCCGCGCGTGATGACAAGGCCGCGCGCGCCGTCGTGGCCCAGTCCTCGGCCCCCGCGGCCTCGAGCGCGGATGCCTCGGCCGCCGAGCGCGCCGCGGTCGCCGCCGAGCGCGCCGCCGCCGCCGCCGAGAAGTCCGCCGAGGCCAGCGCCCGTCTCGCCGAGGCGATGGAGCGCCTCGCCGAGGCCGCCGCCAAGAACCAGGGCACCGCCACCACGCCGCCGCCTCCGGTGGAGACCGCGAAGGCCAACGAGGTGACGTCGCCCAAGTCGGGGCAGTGGGATGTCTCCATCGGCCTGGGCCTCATCTCGCTGACGGGCAACGCGTCCACGCTGACGTTCAGCGGACTGGCCAGCGCGCAGCGCAAGACGGAGCACTGGATCTACTCGGTCAAGGGCTACGGCGCCTACGGCCGCAGCCGTCCGCCCGAGGTGCAGGGGGGAGAGGTGATGGAGTCCCAGGTGGTGGCGCTCAACGCCGGCCTGGAGCTGCGCGGTGACCGGCGCTTCACCCAGCTCCTCAGCGGCTACCTGCTGGCCGGCGCGGACACGGACCACGTGAAGAGCGTGGAGTCGCGTCCCTTCGGCGAAGGCGGAGGAAGCATCCTCTGGTGGGATGGGAAGACGGCGGACGGGCGTGACTCCACGCTGCGCACCGATATCGCCTTCCGCTACGCGCGCGAGACGCGCTTCCAGTACTACCCCACGCGGATGGACCTGCCGGACGTGGACCTGGGCGGCCCGCGCTTCGGAGCCCTGCTGCGCTACGGCCTGTCGCAGGACATCATCTTCCAGGAGGACGTGGAGGTCCTGCTGAGTGTCATCGGCGACTCGCGCGTGCTGCTCAGCAGCCAGACGCAGCTCAGCGCCAAGCTCACCCAGTCCCTCTCGTTGGGCGTGGGCTTCCTCGTGAAGAGCGACAGCGAGCCGCCCGCGGGCAAGGTGTCCACGGACACGGCCCTGTCGTTCAACCTCTCCGTGGCCCTGTAGTCCCTCCGCGGTCGCCGCAAAATGAAGCGCGGCGCCGGGGAGACCCAGGCGCCGCGCGGGAACTGCGAGGAGAAGGCGAGTCCTACTCGTGCTTCTCGTGGTCCTGCTTCTCGTGGGTGTTCCCCCCGAAGCGGCCCTCGGCCTTGTTGGCGCCGATGTCCACGGCCTGCAGGTCGCTGTACTGGGAGCCCGGCGGGTTGGCCAGCCGGAAGCGGGTGCCGAAGTCCATCAGCACGAAGCTGATGAGCAGCACCACGAAGAAGATGGACACGCCAAACACCAGGCGGTTGGCGCCTCGGTGCTCGGACAGGTGCATGAAGTACAGCGCCACCAGCGTGCCCTTCACGCTGGCGATGACGAGCGCCAGCAAGAGGCCGAAGCTGGGCAGGTGCATGCGGCCCGTGAGGACCGTGACCACCGTCAACACGGACAGGATGAGCCAGATGGCGACGTAACGGCCGGCGCCATGGTGCCCCTGCATGTTGTGCTCTTCCTGACGCGATTCGTTGGCAACGGAAGCCATGGTCGACCCTTAAACGAGGTACAGCATCGGGAAGAGGAAGATCCACACCAGGTCGACGAGGTGCCAGTACATGGAGCCCAGCTCGACCGCGGTGTAGTTGTTCGGACCGAAGTCACCCTTGCGGTAGGCGCGGACCATGATGATGGCCAGCACCGTCATGCCGATGATGACGTGGAAGGCGTGCAGGGCGGTGGACGCGAAGTACACCGTGAAGAACATCGGCGCGCCCGGCACCTGGATGCCGTCGTAGAAGTAGTACCGGCCCGGCAGCGTCCCGATGTGGAACTTGTGCTTGTACTCGAAGTACTTGATGACGAGGAACGCGCCCGCCATCAGCAGCGTGAGGAAGAACATGTGCCCCACCATCTTGTTCTTCCCCTCCTTCGCGTAGTGCACCGCCATGGCGGCGGTGAACGAGGAGGTGATGAGCACGATGGTGTTGATGCTGCCCATCAGCAGGTCCAGGCTCCGGCTGCTCGCCGCCCACGCTTCCGGGAACAGGAAGCGGTAGGCCGCGTAGCAGGCGAAGAGACCGGCGAAGAGCAGGATTTCCGTGGCAAGGAACAGCCACATGCCCAGACGCGCCGCGTGCTTCTGCACATCCAGCGACGCGAAGTGCGCCGCCAGCTTGGCGCCGCCCTGGGCGGAGGCGGAGTGACTAGACTGCATCGGAGACCTCGGCCTTCTTCGGATCCACGTAGAAGTGGGGCTCTTCCGGGTACGTCGGCTGCGGGCCCACGAAGTTGTGGGTCGGCGGCGGAGACGCCGTCAGCCACTCATAGCCCTTGCTGCCCCACGGGTTGTCCACGCGCTTCCCATAAATCAGGGCCCACACCAGGTACAGGGCGATGATGACGAAGCCGAACGCCAGCAGGGACGCGCCCGCCGTGGAGGCCACGTTCAGGGCCTGGAACCGCTCCGGGTACTCATAGTACCGGCGCGGCATGCCCGCGTTGCCCAGGAGGAATTGGGGGATGAAGGTCGCGTTGAAGCCCAGGATGATGAGCGCCGCGGACACCAGGCCCCAGCCCTCGTGGTAGGTCTTCCCGAACATCTTGGGGAACCAGTAGTGGAGCGCCGCCAGGAAGGCCATGATGGTCGCGCCGACCATGATGAAGTGGAAGTGCGCCACGACGAAGTAGGTGTCGTGCCACGGCACGTCCAGCGACACCGTCGCCACCGCGATGCCCGTCATGCCACCGAACACGGTGAAGAACAGGAAGCCGCAGAAGTAGGCGAACGGCGTGGTGAACTCCACCGCGCCCTTGTAGACGGTGCCCACCCAGTTGAAGACCTTGATGGCGGTGAACACACCCACCAGCATGCTGAGCGCGCCGAAGATGCCCGCGTCGAAGGTCGACTGACCGGACACGAACATGTGGTGGCCCCAGGCGAAGAAGCCCACGAACGCGATGCCCACGCTGGAGTACGCCACCGCGCGGTAGCCGAAGATGTTCTTGCGGCTGAAGGTGCTGACCACCTCGCTCATCACGCCGAACGCCGGCAGCACCATGATGTACACGGCCGGGTGGCTGTAGAACCAGAACAGGTGCTGGAAGAGGACCGGGTCACCGCCGCGGGCCACGTCGAACATGCCCAGGTTGAACAGGTTCTCCGCCGACACGAGCAGGAGCAGCAGGCCAATCACCGGCGTGGCGAGCACCTGGATGCAGCTCGTGGCGTAGAGCGCCCACACGAACAGCGGCATCTTGAACCACGTGATGCCCGGCGCGCGCATGGTGTGCGCCGTCACGATGAAGTTCATACCGGTGAGGATGGAGCTGAACCCGATGATGAACGCGCCGAAGAGCACCGGCGCCACCGTCGTCGTCGTGTGCGCGCTGTACGGCGTGTAGAACGTCCAGCCGGTGTCCAGGCCGCCGTTGAGCATGCCCCAGAGCGCGAAGCCCGCGCCCGCCAGGTACACGTACAGGGACAGCAGGTTCAGCCGGGGGAAGGCCACGTCCTTGGCGCCCAGCATCAGCGGCAGCATGAAGTTGCCGAAGATGGCCGGGATGGCGGGGATCATGAACAAGAAGATCATGACCACGCCATGCAGCGTGAACGTCCGGTTGTACGTCATCGCGTCCATGATGGTCGGACCTGGAGTCAACAGCTCCAGACGAATCATCATCGCGAAGATGCCGCCCACGAGGAAGAAGAGCAGCACCCAGAACATGTACATGATGCCGATGCGCTTGTGGTCCACGGTGAGCAGCCACGACTTCACCGTGGTGCCGTCGACCAGATAGCTCGGGTGGTCCCCGTGCTCGTGGTGCGCCTCGTGGCCGGGAGCAGCCCCCGGCGCGGCGATGCTACTGGATGGGGTCATAAGCGGGTCCCTCGGAGGCGCCCTCGCGAACGTTCGCGGTGCGCAGCGACTTGATGTACTCGACGATGGCGGCCGACTCGGGGCCCTGCAGCTTGCCCTGATAGGTCGGCATCACATTCTGGTAGCCGGCGACGATGTGCGCGCCCGGGTCCATCATGGACTGGGTGATGTAGGCCTCGTCCACGCGGATGTTCTGGCCGTCCTGGAGGTGCTCCAGCCGGTCATACATGCCAAGGAACGTGGGGCCGATGTGCTGCGAGCCGTCCACGGAGTGGCACTTGAGGCAGCCCTGCGTGCCGGCCAGCTTCTGGCCCTGCTCCGCCATGCGCGCGGTGCCCGGCACCAGCGAGTTGTCCGCGAGCGCGTCCTGACGGTCCTGGAGCCGCCCGCGGCGCTGCTCCTTGATCCAGTTGTCGTACTCCTCGGGGGCCATGACCACGACCTCCGCGAGCATCTTCGAGTGCGACAGGCCGCAGTACTCGGTGCACAGCACCTGGTACGTGCCCGGCTTCGTCGCCTCGAACCAGGCCTGCGTGTAGCGGCCCGGCAGCGCATCCATCTTGATGCGGAAGGACGGCACGAAGAAGGAGTGGATGACGTCGCGCGACGTGATGAGCAGGCGCACCGGGCGGTTGGCCGGCACGTGCAGCACGTTCACGCCGTTGGGGCCCTCCGGATAGGAGAACTTCCACATCCACTGCTTGCCCATGACGTAGACATCCATCGAGTCCTTGGGCGGCGTGGTGAACCACGTGAAGTCCCGGAACCCGATGGCGAACCACGCCAGGAAGAACACCAGCGGAACCGAGACGAAGAGGAACTCCGTCTTCAGGTTCGGGACGACGTACTCCGTCGCCTGGTTCTCTACCCGCCGGCGGTAGCGGAAGAACATGAACAGCGCCGCCAGGCCGACGCCCGCGGACGCAACCATCGTCGTGCCGACGACGAAGTAGTGCAGGAAGTCGATCCGGTCCGCGAACGTGGACGCGCGCTCCGGGAGGAACAACAGTTTGTTGGCCAGGTCGCTCATGTAGTCGCGCCTTTCTTCAGCTCGCGCCTCCAGAAATAGATCAGCATCGTGGCCAGGGCTCCGAACACGGCGAGGGAGCCCAGGCGGATGAACCCGAAGATGTAGAAACCGTACCGCCGCGTGGCGGTGTCATACTTGAAGCAGGACAGGACGATGCGATCGAAGCTCGTTCCCACCCTTCCGCCGGCCGCCTCCAGCAACGCGAACTTCACGTCCTTGGCCGGAAACGTCGTGCCGTAGAGGTAGCGCGAGATGCTCCCCTCCGGCGTGAGCACCATCACCACCGCGGGGTGGGCGTACTGCTTCGTGCTCGCGTCATACACATACTTGAAGCCCACTGCATCGGCGACCTTGCGGATGTTCTCCTCGGTGCCGGTGAGGAACCGCCAGGGGGCCGTCTCCGGCTTGCCCATGCCCTGCAGGTACTTCCGCCGGCGCTCGCTGCTCAGCTCCGGGGTGTCCTGCGGGTCGATGCTCAGCGTCACCGCCTCGTAGTCCTTGCCCAGCTCCAGGCCCAGCTCGCGCATGACGCTGACCTGCCCGTTGATGACCAGGTTACAGAGCATGGGGCAGGAGTAGTACACCAGCGTGAGGACCGTGGGGCGCGTCTTCGGCATCACGTCGCCCAGCCGCACCTCCTGGCCCTGCTCGTCCGTGAACCGCGTCTCCATGGGGACGGGCTCCCCCAGGTGCTCCTCCACGTCCACGCCCCGCACCGGAAGGGGTGCGTCCGAGTCCGCCTCCACGATGGCGCGCGGCGTCTTGCCGCCGCCCGGCAGCGCGGACGCGGGCGTGGCATGGGCCAGCACCAGCGCCGCCGCCGCGAGGAACCCCAGGGCACGCAGGGTGCGCGGGGTGGTGTGCACGTAGAGGGACCGCATCGGAGGACGGCTCGGGTGAGAGGGGGAAGGGGACTACTTCTTGGGGGCCGGGGCCGGCGCCGGGGGCGTCTGCGCGCCCGGAGCGGGAGTAGGGGTGGGCGCGGGCTCGGGGGCGCGCTTCTGGTCCGCGATGACGCGGTCGTACACCTGCTCGATGCCCGGGTGGACCGCCACGCCCGGCTGGTCACCCCAGCCGTTGCGCAGCGCCTGGTGCTGGCCGCTCAGCTTGTCCGTCGCGTGCCAGTCCTGGTCGAACAGGCGCTGGTTGACGATGCCCACCTCGTACTGGCCCACCGCCGCGGGACGCGGGGGAGGACCGTCGGGCTGCGCCTCGTTCATGGTGGCGACCTGGATGCGCCAGGCCCACACGCCGCCCATGATGAAGATGACGATGGCGCCCACGCCGATGCCGACAACCTTCGGCATGTCGATGTGGTCTTCCTCAGCCGCCACGCCATGCGCGCCCACGATGATGCGCGACTCCTCCTTGACTGGCTTGCTCATGGCTGCACGTACCTCATCGACTCGGTGATGTAGGGGTCCTTCACCGGGAGCGTGAACTTGTTGCGGGCCAGCATCAGCGCGAAGCCCACCGCGATTCCGCCCACGCCCACGAACGCGACCGGCAGCGTCCAGTGGAACGACGGACCCGCCTTGCCCGTCATGGACGGCCACACGAGCCAGTACAGGTCCAGCCAGTGCATCAGCAGCAGGTAGACGGCGACGACCATCAGCTTGCGCGGCTGCAGCTTCAGGTTGCGCGACAGCAGGGTGAAGAAGGGCAGCACGAAGTGCAGGAGCACCAGCGCGATGGACAGCGGGCGCCACGCACCGAAGATGCGGATGCCGTACCAGGGCGCCTCTTCCGGCAGGTTGGCGATCCAGACCAGCAGGAACTGGGAGAACCCGATGTAGGCCCAGAACGCCGTGAAGGCGAACATCAGCTTGCCCAGGTTGTGGTAGTGCGCCGGGGTCACCACGCTGCCGTACAGGTCCTTGCCCTGCGCCAGGACGGTGACCACCGTCAGCAGGCAGAAGGCCGCGAGAAAGCTGCCCGCGAAGTAATAGGCGCCGTAGATGGTCGACTGCCAGAGCGGCGTGAGGCTCATCAGCCAGTCGAAAGCAGCAAACGTAATGGTGAGGGCAAGGAAGGGCAGCGCGCCCGGAGCGAACTTGCGCTGCTTGACGGTGAGCTCCAGCTCGCCCGTCTCATCCTGCTTCATGCTCCACGAGCGCAGCCGCCAGGACACCAGCGTCCACACCGCGAAGTAGATGGCCTGGCGGACCCAGAAGAAGGTCGGGAACAGGTACCCGTGCTGCTTGTGGCCCAGGTGGACCTTCTCGATGCCCTCGATGTGGGCGGCCAGCGGGGACTCCGGCCACCACGAGTAGAGCTGCTTGAGGCCCAGCGCCACGCCCACGAAGAGGACGATGAACACGGGCACCGTGGCGCCCATGGTCTCCATGGTGCGGCGCAGCACGATGGGCCACTTGGCCTTCGCGGTGTGGAAGATGGCCAGCATGATGGTGCTGGCCACGCTGATGCCCACCCAGTAGGCGAAGGCGATGAGGTAGCTGTGCGCGGCGGCGCTCGCGTCACCGACGAAGAAGCCCGCCAGCGCGGCGATGAGGCACACGGCCCCCACGCCAAAGGCCAGGCCCATCTTGGAACTGCCGGCGAACCGCCCCATGGGCTCAGTGGCAGTGGAAGTCGCGGAACTCATCGGTTCTCCTGAGGGACGGGCTGCTGGCCCTGGGGGCTGCGGGCGGCCTGGAGCGCTCGCACGTAGGCGACCACGGCCCAGCGCTCCCGCGTGTCCAGCTCGCCCGAGAAGGACGGCATCACGCCGTAGCCCTCGTTGATGGCGGTGTAGAAGTGGCCCGCGGGCTTGTTCGCCAGCTCCAGCAGGGACGGAGGCAGGCGCATGCCCATGTTCTCCGCGACGATGCTGTTGCCGTCGCCGAGCACGCCGTGGCACTGCGCGCAGACGATGTTGTACTTCTTCTGACCCAGGGCGATGAGCGGCTTGTCCACCGACATGGGGATGGTCGCCACCGGCTGGCCATTGGCGCGGCCGGTGCTGATGCCGGGGTTGCCCACCGGGCGCTCACGCGGGATGGAACCCGCGGGAGGCACGCGCATGGAGCGGCCGTCCGGCCAGAACTCGGACGCCTCGTAGTTCTCGTACTTCGCCTGGACCTCCATGCGCTGGAGGAACTCGGAGCTGACCTCGCAGCCCGTGAGCGCGGCGAGTCCCGCGGCGGGGATGAGCCACCTCATTCCTTCTCTCCCGTGACGATGGTCACCTGGGTGGCGCCCAGGGCCTTGAGCTGGTTCATGGTCTCGGCGCTGTCCGTCCCGGCCGCGAACGGCACGCCCAGCCAGTAGCCGTGGGTGGAGGCGGTGCGGAACGCCTCCGACTCGAAGGCCACGTGGTAGGGCTGCGGCAGGCGGCTGAGGCCGAGCAGACCGAAGAAGATGCCGAACGCGGCGAAGAGCACGCTCAGCTCGAACGTGATGGGAATCCACGCCGGAAGGCTGAGCAGCGGACGACCGCCGATGTTGAGCGGATAGTCGATGGTGTTCATCCACGTCTGCATGGCCAGGGCGGTGCACATGCCCGTGAGACCACCGCCCAACGCGATGAAGGGGACGCGCGACGGGGGCAGACCCAGCGCCTCCGAGCCGCCATGGAGCGGGTACGGAGAGTAGGTATCCATGCCCTGGTAGCCCTTCTCGCGCATCTGGTTGGTGGCATCCACCAGGATGTCTGGCGTGGCGAACTCGGCCAGCACCCAGGAATCGAGGACCTTGGCTTCCATGACGCTAGTGGGCTCCGTGGGAGTGGGCGTTGTGCTCGGCGTGCTTCAGCTCCAGCTGCAGCTCCTTCACTTCGCTCACCGCGACGGCGGGGACGAACTTGAGGAACAGCAGGAACAGGGTGCCGAACAGGCCCAGCGTGCCGATGTAGATGCTCCAGTCCACCCAGGTGGGCTTGTAGATGTCCCACGAGGAGGGCAGGAAGTCCTGGCTGAGCGATGTCACGATGATGATGAAGCGCTCACACCACATGCCGATGTTCACCAGGATGGAGGCCACCCACATGATGGGGATGCTGGTGCGGCACTTCTTGAACCAGAAGATGTTCGGCGTGACGACGTTGCACGTGATCATCAGCCAGTACACGCCGGCGTAGGGGCCCGTGGCGCGGTTCACGTAGAACGTCCAGAACTCGTACTCGTTCTGGGAGTACCAGGCGACGAAGTGCTCCATCATGTACCCGTAGGACACGAGCAGGCCGGTCGCGAGGATGACCTTGTTCATGTTCTCCAGGTGGCGGTCCGTGATGACGTCCCGCAGACCCAGGTACTTGCGCGCCGGGACGATGAGCGTGATGACCATCGCGAAGCCGCTGAACACGGCGCCAGCCACGAAGTAGGGCGGGAAGATGGTCGCGTGCCAGCCCGGAATCTGGGACGTGGCGAAGTCGAAGGAAACGATGGTGTGCACGGACACCACGAGCGGCGTGGAGAGGCCCGCGAGCAGCAGGTACGCCGTCTTGTAGTTGTGCCAGTGCCGGCCGGAGCCGCGCCACCCGAGGCTGAACGCGCCGTAGATGATGCGCTGCAGCTTGCCCTTGGACGAGTCACGCAGGGCGGCCAGGTCCGGGATGAGGCCCACGTACCAGAACAGCGCGGACACCGTGAGGTACGTGGAGATGGCGAACACGTCCCACACGAGCGGCGAGCGGAACTGCGGCCACGCGCCCAGGGTGCTGGGGTACGGGAACAGCCAGAAGGCGAACCAGGGACGGCCCGTGTGCAAGAGCGGGAACAGACCCGCGCACATGACCGCGAAGAGCGTCATCGCCTCGGCGAAGCGGTTGATGCTCGTGCGCCACTTCTGCTGGAAGAGCAGGAGGATGGCGGAGATGAGCGTTCCGGCGTGGCCGATACCGACCCACCAGACGAAGTTGATGATGTCGAACGCCCAGCCCACCGGCTGGTTGTTGCCCCACACGCCAATGCCGCGCGCCAGGGTGTAGGTGACGCCCAGGACGAGCAGTCCCAGGGCGGCGGAGGTCATGCCGAAGAGCATGAACCAGCCCTTGCCGGGCTTGCGCCAGACATGGTCCAGCAGCGTCTCATTCAGCGACTTGTCGTCGTGGTGCGGTGCGACGAGGCGCCGGGGCTCGAGGGGATCGAGCGCGGCGGCGTGAGCAGTCTCGGCCATGGCGGTCAGTGGCCTCCTTCGGGCGCCTGGGAGTGCTCAGTGGCGACCGCGAGAGCGGGGTTGGGGTTACGCACGCGGATGAGGTGCGAGGTACGGGGGCGGGTGCCCAGTTCGTGGAGCAGCGCGTAGGCGCGCGGATCCTCGGTCAGCTGGGTGACTCGCTGCGACTTGTCGTTGAGGGAGCCGAAGACGATGGCCTGCGTGGGGCAGGTCTGCTGGCAAGCCGTCTGCAGTTCCTTCTCCTGGATGAGGCGCTTCTCGACGCGCGCCGTGATGCGGGCCCGCTCGATGCGCTGCACGCAGTACGTGCACTTCTCCATGACGCCGCGGTTGCGCACCGTGACATCCGGGTTCATCAGCATCTTCTCGGTCGGCGCCTTGCCCTGCGTGTAGTGCAGGTAGTTGAAGCGGCGGACCTTGTAGGGGCAGTTGTTGGAGCAGTACCGCGTGCCGACGCAGCGGTTGTACACCATGTCGTTCAGGCCCTCGTCCGAGTGCGTGGTGGCGTTCACCGGGCACACGTACTCGCAGGGGGCCTTCTCGCAGTGCACGCACGCGACCGGCTGCATGACCATGGCCGGGTCGTTCTCGCTGCCCTGGAAGTACCGGTCGATTCGCAGCCAGTGCATCTCGCGGCCGCGGCCCACCTGGTCCTTGCCGACCACGGGGATGTTGTTCTCGGCCTGGCAGGCGATGACGCACGCGTTGCACCCCGTGCAGCGCGACAGGTCAATGGCCATGCCCCACTTGTAGCCGCCCGAGTAGTCGAAGTCCTTGCCGGGCAGGATGTTCTGCAGCTCGGGCTCGATGGGGCCCTTGACGCGCTCGAGGATGTGCTCCGTCTCCTCCGAGGGGTGCGTGAGCTGCGACACCGGCATGTCCAGCGCCAGCGGGCGGCCTTCCATGCGCCAGTGGTACTGGGTGCGCGCGAACGTGTAGCTGCCGCGCGTCTTGGTGAGCTGGGCGCCGCCGTCGAACCACGGGGCCTTCACCGAGCGCAGCGCGTTGGCGTTGAACCCGATGCCCTTGGCCACGACCTCGTGCAGGCCGTTGCGGCCATAGCCGAGCGCCACGACGATGGTGTCGTCCGCGTTGCCGGGGAGGATGGTCACCGGGACGGTCAGCTTGCGGCCCTGGTACGAGAGCTCCGCCATGTCGCCGGACTCGAAGCCCAGCCGATTCGCGGTGGCGGGGCTCAGGATGGCGGCGTTGTCCCAGACAATCTTGGTGATGGGGTCCGGCAGCTCCTGGAGCCACGCGTTGTTGCCGAAGCGGCCGTCGAAGACCTTGTAGTCCGCGACGAAGTTCAGCTCCAGGTCGCCCTTGCCCGACGCGGGGGGCGTGTACGCCGCGATGAGCGCGTGGGCCGCGTCCAGGTTGGCGGTGGCGGAGACCTTGTTGGCCGCCGTGCCCGCGACGACACCCTCGGACACCCACGTCTCCCAGCGCGACTCGAAGTCGCTCTGGAAGGTGGCCGCGGCAGCGGTCAGGCCGCTCTGGCCCGCCCAGAAGTCGCGCAGCATCTGGTACGCGGGGCGGTAGGGCTCATCCAGGAAGAGGGCGAAGAACTCCGCCTCCGGCACGCCGTTGAAGAGCGGCTGGATGAGCGGCTGCGCGATGGCCACCGTGCCGTCCAGCGCGCGGCCGTCGCTCCAGGTCTCCAGCTGGTGCGCCAGCGGGATGAACCAGTCCTTGGCGCCGCGCACGTGGTCGGACGTCTCGTCCTCGTAGTGCGCGGCGTAGAGCACGCCGAGCTTCTCGCGGTTCGGGTTGGTGGCGGGGTTGAGCACCTCGGCCAGGCCCGAGTCGGAGGGCAGCGTGTACAGCGGGTTGGAGGCGGTGACGACCAGCGTGTCCACGCGGCCGGCCTTGATGTCCTCCACCAGGGCGTTGATCTCGCCGAAGCCGGAGGCCTCGGGCGTGGTGGCCTGGGTGTAGTGGACCGTGGCGTCCGTGTTGCGCAGGGCCACGTTGATGGCGTGGGCCAGGGCGTGCACGGCGGCCGGCTGACGCTCGCCGGCAATCACCAGCGACTTGCCCGGCTTGGACTTGAGGTCCGCGGCGACGGCCTCCACCCAGTGGGCGAGGTCCGCGTTCAGCTCACCGGCCTTGGTGGCAGCGGCGGCGGCCAGCCCGGAGACCTGACCGCCAATGGCCTGGGCCACGGCGGCGGCGACACCGAGGATGTCCCGCGACTTCACGCGCACGCGGTGGTCCGCCATGCCGCCCGTGATGGAGAAGCGGGGCTCGGCCACGTACAGGCGGTTGAGCTCGCCGTTCTTCGGGTCGCGGCGGTCCGCGAACTGGCGGGCCATGGCGAGGTTGGTGGGGCGGCTCTCCAGGAAGTCCGCGTCCAGGGCGAGGATGACGTCCGCGCCGCTCAGGTCGTAGCGCGTGGCCACGGCCTGGCCGAACAGCGCGCGGGTGGCCTCGTTGTTGGCGTCCTGGGAGATGGGCGCGAAGCTGTGGAAGCGCGCGTTGGGCAGCTTCTTGAGGATGCGCGTGCGCACATCCGCGAGCAGCGGCGAGTTGATGGGCTCGGTGAGGAAGCGCACGCGGGCGCCGCCATCCGTGGCCTTGCTGGCCAGCGAGGCCAGTTCCTCGGCCAGCACGCGCAGGGCGCGGGGGGCCTTGCCCTGGCGCAGCACGCGGGCGCGCTGCGGGTCATACAGGGAGAGCAGGAAGGCCTGCTCGAACGTGCCGGCGGCGCCCTGGTTGATGGGGTGCTGGGGGTTGCCCTCGACCTTGATGGGGCGACCCTCGCGGGCGGTGATGAGCAGGCCGGAGGTGTGGCCCGCGAACGTCATGCCGGACGCGTAGTGGAGCGCGTTGCCCGGGACGACCTCGGGCGGCGTCTTGGTGTACGGCACCAGGCGCTCGTCAGAGGGGCGGGTGCTGCACGCGCTCGCGCCGGCCAGGGCCAGCGACGCGCCGAGCAGCTGCATGAACTCGCGGCGCACGAAGCCGGTGGGGGGAAGGTCCGCGCCCACGGGGAACTCCGGGCGGGTCTCCTCCAGGAACTCCGGCGTGGCCAGCTTCTCCTCGAGGCCGAGCCAGTACGTCTTGCCGTAGGCTCCCTCGGCGGGGACGCTGCGCTTCGCGGCGTGCTCGAGCACCTGCTCCACGGCATCGCCGTGGGTGTGGGCGGAGGGGGAAGCGCCCGTGCGGTCCGAGACGACCGGGAGCGCGAACGTCGAGGGGGTGTCCTGCGAAGGAGCACCGTCGGGCTTGGTGTTCATCGGTGGCATGTGGAGCAGCTCGTGCGCGAGTGAACGTCGTACTCTTCCGCCAGCTTGTTGCCGAGCTCAGCGGCCTCGGCCTTATCCGCCGGAGGGGTCCAGGTCATGCTGGTGATGAACTCCGCGGGCCGGAGGTTCGGCTTCGGGTCGCGGTGGCAATCCAGGCACCAGCTCATCGTCAACGGCGCGAACTGCTGGACGGCGGCCATCTGATCGATGCGGCCGTGGCAGGTGGCGCAACCCACGCCCTTGTTCACGTGGATGGAGTGGTTGAAGTAGACGAAGTCCGGCAGGTTGTGGACGCGGACCCAGGGAATGGCCGAGTCGGTGAAGAACGCCTTGCGGACCTCGGTGAGGTACGGGCTCTTGTTCCACACCTGCGCGTGACACGACATGCACACGGTGGTGGAGGGGATACCCGCGGACGGGGCCTTCTCCACCGTCCAGTGGCAGTACCGGCAGTCAATCTGCTCGTCGCCGGCATGGTGCCGGTGATCGAACTCGATGGGCTGTTCCACCGGATGCTGCTGGAAGGTGACGGCCGGTGAGCGCACGTAAGCCATGAGACCGCCAATGGCGATGGCGGGCACGGCGAGGAGCGTCGCAGCCGACAGGCGCGACACCGTATTCGTCCAGCGTGGGAAGAGAGGGCCGCTCATACCAGGACCAGGGGCAAGAGGACTTCAGGGAGTGACATGACAGCGGAGGAGGAAGCGTGAAGGCCGCCTGATGCGGAGAGCAGAGCGGCGATCCCGGCCCGGGTGGGGCGGGCGGGCGGCGGCTCCTGGCACTCGGAAGGCAAGGCAGTCACGTCCAACGAAACCTCTAGGTGAGCCGCGGGCGGGCCACTCCTCCACCTCCCCACCCAACGCGGCGCGGGACCATCAACCATCGATACGACAGTGTCAACCAATTCTGCAGTTGCGGACGGGGGATACCACTTCCTGACGCATGGACCGAATGTCGCGACACGCGCGCGATGAATCCGGCTTCTGGCGAGCGGAAGGGGCATTTGCAGTGAGGCGGGCTCCGAGACGGATCAACTCGACGGAACTCCATCCCCACGGGACGGGCCTCTCGTCGGAACGCGCACGTCTCACGCGATGTCTTGCTACAGGCCCGTACAGGAATCACGGCGTCTCCTCCTCGTCGGGTGCGGGTTCGTCGTCCTCCGCATCCGGGCCGCGCCACCGTTCCTGGCGGCGCGCCAGCAACCGCTCCACCAGTTCGCGCGCCCGCGCGTCGCGGGGGTAGTGGCGGTCATGGCGCACGCCCTTGCCCTGGTTGCAGCGCGCGCACGCCAGCGCCAGGTTCTCCGGCGCGTTCGTGCCGCCCGCGGTGCGCGGGATGATGTGTTCGAGGGTGGCGCGGCTGATGGGCTCGCCATCCAGCCCCACCACGAGGTGCGCGTTGCAGTGGAGGCACTTGCCCTGCCAGACCTCCAGGCCGCGGTGCGGGACGCGCTCGAACGTGGTGTCGGTGGCGATGACGTCGAGGATGCGGCGGCGGCGCAGCCGGCTCACGGACGCCCCCAGCCATAGCGAGGGATGTGGGCGTGCCCACCAGGGCCCGCCCTGCCTGTTCGCCGCGCGTCGGACGCGCCGGGCCCCCCCTTGGATGGCGTAGGGGGACGGGGGATAAACAGGATTCCCTTCACCTCGCTCATCCTGACCATGCTCACCCTCCTGCTGTCCTTGGCCCTGGGCCAGGCGCACCCGTCGCTCGAGTACTCCGCCCCGGTCGAGCCCTCGGAGCGCACCCTGGAAGCGTATGCATTCACCCGCTTCGCGCCGTCCGAGCAGCCTCTCTATGTGGGCGTGGACGAGGCCAACCTCCGGCGCGAGCCGACCCCGGACGCCGCGGCGGTGACCACGTTGACGCTGGGCTCCTCGGTCCGGGTGCTGAAGGCCCAGGAGGGGCAGGTGAAGGTCGGCGACTATGTCAACACCTGGTACCAGGTGGAAGTCGTGTCCCCCCAGGCTGGGGCGGACGGCGCGCGACAGACGGGGTGGCTCTTCGGGAACACGCTGACGCCCTATCGGTTCGAGGCGGACCTGGACGGCGATGGGGAGAAGGAAGTGGCCACGGTGGTGATGAGCAATGAGTTCAAGATGCGCGTGCGCATCTTGGAGCCGGGCTTGAAGCCTCCGCGCCGTGTCACCAACGTGGACATGGACGTCCCCTCCACGGGGGAGGTGGCCTCGGTGGGCGGGCCGGTGGTCGCGCGGCTCGTCCCGGGCAAGAAGGCGGGCGTGGAGCTGCTCCAGCTGGATTCCCATCCGGACAGCTGCGGCGCGTACCTCACCAACTACGTGAGCTACGTGGTGCCGGGGCGCAAGAAGGGCGTCCTGGGCAAGGGGCAGGTGGCCCTGTCGCTGGTGGGCATCGACGATGCGCCCGAGCACTCCAACTACAAGGCGACCTTCCAGCCCGCGACGCGGCGGGTGCTCGTGGACTGGGTGCGGAGCGAGGACTCGGAGGACGGCAAGTCGGTGAAGGAGTTGGAGAAGAATCGCGACGTGTATCAGTACGGCGAAGGGGTCTACTCGCTGGTGCGGCCCGGCGCGGACGGGGCCGTTTCCCAAGACAAGCCTTAGCGCCCGCGGTGACGGGCACCCGGTACCCCTCCGGGTCGAGCGAGGGGTTCGAGCGATCATCATGGATGCACAGGAGCGAAGGGCGGCATATCGCCGGCGCGCGGAGAAGGGCGAGGCGGTCCCGGTGTCGGTGGACCTGCCTGCGGACCTCGACACGCCGCTGTCGGCGTACCTGAAGCTGGGCGGAGGCTCGCGCGGCTTCATCCTCGAGTCGTGCCACGGCGGCGAGCGCTTCGGGCGCTACAGCCACGTGGGCGTCAACCCGGTGGGCCGCGTGCGGCTCGACCGCGACGGCGCGACGTTGTGGCGAGGCGCGCACGAGGAGCGGCGCGAGGGCAAGCCCCTGGAGATCCTGCGCAGTGTGTGGCGCGAGCTGGCCGTGACGCCCCTGCCGGGCGAGGCGCCCTTCCTGGGCGGGCTCGTGGGCTACATGGGCTACAACACCATCTCGTGGTTGGAGCCGAGCGTGCCGGACAGGCACGCGCCGGACATCGGCTTTCCCGACGCGGAATGGCTGGTGTGCGAGGACTTCGTCACCCACGACACGCGCACGCAGCGCCTGCGGGCCACGGCCATTGCCCGTCCCGCGCTCCACGCCAGCGTGGCGCAGGCGCTCCAAGACGCGGAGGCTCGCGCGCAGGCCATGGCGGATGCGCTGCGCAAGCCGCTGCCTCCCGAGGCCTACGCTCCCGCGCCGCCGCTGTCCGGGGGGGCACCTCCCGAGGTGACGTGGGATCGCGCGGGCTACGAGGAGGCGGTGCGCCGCGCGCAGGAGTACATCCTGGCGGGCGACTGCTTCCAGGTGGTGCTGGCGCGCCGCTTCGAGGCACGCGGGCACATGCCGCCGCTGGCGCTCTACCGGGCGCTGCGGCGGGTCAATCCCTCTCCGTATCTCTTCCTGGTGGATCTGGGCGAGGCGCGCGCGTTGGTGGGCGCGTCTCCGGAGCTGCTCGTGCAGGTGCGCGATGGGGACGTGGTGGTGCGCCCCATCGCTGGCACGCGCCGACGTGGCGCGAGCGAGGCCGAGGATCAGGCGCTGGAGAAGGAGCTGCTCGCGGACGAGAAGGAGCGGGCCGAGCACATCATGCTCGTGGACCTGGGCCGCAACGACGTGGGCCGCGTGGCCGCGCCGGGCTCCGTGCGGCTCGAGGACCTGATGGTCATCGAGCGCTACAGCCACGTCATGCACATCGTCTCGCAGGTGCGCGGGCGGTTGGATCCGAAGTACGACGCGCTCGACGCGCTGGCCAGCACGTTCCCCGCGGGCACGGTGTCCGGCGCGCCGAAGATTCGCGCCATGCAGATCATCGACGCGCTGGAGCCCCTGCGTCGCGGGCCCTACTCGGGCGCGGTGGGCTACCTGTCCTTCTGCGGGACGCTGGACGTGGCCATCGCGCTGCGGACCTTCTTCCTGGATGGGGACCGCACGATGTGGACCGCGGGTGCCGGCGTGGTGGCGGACTCGGTGCCTTCCAAGGAGTCGGACGAGACGGAGGCCAAGGCGGGCGCCATGGCCGCGGCCTTGCGGCTGGCGCGCGCGGGAGGCACCCCGTGATTCTCGTCATCGACAACTACGACTCGTTCACCTTCAACCTCGTGCAGCTGCTCTTCACGTTGGGCGCCGAGGTGAAGGTGGTGCGCAACGATGACCTGGATGTGGCGGGCGTCGCGGCGACGGGCGCCTCGCACCTGGTCATCTCTCCCGGGCCGTGCACGCCGCACGAGGCGGGCGTCAGCGTGGCGGCCATCACCCACGCGCGCATCCCGGTGCTGGGTGTGTGTCTGGGGCACCAGTCCATCGGCGCGGCCTTCGGTGGGCGGGTGGTGCGCGCGCCGGTGCCCGTGCACGGCAAGGCGGCGCACATCCAACATGGCGGCACGGGGGTGTTCTCCGGAATGAGTCCTGGCTTCCAGGCCGCGCGCTACCACTCGCTCATCGTCGAGAAGGAGTCGCTGCCCGCGGAGCTGGAGGCCACGGCGTGGAGCCAGGACGGACTCATCATGGCGCTGCGGCATCGCGCGCGGCCCATGGTGGGCCTGCAATTCCATCCCGAGAGCGTGCTCACGCCCGAGGGGCCTCGGCTGGTGCGCAACTTCCTGGAGGGGACGCTCTAAGCCAGACGTCACGATGCCTGGGTGATGGATCCGCGGCCGAGTCTTGGGCCGCGGATTCCACCTGCCACTCGAGCTACGTGAGCGATCGCTGGGGCGGCGCCCGTGCTCACTCGCGCAGGTGCGTGGTGTCGTTCCAACAGGCCAGCGCGGGCTGGGTTCCTTCCCCGTCCGCGCTGAGTGAGCTGATGGAGCCGGTGCTCAGCAGGAACAGGCGCCCCGCGTCGGGCGGGAGCGCCAGCCACCGGGCGGCGAGCACGCGCAGGAAGTGGCCGTGGGAAAAAATGAGGACGTTGTCGTCGAGGGCCTGCGCATCGGCGATGACGTGATCCGCTCGCTCTCCCACGCGCTGCGCGTTCTCTCCGTTGGGCGCGCCATCCAGCCAGAGCGTCCAGCCAGGGCGCTCGGCGCGGATCTCCGCGCCCTTGCGGCCTTCGTAGGCCCCGTAGTCCCACTCCAGCAAGTCTTCGCGCGCGCGGGCGACGTCACCGTAGCCCGCGCGTGCGCACGTCTCCGCGGCGCGGCTGAGTGGACTGGTCCACACGGCGGCGAAGCGCCAGCGGTGGAGCGGGGCGCCGAGCAACTCGCCCATCTTCCGCCCCTCGTCCAAGAGCGGCATGTCCGTGCGGCCCGTGTGCTGTCCGCTGCGACTCCATGCCGTCTCGCCGTGCCGCACGAGCACGACGACGGGGGGGGATGTCCTGGCCATGGCGGCGGATTGTGCCAGGAGCGCCCCCTCCGCGTGCGCCCTGTCGCGTGCTCCGCTCTGCGCTGGACAGATAGGGGCGCGCTTAGCGCTTCAGTCCACGTTTGATGTCCGCGCACAGCCGCTTCGCTGCCGCGGGGCCATCCGCGTGGGCCGCGCGCACCAACGCGCTGCCCACCACGACGCCATCCGCGTGCGAGGCCAGCGTCCGGGCCTGCTCCTCATTGGAGATGCCGAAGCCCGCCACCACGGGGACCGGAGACACTCGCCGCACCAGCTCCAGGCGGTCCGAGAGGTCCGGCGGCAGCTCCGCTCGCATGCCGGTCACGCCTGCCACGGACACGCAGTACACGAAGCCGCGTGCATCTCGCGCGATGGACTGCGCGCGCGTGGCGGAGGTCGTCGGCGCGCAGAGCGGGATGAGGTCCAGTCCCTCGGCGTCGAAGGTCGCCCGCAGGGACTCGCTCTCCTCGGGCGGCAGGTCCGGGAGGATGGTGCCTGCCACGCCGCGCTCACGCGCCAGCTTCGCGTAGCGCGCCTCGCCCATCGCCAGCACCACGTTGACGTACGTCATGATGACGAGCGGCGTTTCCGGGTACCGCTGGCGCAGCGGGGGCACCACCTCGTCGAGCACGCGGCGCAGCGTGGCGCCGGCGCGCAGGGCTCGCTCCGAGGCGGCCTGGATGATGGGGCCGTCCGCGATGGGATCGCTGAACGCCACGCCCACTTCCACGATGTCCGCGCCGCCCTCTATCAGCGCGGCGAACACCTCCACCGAGCGCTCGAGGTTCGGGTCGCCCGCCATGGCGTACCCCACGAGCACGCCCTCTCCTCGGGACTTCGCCCGAGCGAATGCCTTCGCGATTTCCCCGCTCACGCCTTCACCCCCACCGCCGCAGGCACGCCGCGCGCCGAGATGGTCGCCACGTCCTTGTCGCCGCGTCCCGAGCAGTTGATGACCAGGTGCTTGCCGCGACCCATGTCTCGCGCGAGCGCTCGCGCCGCCGCGAACGCGTGCGACGTCTCCAGCGCGGGCAGGATGCCCTCGGTGCGCGCGACCTCGTAGAAGGCCGCGAGCGCCTCGTCATCCGTGGCGGTGCGCACCTCCATGCGCCCGGTGGTGGCCAGATGCGCCAGCTCCGGCCCCACGCCCGGATAGTCCAGACCGGCGGAGATGCTGTGCGCCTCTTGAATCTGGCCGTTCTCGTCCTGCAGCACGAGCGAGCGCGAGCCGTGCAGCACGCCCTCGGTGCCGAGGGTGAGCGACGCACCGTGCTGGCCGGACTGGAGGCCATGGCCCGCCGCCTCCACGCCCACCAGTCGCACGCTCGCGTCCTCGATGAACGGGTGCAGCGCGCCGATGGCGTTCGAGCCGCCGCCCACGCACGCGATGATGGCGTCGGGCAGGCGACCGATGGCCGCCTGCGTCTGCGCGCGAATCTCCCGTCCGATGATGGATTGGAAGTCGCGCACGATGGTGGGGTAGGGGTGCGGACCCGCCGCGCTGCCGATGACGTAGTAGGTGTCACGCACCTGCGACACCCAGACGCGCATGGCCTCGTTCATCGCGTCCTTCAAGGTGCGCGAGCCCGACTCGACGGGCCGCACCACGGCGCCGAGCGCGCGCATGCGGAAGACGTTGAGCGCCTGGCGCTCCACGTCCAGCGCGCCCATGAACACCTCGCAGCTCAGGCCGAACAGTGCGCACGCGGTGGCCGTGGCCACGCCGTGCTGGCCCGCGCCCGTCTCCGCGATGACGCGCTTCTTGCCCATGCGGCGCGCCAGCAGCACCTGGCCCACGGTGTTGTTGATCTTGTGCGCGCCCGTGTGCGCGAGGTCCTCGCGCTTGAGCCACACGGTGGCGCCGCCCCACGACTCCGTGAGCCGGTGCGCGGGGGTGAGCACGGTGGGCCGTCCCACGAACTCGCGCAGCACGCGCGCCACTTCTTCGCCGAACGCCGGGTCCGCGCGCGCGGCCGCGTAGGCCTCCTCCAGCTCCAGGAGCGCGGGCACCAACGTCTCCGGGACATAGCGTCCGCCGTAACGCCCGAAGCGTCCGGCGACAGTCTCCGACTTCATGGAATGGCTCCAAACAGATTGAGGGACTTGGCGGTCCGCACGAAGGCGCGCACCGCGTCCAGATCCTTGATGCCAGGGGCGGACTCCACGCCGCTGGCCACGTCCACGCCGTAAGGCCGCGTGGCCCGCACGGCCTCGGCCACGTTGGAGGGCTTCAGTCCGCCCGCGACCAGCACCGGCAGCCCTTCGCCCGTGAGTCGCGCCACCAGCGACCAGTCGAAGGTGACGCCACCGCCGCCATAGCCCGGTGCGGCGCCGTCCAGCAGTAGACCGGCCACCTCGCCCGCGCCCACGTACGTGCGCGCCCGAGCCACGTCGTCGGGACCGCGCACCTGGAGCGCCTTGATGACAGGCACGCCGAAGCCACCGCAGGCCTCGGGTGGCTCGTCGCCGTGGAGCTGCACCGCCGTGAGGCCGCACTCGCGCACGCGCAGGCGGATGTCCTCCGGAGAGGCATTCACGAACACGCCCACCACCGCGCCGAGCGGAGGGCGCGTGGCCGCGAGCGCCGCGGCCGTGGCCACGTCCACGCAGCGCGGTGAGCGAGGATAGAAGTTGAGCCCCAGTGCGTCCGCGCCCGCGGCCCACGTCGCGCGCGCGTCCTCGAGCCGGGTGACACCACAGACCTTCACCTTCACGCTCACGCCGAGCCACCTTCCAGGCCGAGCAGACGGCGCAGCGCGCGACCCGGATCCACATCGCGAAGCAGGGACTCGCCCACGAGCACCGCGTCGGCGCCCGCGTCGCGTGCGGCGCGCAGGTCCGTTACCGAGCGCAGACCGCTCTCGGCCACCAGCGCTCCGGCTCGGGCTCGCAGCCCGGGCATGACTCGAAGCGCCGTGCCCGTGTCTGTTTTGAGCGTGGCGAGGTTGCGGTTGTTGATGCCGACCAGCACCGCGCCCGCGGCGAGCGCCCGCTCCGCATGTTCCGCGGTGTGGGCTTCCACCAGCGCGGCCACGCGCACCTCGCGCGCCGTAGTCAGCATCTCTCGAAGCTCCGTGTCGGAGAGCGCATCCGCGATGAGCAACACCGCATCCGCGCCCCAGAGCGCGCTCTCTTCCACTTCGCGCGCGGCCACCAGGAAGTCCTTGCGGAGCACGGGCAGCGCCACGGCCGCCCGCACCGCCACGAGGTCTTCCAGGCTGCCGCCGAAGTCTGGCCCGTCGGTCAGCACGCTGATGGCGCTGGCTCCCGCGGCCTCGTAGGCACGCGCGACCGCCACCACGTCGGGGTGCGGGAACGCACCGCCCGAAGGACTCTTGCGCTTCACCTCCGCGATGACGCTCACCGGGTGCTCGGGTGCGCGCCGTTTCCGGAGTGCCTCGGCGAAGTCGCGCGAAGGAAGCCGCGGGCGCGGAGCCAAGGGCGCACGCTGGGCCAGCTCACGACGCTTGCGCGCCATGATCAGCTCCAACGTGCCCTCGGCGGAACTGCCAGTCAGAGGCGCGCTCACCGCACACCGCCCTGGACGAGCGCCGCGAGCTTGCGCGCGGCAGCGCCCGAGTCGATGGCGTGTTCGGCCTTGCGCACGCCCTCGGTGAGGTCGTTCGCGTGGCCCACCACCACGAGCGCGCCGGCGGCGTTGAGGAGCACCGCCGTTCGCAGCCCGTTGCGCTCGCCGGCGAGCAGCGCCTTCAGCCGATGCGCGTTCTCTTCCGCGTCGCCGCCCGCGATGGCCTCGCGGGGCACCGTGTCCAGGCCCGCGTCCGTGGGAGACACGGTGAAGATGCGCACGGTGCCGTCCTCGCGCAGCTCCGCGACCTCGGTGGGGCCGCAGGGGCTGATTTCATCCAGGCCGTCGTGGCCGTGCACCACCCACGCACGACGGCTGCCCAGCCGCCCCAGCACGCGCGCGGTCTGCTCCACGCGCTTGCCGTCGAACGTGCCGAGCAACTGGTACCGCGCGCCCGCCGGGTTCGTCAGGGGCCCCAGCAGATTGAAGACGCTGTGGAACCCCAGGTCCCTCCGCGCCTGCGCCACGTGCCGGAGGGCACTGTGATGCGAGGGCGCGAAGAGGAAGCCCACGCCGTGCTCGTCGATGTCCCGCGCCACGTGCGCGTGCGGACGCTCCATGGACACGCCGAGCGCGGCCAGCACGTCCGCGCTTCCGCAGCGGCTGGAGACCGCTCGATTGCCGTGCTTCGCCACGGTGACGCCCGCCCCGGCGGCCACGAAGGCCACCGCGGTGGAGATGTTGAAGGTGTGCGCCCCATCACCCCCGGTACCGCAGGTGTCGAGCACCACCTCCGCCGTCGGCGAGATGCGCGCCGCGCAGGCCCGCATGGCCTCCGCCGCGCCGAGGATTTCGTCCTCGGTCTCGCCCTTCATGCGCAGCGCGGCCGCGAGCGCGCCCACTTGGGCAGGCGACGCCTCTCCCGCGAGCATCTGGCCCATGACAGAGGCCATCTCCTCGCGAGTCAGGTCGCGCCGGCTCACCACCTTGCCCAGCGCTTCTTTGAGGGTCATGGCCTATCCCAGTCGTACCAGCTCGCGTCCCATCGCTTGCGCGATGGCCCGCACCTCGCCCATGGACTTCTCGAACTCGTTGAAGTCCAGCGACTGGAAGCCATCCGACTTCGCGCGCGGCGGATCCGGATGCACCTCGACGATGATGCCGTCGGCCCCCACCGCGATCGCCGCCCGCATCATCGCCGGCACCGCCTTGCGCACGCCGATGCCGTGCGAGGGGTCCACGAAGACCGGCAGGTGCGAGAGCGCCTTCAGCATGGGCACCGCGTTCAGGTCGAGCGTGTTGCGCGTCATCGTCTCGAACGTGCGGATGCCGCGCTCGCAGAGGATGACCTGGGTGTTGCCTCGGGCGACGATGTACTCGGCCGCCATCAGCAACTCCTTGATGGTGGCGCTGATGCCTCGCTTGAGCAGCACGGGCTTGCGCGTCTCGCCCACGGCCTCCAGCAGGCTGAAGTTCTGCATGTTGCGCGCGCCCACCTGGAGGATGTCGGTGTGCTCGGCCACCGCGTCCAGCGTGGCGGTGTCCTTCACCTCGGTGGTGACGAGCAGGCCCGTCTCCTTGCGCGCCTCGGCCAGCAGCTGGAGTCCGTCGCCCTTGAGGCCCTGGAACTCATAAGGGCTCGTGCGGGGCTTGAACGCGCCGCCGCGCAGCATGGTGGCGCCGGCCTTCTTCACCGCATGCGCGGTGGAGAGGATCTGCTCGCGCGACTCGACGGAACACGGGCCGGCGATGACGTGGATGGCCGCGCCACCGATGGTGAGGTTGCCCACCTTCACGTGGCTGTCGTCCGGCTTCACCTCACGGCTGACGAGCTTGAACGGCTGCGAGATGGAGACCGCGTCCGCGACTCCTGGCAGCACTCGGAAAGGCTCGGGCTCCACCGCGCCGGGGTTGCCCGTGATGCCAATGGCCGTGCGGCTGCCTCCGGGGATCGCGTGCGGTTGCCAACCGCGACGGCGGATTTCATCGTTCACACGCTCGATGTCCTGGGCCGTCGCGTCGGGTCGCATCACGATCAACATGGGAGTACCTGTTCTCTCTCTCCGGATTGGCGTGCCGGTCGAAGGACCGGCACGGGGGCTCTACAGTAACGGCTGCACGGGTACGGTTCTGCACCAAGTTCTCGGTGCCCGGCAACCGGCCCACCACTCTCCCTTGCACTTGCGGCTCATGACAAGTGAGGGTCTCGACACTGCGCGGATGTGGGAGGGCAACCACGTGACGAATCCCGAGGTCATCGTCGTGGGCGCGGGGCTCGCGGGCCTGGCCTGTGCCCGGGCGCTCAGGCAATCGAGGGTTCGAGTTCAGCTCCTGGAAGCAGGGGACGCACCAGGCGGTCGCGTGCGCACGGACGCGCATGAAGGTTTCCTGCTCGACCGGGGCTTCCAGGTCTACCTCACGGCCTACCCGGAAGGGCGGCGGGTGCTGGACCTGGAGGCGCTCTCGTTGCGTGCCTTCCATCCCGGGGCCCGAGTCTGGCGCGGCGGCAAGCTGCGCACGCTGGTGGATCCCGCGCGTCATCCGCTCCAGGCCCTGGGGCACCTGTTCGAGCCCGTGGGAGACCTGGGCGACAAGCTGCGCGTCTTGGAACTGCGGCAGCAAGCTCACTCGGGCGAGCTGGAAGACCTGTGGCATCGGCCGCAGCGGACCTCGCTGCGCTACCTGACCGACATGGGCTTCTCCGACGAGATGCTGGAGTCGTTCCTGCGGCCCTTCTTCGCGGGCGTCTTCCTGGAGCGCTCACTGGAGACCTCCAGCCGCATGCTGGAGTTCGTCTTTCGGATGTTCGCGAGTGGACACGCGGCGGTGCCGGCGCGCGGGATGGGCGCCATCGCGGAGCAGCTGGCGGCGCCGCTGCCCACGGGCACGTTGCGCATGCACGTGAAGGTGGCGGAGGTGTGGGGCCACCGCGTGCGCCTGGAGGATGGCGAGGAGCTTCGCGCCGACGCGGTGGTGGTGGCGACGGATCCGCGCACCGCCAGCGGCCTCTTGCTGGGCATGCCCGAGCCCGCCATGCACCCGGTGACGAGCCTGTATTTCGCCGCGCCGGAGCCGCCGGTGGAGGGCCCTTGGTTGGTGCTCGACGGCGAAGGTCACGGTCCGGTGAACCACGTCGCGGTGATGAGCGAAGTGTCACCGGACTCCGCGCCCCCGGGCCAATCCCTCATCTGCGCCACGGTGCTGGGGACCGCCGCGGACGATGGAACGCTGGAGGCGCGCGCACGGGCGCAGCTCACGGAGTGGTTTGGTTCGACGGTGACGGCGTGGCGCCTGCTGCGCACGGATGGGATTGCCCACGCATTGCCGGCTCAGCCTCCGTCCGCGCTGAGTGAGCCCCATCGCGCGGTGCGCCTCTCCCCGGGCCTGTATGTCTGCGGAGACCATCGGGACAACGCGTCCATCGATGGGGCGCTCACCTCCGGGCGTCGCGCGGCCGAGGCCGTCTTGCAAGACCTGGGGCGATAACCCACCCGCGCGCCTGGGCGCGTCCCCGGCCACGATGCCAGGGACGCGCCGAGTCACGACGGCGTGTCAGCTCGGACGAGGCTGGGCCGGCGCGGTGTGCGAGGCCACCTGCGTGAGCAGCGCCGTCATCCGCTTGGCGAAGCGGTTGGGGTCGCTGAGCGGGCTGCCCTCGGTGAGCAGCGCCTGGTCATGGAGCAGCTCGATCCACTCGCCGACCTGCGCGGCGGTGGGGTCGTTCGTGTAGACGGAGCGCAGGTGCTCGATGACGGGGTGCTTGGGATTGACCTCGAGGATGCGCTTCATGTGCGGCATGCCCTTGCCGCGCTCACGCAGGAGCTTCTCCAGGTAGGCCGGCGAGCCGCCCTCGGGCAGCACCAGGCACACGGGAGACTCGGTCAACCGGTCCGACACGCGCACCTCGCGCACCGTGTCGCTCAGCACGTCCTTCATCTTGTCCGTCAGGGCCTTGAAGCCCTCGGACTGCTGCTCCTTCTCGCGCTTCTGCTCGTCGGTGCTCTGGAGCTTGAGGTCGGCGTTGAGCGCGGACACCAGCGGCTTCTCCTGGAAGTCGCGCAGGCCCTGCGCGGCCCACTCGTCCACCGGATCCGTCATGAACAGCACCTCGTAGCCGCGCTGCTTGAGCGCCTCCAGGTGCGGGCTGTCCGCCACGGCCTTCCGAGACTCGCCGTAGACGTAATAGATGGCCTCCTGGCCCTCCTTCATCCGCGACACGTAGTCGGTGAGGGACGTCAGGCCCTCCTCGCGCGAGCTCTCGTAGCGCAAGAGGCCGCCCAGCTTCTCGCGGTGCTCGCTCTCCGTCGCCAGGCCTTCCTTCAGCACGGTGCCGAAGGACTGCCAGAACGTGCGGTACTCCTCGGGCTTGTCCTTGGCGAGCTTCTCCAGCATCTCCAGCGACTTCTTGATGACGTGCTTGCGGATGGCGCGCACCACGGCCGAGTCCTGCAGCATCTCGCGCGACACGTTCAGCGGCAGGTCGTCCGAGTCGATGACGCCGCGCACGAAGCGCAGCCACTGCGGCACCAGCTCCTCGCAGCGGTCCATGATGAACACGCGCTTGACGAACAGGCGCACGCCGCGCTGCTGCTGCGCGTTCAGGTCATAGGGCGGGTGCTTGGGCACGAACATCAGCCCGGTGAACTGCTGCTGCCCGTCCGTCTTGAAGTGCGTCCACGCGAGCGGCGCGTCGAAGTCGTGCGTCAGGTGCTTGTAGAACTCGGTGTACTGCTCGTCGGTGATGTCCGACTTGGAGCGCTGCCACAGGGCGCTCGCCTTGTTCACCACCTCCAGCGAGACCTCGGTCTTCTTGTCGTCCCCCGTGCCGGTGCTCTTGGCGACCTGGAGCTTGATGGGGTGACCCACGTAGTCCGAGTACTGGGTGATGAGCGTGCGCAGCCGCCACTCCTCGAGGAACTCCTTCTGGTCCTCCTTGAGGTGCAGGGTGATGGCGGTGCCGCGCGACGCTCGCTCCGCCGGCTCCACGGTGAAGGTGCCATGGGCCTCGGAGACCCAGCGCCACGCCGTCGGGTCGGGGCCGGCCGCGCGGCTCACCACCTCCACGCGGTCCGCCACCAGATAGGCGCTGTAGAAGCCCACGCCGAACTGGCCGATGAGCTGCATGTCCTTCTGGCCCTTCTGGGCCATGGTCTGGATGAACTCGCGCGAGCCGGAGTGGGCGATGGTGCCCAGGTTCTTCACCAGCTCGTCATGCGTCATCCCGATGCCGGTGTCCTCGATGGTGAGGGTTCCCTGGGCCGCGTTGGGGATGATGCGCAGCTCCAGCTCCGGCTCGTTGGCCAGCAGCTCGGTCTCGGTGATGGTGCGGAAGCGCAGCTTGTCGAGCGCATCGGACGCGTTCGACACCAGCTCCCGGAGGAAGATCTCCTTGTGGCTGTAGAGCGAGTTGATGACCAGGCTCAGGAGCTGGTTGATCTCCGCCTGGAAGGCATGGGTTTCGCGCTGGGGCTGCGATTCAACGGACATGAGGACCTCCGGGCGTCACCGCGGACGCCACCGACGCTTCCCCCATAACCATGCACGCCGGTTTGTCGAGTCCTCGTCCGGGCCATCGGTGTAGGTGTTTCTCTACCCCCGGGGGGGCCGCCTCGGGATCCGTTGATGCGCCGCGCCGAATGCGGACGGTGGACGTTCGGGGATGCGGGGCCCATCGGGCGCTGGGAGGGGGGAACACAATGCGCTAGGGAGGGATGCATGACCCGAACCTTCCTGCCCCTGTTGGGCGCGCTGCTCGTGGGGAGCGCCGCCCCCGCCGCGGAAAAGAGCCCCGAGCGCTTCCCGGATGCCGTCGAACTCCAGCGCATGACCGCGCGCTTCGCGCCGGTGGACCTCAAGGTGGACGTCAAGGCGCTGCCTTCCGAGGAGAAGCTCGCCCTCGCGAAGATCGTCGAGGCCGCCCGCGTGATGGATCCGCTCTTCCTGCGGCAGGCCTGGGCGGGCAACGAGACGCTCCTGCTCGACCTCGTGCATGACGACTCGGCCCTGGGCCGCGCGCGCCTGCACGCGTTCCTGCTCAACAAGGGCCCGTGGTCTCGCCTGGACGAGGCGCAGCCCTTCATGCCCGGCGTGCCCGCCAAGCTCGACGAAGGCAACTTCTACCCGGCCGGCGCCACCAAGGCGGAGGTGGAGGCCTGGGTGAAGTCGCTGCCCGAGGCCCAGCAGCACCAGGCCACGGGCTTCTTCACCACCATCCGGCGCGGACCCGACGGCAAGTTCGTCACCGTGCCCTACAGCGTCGAGTACCAGGGCGAGCTGGCCATCGCGGCGCAGCGCCTGCGCGAGGCCGCGGCGCTCACCCAGCAGCCCACGCTGAAGGCCTTCCTCACCAAGCGCGCGGACGCGTTCCTCTCCAACGACTACTACGCCAGCGAAGTGGCGTGGATGGAGCTGGACGCGAGCATCGACCCGACCATCGGGCCCTACGAGGTCTACGAGGACAACTGGTTCAACTACAAGGCCGCCTTCGAGTCCTTCATCGGCCTGCGCGATGACGCGGAGACGCAGAAGCTGACCAAGTTCAGCTCCGAGCTTCAGGAGCTGGAGAACAACCTCCCCATCGACGCCAAGCTGCGCAACCCGAAGCTGGGCGCGCTGGCCCCCATCCGCGTCATCAACAGCCTCTACTCCTCCGGCGATGGCAACCGGGGCGTGCAGACCGCCGCCTTCAACCTCCCCAACGATGAGCGCGTGGCGGCCGAGAAGGGCACCAAGCGCGTCATGCTGAAGAACGTGCAGGAGGCCAAGTTCCAGCGCGTGCTCGTGCCCATCGCGAAGGTGGCGCTCACGGAGAAGGAGCGCAAGGACGTGGCCTTCGACGCCTTCTTCACGCACATCCTCATGCACGAGCTGATGCACGGCCTGGGGCCGCACAACATCGTCGTCGGCGGCAAGGAGACGACGGTGCGGCAGGCGCTCCAGGTGGCCTCCAGCGCCATCGAGGAGGCCAAGGCCGACATCTCGGGCCTGTGGGCGCTCCAGCGGCTGGTGGACAAGGGCGTCATCGAGAAGTCGATGTCGCGCACCATGTACACGACGTTCCTCGCCTCCGCGTTCCGCTCCATCCGCTTCGGCGTCGACGAGGCGCACGGCAAGGGCATCGCCCTCCAGCTCAACCACTTCCTGGACACGGGCGCCGTGAAGGTGAACGCGGACGGCACCTTCTCCGTCGTCGCGGACAAGATGCCCGAGTCCGTCACCGCGCTGACCCGCCAGCTCATGGAGCTGCAGGCCAGCGGTGACCGCGTCGCGGCCGAGGCGCTCCTCGCCAAGCAGGGCGTGGTCCGCCCCGAGGTCCAGCGAGTCCTCGCCAAGCTGAAGAACGTGCCGGTGGACATCGAGCCCCGCTACGTCACCGCGGATCAGCTCGTGCGTGACGCGGCGAACGCCGCCACCGCGCGCCCCGCGGCCGGCAAGAAGTAACGCGCCGCCCGTGCTCCCTTCCTCCGCGCTCCATTCCTCGGGAGCGCGGAGGGTAGGGCACGGACCTCGCGGACCCGATGGACACACTGCCGCGTCAGCGTCCGGAGTCTCCCGGGCCGTGGGGCCTCGTCATCGCGCTCGGCCTGATGGGTGCCTGGTGTGCGCACCTCGTCTGGTTGCTGCGCGCGCCGGAGCTGTCGTGGACGGCTCCTTCGGCGTGGTTGCATGGCGCGCTTCAGGCGTACCTGTGCACTGGCCTCTTCATCACCGCGCATGACGCCATGCACCGCGCGGTGTCGCGCCACCGACACGTGAACGACGCGGTGGGCATGGCCGCGTGTTTCCTCTTCGCGGGCCTGTCCTATCGACGGCTCGTGGTCCACCACGCGGCCCACCACGCGACACCCACGGGCGCGAGCGACCCCGACTTCTCCACCCGTTCGCAGGCCTTCGTGCCGTGGCTGGCGCTCTTCATGGCCCGCTACACCACGTGGGGGCAGTGGGTGCTCATGGCGCTCCAGTTCAATCTGCTCTTGCTCGCCGGGGCGACGCGCGAGCGCCTGCTGGTCTTCTGGGTGGTGCCCTCGGTCCTGAGCACACTCCAGCTCTTCTTCTTCGGCACCTACCTGCCGCACCGGCGTCCGCACACCGAGGACATGGCGCCGCACCAGGCGCGCTCGCTGGCTCGCAACCACGCGTGGGCCCTGCTGTCCTGCTACTTCTTTGGCTACCACTGGGAGCACCACGCGTCGCCTGGCACGCCGTGGTGGCGGCTGTGGCGGCTGAAGGACGCGCGGCGGGCGGGGAGTCTCGCGTCGGGGCGGTAACCGCGCGGCGGGCTCGGGCGTTATAGCCTGGGCCATGGCCGACACGCTTCCGCCCGAGCCACCCGCTTCCGAGGTCACCCCCGAGAAGCTCTACCTCCGTCGCCGCGAGTTCATCCGGAACGTCGCCCTCTTCACGAGCACGGCCGTGGGCGTGGGCGGAGGCCTGTACCTGCTGGGCGCGCGGCAGGCGCCTCCCTCGGAGGGGCTCGTGCCTGACGCGGGGGCAGTGCCTCAGCCCGTGGCGCGCGCGGCAGGGACCGCGGACACGGACGAGCCGCGCACGCCCTACGACGTCGTCACCACGTACAACAACTTCTACGAGTTCGGCCTCGACAAGAGCGACCCCGCTCGCCACGCGGGCACGCTGCGAACGCGGCCCTGGACCGTGGTCGTGGACGGCGAAGTGCACGAGCCGCGCACGTGGGACATCGATGCGCTCCTCGCGGCGTTCCAGTTGGAGGAGCGCGTCTACCGCATGCGCTGTGTCGAGGCCTGGTCCATGGTGATTCCGTGGCTGGGCTTTCCGCTGGCCCGGTTGCTGGAGCGCGCTCGGCCTACGGGCTCGGCTCGGTACGTGGCCTTCACCACGCTGAATGATCCGGAGCAGATGCCCGGCCAACGGCGCGGCGTGTTGGACTGGCCTTACGTCGAGGGCCTGCGGCTCGACGAGGCGATGAATCCGCTGACGCTCTTGGCCTCGGGGCTCTATGGCAAGCAGCTCCCACCTCAGAACGGCGCGCCGCTGCGGCTCGTCGTCCCGTGGAAGTATGGCTTCAAGGGCATCAAGTCCATTGTCCGCATCACGCTCACGCGCGAGCAGCCACCCACGACGTGGAACCTCGCGGCGCCTCGCGAGTATGGCTTCTATGCGAACGTGAACCCGGCGGTGGATCATCCGCGCTGGAGTCAGGCCTACGAGCGCCGCCTCGGTGAGTTCCGTCGCCGGCCCACGCTGCCCTTCAACGGCTACGCGGAGCAGGTGGCCTCGCTCTACCAGGGCATGGACCTGACGCGGGACTTCTGAGGGACGCACCATGGCTTCGCCTCCGCATCCGTGGCTCAACCCCGCCCTCACTGTCGGCGGTCTCGCTCCTTTGGCGATCTTGGTCCTCCAGGGCACTCAGGGCTCGCTCGGCGCCAACGCCATCGAGCGCGCTTTGAACCAGACGGGGCTCACGGCCCTGGTGCTGCTGCTGGCTTCGCTCGCGTGCACGCCGCTGCGGCTGCTCTCCGGGTGGACCTGGCCCGCGCGCGTGCGTCGCACGCTGGGGCTCCTGGGCTTCACGTATGTCGTGGCCCACTTCCTCACGTACGTCGTGTTGGATCAAAACCTCGCGCTGTCCGCGCTCGTCGCGGATGTGGTGAAGCGTCCCTTCATCACCGTGGGCTTCACCGCGCTGGTGCTGCTCGTTCCGCTGGCCGTGACGTCAACGAAGGCGTCGGTGCGTCGGCTGGGCTTTCCTCGATGGCAGCGGCTGCACCGACTGGCCTACGTGGCCGCCGCGTTGGGCGTGGTGCACTTCGTGTGGCGGGTGAAGCGCGACGTCACCGAGCCGCTCGTCTACGGCGCGGTGCTCGCGTTGCTGCTGGCCGTGCGCGTGGGCGAAGCGCTGCGTCAGCGCCGGGCACGCGCGTCTCAAGCAAGACGCGCGGCCTGAAGCGGACACGCGCGCCTGCAGCGAGGCACGTGGCCTGACGCGGACGCGCGCTACTTGCGGGGCAGCGGGAGGATGGTGTCCACCAGCGTCATGAGCTGTGCACAGCTCACCGGCTTGCGGACGAAGGCGCTGATGCCGGCCTTCTGGCCCAGGGCACGCACCTCGGCGACGTTGGGGTCGCCCGTCATCATCAGGATGGGAACCTTGGCGAGTCGCACGTTCGCGCTGGCGCGAATCTGCGCCGCGAAGTCCGCCCCGTTCATTCCATCCATGTGGAAGTCCGTGAGGATGAGGTCCACCGGTCCCGCCTCGGCGACCTTCAGTCCCTCCTCGGCGGACTCCGCCTCGAGGAACTCGAAGCTGCGGGCCATCAGGTAGATCTTCAGCAGCGTCCGGATGGAGCGGCTGTCATCCACCAGCAGGACCCGCTGGGGCGAGATTCCAGAGGTCGGGCGCACCGCAGGCGTACTCCCGGACAGACGAGGGGATGGCGCTTCGGGAGTGGGGAGGGGGCCTGACTTCATACGAGGGCGAACCCGGAGGAACAGCCCCCCGTGGAACGCATGCATGTTGTCGGAACCCCCCCTCGAAGTCAAAGTCAGGACATCCCGTACAGATCGATTTCCTGGGTTCAGTTGTCACCCGCGTGAAGCCGGGCGCGCAGGATATCGCCTGCCTGTCCGGTTGCCTCGCGCACGGCGGAAAGAGCCCGCCGCAGGGCGGGCGGGGACGGCGATGCGGTGCATGTTTCCAGGAGGGGATTGGCCGCGCGCGAGAGGCACGTCTTCGCTTGGGGCGCGTGGGTCCCGGGGGGGAACCATGTCGCGGAATGGACTGAAGCGTTTTGCCTTCACGAGCCAGGATGAGAGCGCCCCGACGGCGCGCGCGCTGAGGCCGTTGGTGGGCGTGGATGTGCAAGCGCCGCCCGGCGAGGAGCTCAAGGCGCTCTCCGCGGAGATGGTGGCGCGGCGCTACCTGTCGGGCGCGCTGGCCAGCGACAAGTTGCCCACCTTCACGCTCGAGCCGCTGGCAGAGGGGCAGAGCGAGTTTCGCTCGCTGGGGACGGAGGCGCTGCCGCTGACCGGGACGCGGACGGTGAAGTTCCGGCAGGTGTACCGGAAGATTCCCATCTACGGCTCGCTGGTGACGGTGGAGCTGGATGAGAACAACGAGCTGCTCTCCATCAGCTCCGCGATGGGCGAGCCCGCCCAGGTGGACGCGGTGGCTCACATCGCGCCAAGTCAGGCCCTGGACGTGGTGCGCCGCGAGGCGGGCTACGGCGATGTCGCGTTGGAGGTGGTGCCGCAGCTCCGGTTCTACTTCGACGCGTCGGCGCAGCGCTGGCGGCTCGTCTACATCACGCAGGACGTGCCCAAGCACTCCGCGCCCGCGAGCGCGATGCCGCAGTTGTCGGACTTCGTCGTGGACGCGCAGACGGGGGAGTTCGTCGGCGAGCTGCCCCGGACGCAGAGCACCGGCCAGCCACTTCAAATCCACGCCGTGGATGCGCGCGGGCAGGAGCGGCTCATCGGCTGCAGCCAGGAAGGGGACACCACCCAGCTCTACGACGTGGAGCGCAACGTGCGCACGTATGACTTCGGCTTCCAGGACGTGAGCTTGGAGACGGGGCTGCCGGGCCTCGCGTGCGTGGCGCCGTGGGACCCCGGGGCGGTGAGCGCCCACGCGAACGCGGCGGAGGTGGCGCTGTTCCTCAAGGACGTGCTCAAGCGCGAGGGGTTGGACAACCGCGGGGGCTCGTTCGTCTCCAGCATCAACTGCACCTATGGCGAGAGCCCCGGCGGCCACGAGTGGCGCAACGCCGCGTGGATCGGCACGCAGATGGTGTACGGGCAGCGTCTGCTGGAGGGGCGGCTGCTCAGCTACGCGGTGGCCGAGGACGTGGTGGCACACGAAATCACCCACGGCCTCACGGGCTTCACCGCGCGGCTCCAATACCAGGGCGAGACGGGCGCGTTGAACGAGTCGTACTCGGACATCTTCGGCATCCTCGTGGCCAATCGTCACGAGCCGGACGTGAGCCGCTGGGACTGGCGCATGGGCGAGGAGCTGAGTGAAACAGGCGTGCCGCTGCGCGACCTGAGCCAGCCATCCAAGTACGGTCAGCCCGAGCACATGCGCGACTTCGTGCCGCTGCCGTTGGACGCGCTCCACGACTGGGGCGGCGTGCATCGCTACAGCGGCATCCACAACCGCGCCGCGTACCTCATCCTGACGGCGAAGGACGCGTCCGGGCGCCCCCTCTTCACGCCGGCGGAGGTGGCGGCCCTGTTCTACCTGACGCTGACGCAGCGGCTGTCGCGCACGTCCACGTTCAGCGACAGCCGCCGAGGCATGCTGCTGTCCGCCCGGAGCCTCTTCCGCGCGGACGCGGCCCGGAGCGACCGACTGCAGGCGCTCGAGGCCGCGTTCGACGCGGTGGGCATCACGTAGCGGCTAGGGGACCTCGATGGTGAACGACTGCGTCTCCACCGAGGGCAGTCCCAGCGTGGGGGCCAGGGCTGGGTCCAACTCGTTGGGCACGCGCCACGTCTGGCCCGTGGAGGTGATGAGGGTGATGGAGTAGCGGCCCGAGGGCAGCGTCGCCAGCGGCGCGGGAGCGGCCGGGTTGCGTGCGTCCAGCGCGATGGGCCGGATGGCGATGTCCAACTCGGGGACGATGATGGGCTTCATGCGCGGAGCGCCCGACTCGTCGGTGAGCGCGGTGATGAGCGGATCCGGCACCAGCCCCGCGGCGAGCACCACGACGTCCGGCTGACCGTCACGCATCCCGTCGGTGTGCACGTAGTCCACGCCCTCGGCGTCTGGGATGCCGTTGTGGTCCAGGTCGTTCTCGTCGAGCACGCCCACGGTGCCGGCCAGCTTGCGCACCACCACCTTGGGCCACAGGTCGCCCACGTTGTCGCGGTTGGCGTCGTCGGGGACGCCGTCCTTGTTGTCATCCACGTACTGCACCAGGAAGCCCGGCGGGCGCTGCTCCACGCCCCCCTGGGAGATGACCTGGGGCCGCAGCTTGAGGAACTTGGTGCCGGACTTCGCGTCCAGCGTGCGCGTGCCCACGGCCACCTGGAAGGCGGGCCTGTCCAACGGCACGGTGGCCGTGTCGGAGAAGGAGACCGCGACGCCGGTGAGCGGCTGAGGCCAGCCGTCCGCGTCCTCGGTCACTTCCAGGATGCGCGAGGCACCCGTGGCCAGGTCCACCGCGGCGCCGCCCACGTCGCCCATGTTGGGCTCGCCGGTGACGCCATACCAGGGGATGAAGTCCGAGCTGTGGCAGGGCTGCGCGCCCGTGCGGCAGGTGTCCGCGTCGATGAAGCCGCGCAGCAAGTAGCGCCCGGGATACACGAGGCTCAGCGTGAACGGCGCGGTGAAGGGGCCGGTGGCCGAGGGGTCGCCCAGGGCCTGTCCGAACAACTCCACGGCGGGGATGACGGTGAACGCCTTGGGCCGGCCAGTCCCCACGGGCGGGGGCGGACGGTCCGCGTCGTAGATGAACACGATGGCGTTGCCGCGCGCGCGCGTCTGCGCCACCAGCGTGCCCTCGATGCGTGCCGCGCGGGTGTTCTGCTGGTGATCCGCGGTGGGGACCACGGACGGGGCTTCGCAGCCCACGGACAGCACGGACGAGACGGCCAGGGCCCACAGGGCCCGGGTGGATGCAGGAATGTGGCGGCTCATGGAGTCACCGTCAGCGTGGCGAAGACTCGCCGCTCGATGCGATTGCCAAAGGGATGTTGGGCGTGCGTGCCGCCCAGGTGACTGCCCACGAGCGCGACGGACACCGCGTCCTTCACGGCCTCGTAGCCCACGCGCGCGTTGATGACCGTGTAGGCCGCCAGCGGGTTGGAGTTGAACTGCACGGTGGTGGGGTCGGACGGAGAGGGCTCACGCTCGATCCACGTGGTGGACGAGGTGAAGGCCGCGTCCACGCCGAACTCCAGGTCCGCGCGCGTGCGGTACGTGACGCCGCCGTACAGCTTGACCCCGGGGGCCTGGCTGCACGGGCCGCACTGCTCCTCGTTCTGCGCCGTCATGTGCTGGAGCGCGGCGCTGGCCTTGATGCCCAGGCCGTCGATGGGGGCCAGCGTGACGCCGGCCTCCACGCCGCGCGCCGTGTAGATGGCGGCCTCGTTCTGGAAGACCGAGCGGCCCAGGAGGTAGCTGCCCGTGCCCGGGTCATACGCCTCGCCCGCGGGCAGGGCCTGGAACGCGGACAGGCCGATGAGGTCCTTCACCGTGTTCTGGTAGAGCGCCAGGTCCCAGTCGAAGCCCAGCTCCGGGGCCTCGCCACGCCACCCCAGCTCCAGGGCGGTGAGGCGCTCGGGACGCAGCTGCGTGCTGCCCGTGGTGAGCACGCTGGCGCCGTTGACGCCCGGCACCGGGACGGGAAGGCGCGTGTAGCTCTCGAGGAAGGTGGGCTCGCGGAAGGCCGAGGCCGCCGAGGCGCGGAACGCCTGTCCCTCGAACGGCGTGAACAGCGCCGAGACGCGCGGCGAGTGCGCCAGTCCGGGCTTGCCGTTGTCGAGGAGCGGGTGGCGGTCCACGCGGTAGCTGGCCACGAAGCGGAAGGGCTCCACCACGCGCCACTCATCCTGGATGAAGGCCGCGGCGTGGACCTCCTGGCGCAGCGGGCCCAGGTAGCTGAAGGCCACGCGCTTGAGGCGGCCTTCCACGCCGATGTTCACCTGGTGCTCACCCGCCAGCTCGAAGTTCTTGGCGTACAGCGCTTCGCCGTTGAACACGTTGGAGGTGACGTGCGTGGCCAGCGAGCGCTGTCCGATGGGCTCGTACTGCGGCCCCGCGTCCACCGCGAGGTGGTTCCAGAACGCCTTGACCTTGATGGGGCCCAGCTCCACGTCGCTCTTGGCGTACGCGCTCAGGCCGTTGAGGTAGTAGTTGCGCAGGAGGCCGAGCGGATAGACCTCCGTGGCGTAGCGGTGCACGCCGCCGGAGACGCCGAGCTGCCGCCCGTTGTCGAACGTGTAGACGGTGGACAGGTTGCCGCGCGCGCCGCGGAGCCCCGTCTCCGGGGAGCCACCCAGCAGCGCCACGTCCGGGCGATCATCGCCGTAGTCGCGGCTCCACTTGTCCTGTTGCGCGTACGCCGCCGAGGCCCGGAAGCGCAGGGGGCCGGAGCCGCCATGGCTGACGAACGAGCCGTCCACCGTGTGGCCACTGCCCACCGTCGCGGTGAAGCGCGAGCGGGGCCCGCTGCCGGGCGCCTGGGTGATGATGTTGATGACGCCGAGCATGGCGTTGGCGCCGTACAGGGCGCTGCCCGGTCCGCGGATGACCTCGATGCGCTCGATTTCATCCAGCCCGATGGGCAGCGTGGACCAGAGCGTCAGGCCGAGGAAGTCCTGGTACTCGGTGCGGCCGTCCACCAGGACGAGCACCTTGTTGGCGATGCGCTGGTTGAAGCCGCGCAGCGACACGTTCGCGCTGCCCACGCCGAGCGTCATCACGTCCGCGCCCGGCACCCGGCGCATCAGCTCCGACAGGCTGGTCGCGCCCGACAGGCGGATGTCTTCCGCGGTGATGACCGTGGTCGCGTTGGGCGCCTCGAGGGAGGACTGCGCGCGACGGCTCGCCGTCACGACGCGCTCTTCGTAGGGCACCGCGCCTTCGTCCACCGCGGGCGCGGCCGCCGCCTCCACGCCCGAGCCCGGCAGGGCGACGGGCACGTAGGTGGAGGAGGCCGGGCCTTGCTGCGGCTGGCTCGGCAGGGACTCGGCGCGCGCGATGGCCTTCTCCAACCGCTCCATCAGCGTGGCGAGCTGCTGCGTCGTCTGCACGCTCGCCGGGGGCGGCGGCATGGGCAGCGACGAGCCGCTCGCTCCGGGCTTCGGCTCCGCCGCGGCCTCGGCGGCCTTGAGCGCCGCCTCCAGCTTGGCCACCTGCACCGTCACGGACGAGGAGTCCGCCGGATTCGAGGTCAGGTAGCGCTTGAACGTGTCGAGCGCCTCCTGGTTGCGGCCCGCGTCCTGATACGCGCGGGCGATGTTGAAGAGGACGTTGGGGTGCGGCTTGATGACGTAGGCCGCCTCCAGCTCCGCGATGCCCGGGTCGAACTGCCCCGAGGCGATGAGGCTCATGCCATTGCGGAAGTGACGACGGGCCTCGAGGCGGGCATCGGCGAGGGCCTCGGTCGCGCACAGACACAGCGCGACGACGGCCCCTCGCTTGAGGGCTTTCACTGTTCTCACTGGTAGGGATCGTCCTTGTACGCGGACGAGCCGGGGCCCTTGCTGGGCCGCGTGCTCGCCTTCTTCGTCTTCGTCAGCTTCTGGTTGAACCGAATCTCGGTGCCGGTGCCCTCGGCGAGGACGATGATGCGCTGATAGCCGTCCAGGCTGAAGGTGAGCTGGGCGCTCGCGTGACCGAGCGCGTCCGAGGGAACCTCGATGTTCACCGGCGTCTCGCCCACCAGCTTGCCCTCGTACTCCACCTGAGCGCCGGAGGGCTCGGTGGTGATGAGGAAGCGAACCGGATCCGGAATGGGCGCCAGGTCATCGCGCGCGGGAGGCGGCGAGGGCGTGGGCGTGGGCGCCGGGGTGGGCGCGATGGCGGTGGCCTCGACCGGAGCGGGCGAGGTGGGCTCGGGCGTGGCCGGGCGCAGCGCCACGACCAATGCGCCCGCGATGCCAAGGAGCACCGCGCCGCCGAACAGCGCGACCGCGAACCCCTTCTGGCTCTTCTTCTCGGGCTCCTCCACGGAGATATCCAGCGCCACGGTGCTGGGGCCGGAGCCGGGCATCACGTGCGGGCCGGTGTGCGGACCGCTGATGGGGCCGCTGCCCACCGCCGTGCGGGGGCTGGAGAAGACGCCGCTGACGCCCGAGGCCGCGGCGGCGCGGCGCATGGCGTTCATGACATCTTCCATGGACTGGAAGCGGTCCTCTGCGCGCTTGGCCAGGCACTTCATCACCACCGCCTCGACCTCGGGCGTGACGGTGTGCTCGGGCCACAGCGAGCCGAACGCGGGCGGCGGCTCGTTGATGTGCTTGACGATGACGTCGATGCTCTGCGCGGCCAGGAACGGCGGCCGTCCCATGAGCATCTGGTAGAGCACCACGCCCAGGCTGTAGATGTCGCTGCGCGGGTCGGAGACGTTGCGCGCCTGCTCGGGCGCCATGTACTGCGGCGAGCCCAGGATGATGCCCGTCTGCGTGAGCGACGCGTCCTTGGGGACTGGATCCGCGTCGCCCTGGATCGACTTCACCAGGCCGAAGTCGAGCACCTTCACCACGTCATGGTCGGTCTCCTGGTTGAGGACCATGATGTTGGCGGGCTTCAGGTCGCGATGGATGAGGCCGACCTTGTGGGCCTCTCGCAGCGAGCGCGCCACCTGCTGGGTGATGTTGAGCGCGCGGCCCCATGGCAGCGGCCCCTCCTGGGTGAGGAGCTGCGACAGCGTGAGCCCCTCCAGGTACTCCATCGCGATGTAGAAGATGCCGTCGTCGGTCTTGCCGTAGTCGATGACGGTGACGGTGTTCGGATGGCGCAGCCGCGCGGTGACGCTGGCCTCCAGGAAGAAGCGCTTCTGGAAGCCGGGGTCCTTGCCGTCGCTGTACTGCGGGTTGAGCACCTTCAACGCCACCAGCCGCTCCAGCGGGAACTGGACGGCCTTGTAGACGCGACCCATGCCTCCGGCACCGAGCGTCTCCAAGATGCGGAAGCGCTCGTTCAATACTCTCCCCAGAAGGGGATCCGTCACGTCGGGTGGCGCGCCCGCCGTCGGGACGTCGCTTTCGATCATGTCTTCCCCCACCGAGCGAGAAGGACGGGAAACGTCCGGTCGAGCGGGGGGATGGTAACACCGCAAATGTCCGTCTCCCAAGAGACCTGCATCGCTGCCGCAGCGCGGCAGGGGCCGAGAATCCGGCTCCCGCCGCTGCGCCAGCCGCCCTCCCATACCGCAAGTCTGGGTGCGCGGACAGGTTGCTTCCACTCGGGCTCATGCCTTCGAGCGCGCACTCCGGGTCGGGTGGCGCATTGCGTCATCGCGGATCCGAACAAGAGGGAACCGGGTGGGTTGTCGGCGCGCTCGCGGTGGCGGAGAGGGGCCACTAGGGTGCCGCGCATGAACGCCCGCCTGTCCGCGCTGCTTGCTTCGGCCCCGCCGTATCCGCGGCGGGTGGTGTGCATGACGGAGGAGACGACGGAGGTGCTCTACCGCATTGGCGCGGAGGACCTCGTCGTCGGCGTGTCGGGCTTCACGGTGCGCCCGCCCGCGGCGCGCAAGAAGCCGCGGGTCAGCTCGTTCCTCGACGCGGACTTCGAGCGCATCTTGGAGCTGAAGCCGGACCTGGTGTTGGGGTTCTCGGACCTGCAGGCGGACATCGGTCGCGAGCTGTGCAAGCGCGGAGTGCCCGTCTATCTGTTCAACCAGCGCTCCATCGCGGAGATCCTGCAGGCGGTGCGCGTGACGGGCGCGCTCGTGGGCCGCGCGGAAGGGGCCGAGGCGCTGGCCACGGAGCTGGAGGCCAACCTGGAGCGTCACGCCGACGCCGCCGAGTCGCTGCCGCGCCGTCCGCGCATCTTCTTCGAGGAGTGGCACGAGCCGCTCATCTCCGGCATCCGGTGGTGCTCGGAGCTGGTGGAGCTGGTGGGCGGCGTGGACATCTGCAGTGAGTCGCGCGCGTCCCAGGGGGCCAAGGGGCGCATCTTCGACCCACAGGAGGTGGCGCGCCGACAGCCCGACGGCGTCATCGCGAGCTGGTGCGGGCGCAAGGCGCAGCGGGACAAGATTGTCGCTCGGCCGGGCTGGGAGTCGGTGCCCGCGGTGCTGGCGGATCAGCTTTACGAGGTGCGGAGCGCGTACATCCTCCAGCCGGGGCCCGCGGCGCTGTCGGATGGGGTGGCGCAGCTCGCGCGCATCGTCGCCGCCGTCGCGCGGGGTGAGACGCTGCCCCCGGCTCGGGATGGGGAGCTGCGCTCGGCGTTGTCGTGACGTGGGGCCCTGGCGGTGGGCGTGGCCCGTGACAGGATGGGCGCGTGCCGCTCCTGTTGCTCGCCCTGCTCATCGCACCGCTCGCCCAGGTTCCGCCGGGGTCTGATGCCGCGTCCGCGGATGCGGGCACGGCTTTCGTGCAGTCTCCGCCGATGGGCGGAGGGAGCACTGCTCCCGTGCGGGCAGCGCCCGATTCAGGCGTGAGCGCTGCGCCGATGCCCTCGGGTGTCGAAGCAGGGACGCGCGCCGCTTCGGTGGTGGCTGGTATTGACGCGGGAGCGAGCAACGGATCCACGCCGTCGGATCCGAACGATGCGCAGGCAAGTGCCGCTTCTGGCTCGGGCACGAGTGGCGCGTCGCCCGATGCGAGCGTGGGCGCGGACTACGAGCAGACCCTCATCGCGTGGGGCCTCGCGCGAGGCGGCGATGTGGTGGAGCCCGAGCCCGAGGGCAAGGTGCTGGAAGACGTTCGCGTCGCCGCCGAGGACGTGGTGGCCCAGAGCGACCCGTACCCGAACTTCCTCAACATCTTCCATGCGCGCACGCGCGACGACGTGGTCCGTCGCGAGGTGTTGCTGACGCCGGGCCAGCGGTACTCGGCGGCGCTCGTGGAGGAGTCCGTGCGCAACCTGCGCAAGCTGGGCCTCTTCTCCGCGGTGCGCGCGGTGACGGTGAAGGGCAGCCAGCCCGGGACGGTCGTGCTGCTGCTCATCACCAAGGACCTGTGGTCCCTGCGGCTCAACAGCGACTTCTCCGCGGTGGGCTCGCTGCTCCAGTACCTGCGGCTCCAAGGCACGGAGCAGAACTTCCTCGGCCGCGGCAAGAAGGTGGCGGTGGACTTCGTGCTCCGCCTCGACACCCTCAGCCTGGGGCAGAGCTACACCGATCGGCGCGTGCTCGGCAGTCGCTGGGCCCTCAGTGAGTCCGCGGCGGTGTTGCTCGGTCGCGACAGTGGCAAGCCCGAGGGCTCGCGCGGCAGCATCTCCGTGAGCCGGCCGCTGTACTCGCTGGCCACGCCGTGGAGCGTGAGCTCCTCCGTGGCGTGGAACGTGGAGACCGCGCGTCAGTATCGCGGGGCGGAGATCTGGCAGCTCCCGTTCCCGGACGGGCCCGCCGTTCCCTACGTCTACAACGCGCGCGAGGTGGCGGGCGGCGTCACGTACACGCGCTCGTTCGGTCAGCGCTACAAGTGGAACGTGGGCATGGGCGCGGGCGCCTATCACGATGCCTACGCCGCGCCCGTCTCCTCCATGCTCACCGAGGCGCAGGAGGCGTGGTTTCGCAGCAACTACCTCCCGCGCGCCGAGGACGCGGCCTACGCGGGCCTGTCCCTCAGTGCCTACGAGGCGCGCTACGAGGTGTTCCACGACCTGGATTCGTATGCGCTGTCGGAGGACGTGCAGCTCGGCCACTCGATTGGCGCGTCGCTGCGATATGCGCCGCCGGTGCTCTCGTCCGCGGCGCACTACGCGCAAGGGGCGGTGACCGCGCGCTACCGCGTGCGCTGGGCGGGAGACGCGCTCACCTCCGTGTCCGCCGCCGCCTCCATTCGCCGGCAGCTCGGCGAGAACGCGGGGTGGACGGACCGGCGCTGGGCCACCGAACTCGTGCAGGCCTCGCCGCAGTTCCTGGGTGGACGCATCGTGGGGCGTGGTGTGCTGGACGTGAACATCGACGACCTGTCCGACCGCATCAGCCTGTTGGGCGGTGGCAATGGCCTGCGCGGGGCGCTCGTGGATGCGTACTCGGGCAAGCGGCTCCTGCTGTTCAACCTGGAGTACCGCTCACCTCCGCTCGTCATCAAGACGGTGCACCTGGGGGGCGTGCTCTTCCTCGACTCGGGCAGCGCGTTCAATCGCAGGCCGTCGATGGTGACCTCCGTGGGCGTGGGCCTGCGGCTGCTCTTCCCGCAGTTCAACGTGAACCCGTTCCGCATCGACTTCGGCTACGTGCTCAATGGGGACCGTCCTCCCGTGAGCGGCCGGTTCTCCTTCAGCGCGGGGCAGGTGACGGACTACCGGCCCTCGTTCCTGGACGCTCCCTAGGCCGCCTGCCCTGCGAACGTCGTGGGTGCGTGCGCGGCGTCAGACCCGGGTGGTAGACACGCCGCCGCATGGAAGACGAGCTGAAGGGTGACGCGGGCCGGGGCGGCCCCAAGAAACCGAAGCAGCCCCGGAAGGTCTCCCCGCGCTACCTGGAGAACGCGGCGCTGCATTACCTCAAGCGCTACGCGGCGACGGTGAGCCAACTCCAGCGCGTGCTGGAGCGACGCGTCGACCGCTCGCTGCGCTGCCACGGAGGCGACCGCGCCGAGGCGCTGGGCTGGGTGCGCGCGCTCACCGAGAAGCTCGTCCGAAACGGGCTCGTGAATGACCCCGCTTACGCCGAGATGAAGGCGCACGCGCTGCGCGCCTCGGGACGCAGCGCGCGGGTCATCACGCAAAAGCTTCGGATGAAGGGCATCGCGCCCGAGGTCGTCGCGCAGAAGCTGGCGCTCGCCACGGAGGACGTGTCCGAGGAGGCCGCCGCGCGCATCTGGGCCCGCAAGAAGCGGCTGGGGCCCTTCCGCAGGGACTTGAGCACCCGCGAGGAGAACCGGCGTCGCGACCTCGCCGCTCTGGCTCGCGCGGGGTTCTCCTTCGCGACCGCGAAGAAGCTCGTGGATGGGCCGGTGGAGTGAGTGGCGTCGGAGCCCTACGGCGGCTCCACGCGCAGCAGCTCTCGAAACAGCACCTCGGCTATGTCGCGGAACAGCGCTCCCGAGGCGAGCAGTCCGCCGCAGTGATACGGCTCGCGCGCCAGCGTCAGGGCCACGGCCTTGCTCAGCACCGCGTCCCAGAAGGGCTCGGAGTCCGAGGGCAGGAGGAACTCGCGGATGAGCGCACGGGGCCAGGGAATCACCGTGGTGGGGTCCGCGTCGCTCAAGGTGGTGAAGCAGTCCAGGTCCACGTCGAGCAGCACCCGCTCGGCATCCTCGAGCACGGTGCGCACGGCCTCGCCGGGGGCGGGGGCTCTATATGCCTCCGCCGCGCGGTCCACCGTGGGCGCGATGACCAGCCGGTGGGTGCGCCCGCGCGTGTCCACGTAGGTGTCCTCGGTGAAGGCGCCGCGCGGTCGCGAGCGGGCGATGAGCAGCGCGTCTCCCACCACTCCGGCCTCCATGGCGGCGAGGATGTGGTCGTAGTTGCGGACATCCAGGGACCAGCGCGCGTGTTCATCCAAGGCGCGCAGCCCCGCCGAGATGTCCGGTACGTCCGAGGGCCGAGCAGGCACGACGGTGTCCAAGTGACGGTCGAGCGTCACCAACAGTGCTGGCGGCCCAGCCGCTCCGAGCGCGCAGACCCACGAGGGGAGGGCGAGCCGATGGGGGTCGAAGACGTAGGCATCCGAGGGGCCTCGGCCTCCGCCCAGAGAGAGGCGGATGACTCCGGCCAGTCGCAGATGCTGCGTGGCGTCGTCGTCGGGGCGCATGTCCAGGGAATCCTCTCGTGGGCCTTGGGTTACCCGGCCCGCGCGGCCGGCGGAGTGTAGGCTCGGCCCCGCCTTCACGCGAAAGGAGACCCGCTCCCCCGCGGGTGTTCAAGCACGCATGCGACAGGTCCTCACTGCCGCGCTCCTCCTCATGAGCGCTCCTTCCGTTGCCCAGGAGAACAAGACTCCTCCCATGGCTCCCTCGCAGACCCAGGTCGATACCTTCCTGCGCCAGTACTCGGACACGCGTCGCTTCATGAGCGGCCGTCCCGTGGGCGTGCGCATCACCCCGGACGAGAAGACCGTCCTCTTCCTTCGCACGCAGCCCACCTCCAACGTGCAGATGCTGTACGCGTTCGACGTGGACTCGGGGCAGACCCGCGAGCTGCTCACCCCCGCCTCCATCCTCCAGGGCACCGAGGAGACCCTCACCCCCGAGGAGAAGGCCCGCCGTGAGCGCATGCGCGTGAGCGCGCGCGGCTTCACCACCTACAGCCTGTCCGAAGACGGCACGCGGCTGCTGGTGCCGCTCTCCGGTCGCCTCTTCGTGGTGGATCGCGCCACGGGCAAGTCGCAGGAGCTGAAGACGGGCCCGGGCGTGCTGGACCCTCGCCTGTCGCAGGACGGCAAGCAGGTGGCCTACGTCCGCGACCATGACCTGTACCGCGTCGACCTGGCGACCAACCAGGAGAAGCGCGTCACCACGGGCGGCACCGAGCAGAAGACGCACGGCCTGGCCGAGTTCGTCGCGCAGGAGGAGATGAGCCGCTTCTCCGGCTACTGGTGGAGCCCGGATGGCAAGTCGCTCGCCTACACTGAGTCCGACACGAGCGACGTGGAGAAGCTCACCATCGTCGACGTGATGCACCCCGAGCGAGGCGGCGAGGTGTTCGCCTATCCACGCCCGGGCAAGCCCAACGCCAAGGTGCGCCTGGGCATCGTCCCCGCCGCGGGCGGCAAGACGGTGTGGGCGCAGTGGGACGCGGCGAAGTACCCGTACCTGGCCACCGTGAAGTGGGACAAGGGCGGGCCGCTGACGCTCGTCGTGCAGGACCGCGTGCAGATGGAGGAGCAGGTCCTCTCCGTCGATGTGCGCACGGGCAAGACGCAGCCGCTGCTCACGGAGAAGGACGCGGCGTGGCTCAACCTGGACCAGGACTTCCCGCTGTGGCTCGAGGATGGCAGCGGCTTCCTCTGGTACACCGAGCGCAACGGCGGCCCCGAGGTGGAGCAGCGCAAGGCGGACGGCTCGCTCGTGCGCTCGCTGGTCAAGCCCGACGCGGGCTTCCGCACCCTCAGCCGCTTCGTGCAGGCGGACCACACGCTGTTCTTCACCGGCGGCTCCAACCCCACAGAGAGCTACCTGTGGCGCGTGAAGGACGGCGGCGCCCCGCAGAAGGTGGCGTCCGGCGTCACCGGCCCGGCGATGGAAGGCGGCGCGGTGTCCAAGCAGGGCGGGCTCGTGGTGCTGGGCACGCAGGGCCCCAAGAGCATGCCGCGCACGTACGTGCTGCGCCCGGACGGCACCCGCGTGGGCGAGCTGCCCGAGGTGGCGGACGAGCCGCCCTTCTCCCCCAACATGGAGATCCGCCAGGTGGGCCCGCGCAAGTTCTGGGCGGCCATCATCAAGCCGCGTGACTTCAAGCCCGGCCAGAAGCTGCCCGTCATCGTGGAGGTGTACGCCGGCCCCACGACGACCACCGTCGCCCAGTCCATGGCCGCCAACCTCCTCAACCAGTGGATGGCGGACCAGGGCTACCTCGTCGTGAAGTTCGACGGACGGGGCACGCCGCTGCGCACCGCGGAGTGGGAGCGCTCGGTGAAGTACGACTTCGCCGGCGTCACGCTGGAGGACCAGGTGGCCGCGCTCCAGGCGCTCGCCGCCGAGATGCCGGAAGTGGACATGAACCGCGTGGGCATCGAGGGGTGGAGCTTCGGCGGCTACATGTCCGCGCTCGCCGTCCTCAAGCGCCCGGACGTCTTCAAGGCCGCGGTGGCCGGCGCCCCGGTGGTGGACTGGCTGGACTACGACACGCACTACACCGAGCGCTTCCTCGGCGTGCCCTCGGAGCACCCCGAGGCGTACGAGAAGAGCTCGCTCTTGTCATACGTGAAGCAGGACAAGCCCATTGGCGCGCTCTTGCTCATGCACGGCACCGCCGATGACAACGTCTACTTCTTCCACTCGCTGAAGCTGAGCGACGCGCTGTTCCGCGCGGGCAAGCCGCACGAGCTGCTGCCGCTCAGCGGCCTGACGCACATGGTGCCGGACCCGCTGATTACCCAGCGCAAGCAAGAGGCGGTGATGTCCCACTTCAAGCGGTACCTGAAGTGACGCGCTGACGTGACGCGCGGAACCCATCGCTGAAAAGCCAGAGGCCCGGCCTCCTTCAAGGGAGTACCGGGCCTCATCATGTGGCCAGTCCGTGAGGAGTGGCCTGAAACGCGACGACTTCAGGCAGCGCGGACGTTCTGCGCCTGCAGGCCCTTGGGGCCGCGGGCCACGTCGAACTCCACCTTCTGACCCTCGGCCAGGGTGCGGAACCCGTCCATGTTGATGGCGGTGTGGTGGCAGAACACGTCCTCGCCGCCGCCATCCTGGGTGATGAAGCCGAAGCCCTTCGCGTCGTTGAACCACTTCACGGTACCGGTTGCCATGTTGCTTCCTTGCGGTCTGCGGGGCGGTGTGGAGAGGCCGCCCGTTCTTCCTGCCCCCCCGACGACCGGGGAGGCATCCTATTTGTAGTGAAAGGGCCGACTGGAAGTCCAGCCGGCCCCTTGGATTACGGGAGTTGACGTGATTGCGGCGGTTGAAAGCCGCGCCGCGTCAGATGTCGAGGAGCAGCCGCTCCGGGTTCTCGATGCACTCCTTCACCCGGACGAGGAACTGCACGGCCTCGCGGCCGTCCACCAGCCGGTGGTCGTAGGTGAGGGCGACGAACATGATGGGCCGGATGACGACCTGGCCGTCGCGGGCCACGGGGCGCTCGACGATGTTGTGCATGCCCAGGATGCCCGTCTGCGGCGGGTTGAGGATGGGCGTGGACAGCATGGAGCCGAAGGTGCCGCCGTTGGTGATGGTGAACGTGCCACCCTGCAGGTCCGGCAGGGTCAGCTTGTCGTTGCGGGCGCGGGCGCCGTAGTCACCGACGGTCTTCTCCAGGTCCGCCAGGCCCACCTTGTCCGCGTCACGCACCACCGGCACCACCAGACCGCGGCTGCCGCTGACGGCCACGCCGATGTCGTAGTAGTGCTTGAAGATGACGTCCTCGCCGTCGATCTCCGCGTTGATTTGCGGGAAGGCCTTGAGGGCGTCCACGGCCGCGCGGATGAAGAAGCTCATGAAGCCGAGCTTCACGCCGTGCTTGGCCTGGAACTTCTCGTTGTACTTCTTGCGCAGGGCCATCACCTCGCCCATGTCCACCTCGTTGAAGGTGGTGAGCATGGCGGCGGTGGACTGGGCCTGGATGAGGCGCTCGGCCACGCGCTTGCGCAGCGGCGTCATGCGCACGCGCTCCTCGCGGGCGGCGTTGGGGCGCGGGCCGGACGGCGCGGCCGGGGCCACGGGAGCCGGGGCGGCGGGCGTGGCCGGGCGGTTGAGCTGCCCCAGCACATCCTCCTTCGTGATGCGGCCGCCGGAGCCGGTGCCCTTCAGCTGGGCGACGTCCAGCTTGTTCTCCTCGGCCATCTTCTTGGCCGTGGGGGTGATGCGCGCGTCCGGGCCCTGAGCGGCGGACTCCGCGGCCGCCGGAGCGGGCGTGGCGGCCGGAGCCGGGGCAGCGGCGGCGGGCTTCGCGGCGGAGGCGCCGGCGCCGGCCTCGATGAGGCCGAGCACGTCACCCACGCGCACCTTGTCGCCCTCCTTGAAGGCGATGCTGGCGATGGTGCCAGCGGCGGGCGCGGGCACGTCGATGGTGACCTTGTCCGTCTCCAGGACGACGAGCGGCTCGTCCGCGGCGACCGCGTCACCCATCTTCTTGTTCCACTTGCCGACGACGGCCTCGGTGATGGACTCGCCGAGGGGGGGCACTTTCAGTTCAACGGCCATTCTTGGTTCCTCGGAGGATGGCTTCCTCGATGATGAGCTGCTGCTCGTACTCGTGAGTCTTGGGGAAGCCCGTGGCGGGGCTGGCTGCCGCCGCGCGCCCGATATAGCCAATCTTCACCGGGGACTGCGTGCGCGGGGCCACCAGGTCAAGCAGGAGGGGGAGGGCGAAGTGCCACGCGCCCGCGTTCTGGGGCTCTTCCTGCACCCAGAACAGCTCGGTGAGCTTCGGCATCTTCGCGACGAGCCCTGCCAGCTCGTCGAAGGGGAAGGGATAGAGCTGCTCCACCCGGACGATGGCGATGCTCTCGTCCTTGCGCTCGTCCCGAGCCTTCACCAGGTCGTAATACACCTTGCCGCTGCAGAGCAGCAGGCGCGTCACCTTCGCCGGGTCGCCCTTGTCCGCGATGACCTCGCGGAAGGTGCCCGTGGCCAGCTCGTCCAGCTTGCTGGTGGCCTCCGGCCGCCGCAGCATGCTCTTGGGCGACATGATGACCAGCGGCTTGCGCAGCGGCCGGACCATCTGGCGGCGCAGGAGGTGGAAAATCTGCGCGGGGGTGGTGGGGTAGCAGACCTGGATGTTGTCCTCGGCGGCGAGGTCCAGGAAGCGCTCCAGGCGGGCGCTGGAGTGCTCCGGGCCCTGACCCTCGTAGCTGTGGGGCAGCAGGAGGGTGAGGTTGCTCAGGCGGCGCCACTTGCTCTCGGCCGCGGCGATGAACTGGTCGATGATGATCTGCGCGCCGTTGGCGAAGTCACCGAACTGGGCCTCCCACAGGGTGAGGCCGTCCGGCACGTCCAGGCTGTAGCCGTACTCGAAGCCCAGCACGCCCATCTCGGACAGCGGGCTGTTGTAGACCTGGAAGGTGGCGCGGCCGGTGGGGAACTGCCGCAGGGGCACGTACTCCTCGCCCGTCTGCACGTCGTGCAGCACCGCGTGGCGGTGGCTGAAGGTGCCGCGCTCGCTGTCCTGGCCGGACAGGCGCACCGGGTAGCCCTCGGAGAGGAGCGTCGCGTAGGCGAGCGACTCGCCCTCGCTCCACTGCAGCTCCTCGGACTCCAGCATGCCCAGGCGCTTCTTGATGACGGTGCGCTCCACGTCGCGGTGGACGTGGAAGCCCTCGGGGAGGGTGCACAGCTTCTGGAGCGCGTCGCGCAGCGTGGCCTTGTCCACCGCGGTGGGCACGGCCGTGGCGTTCTTCAGCGAGCCGCCCTTGTAGGCCTTCCACAGGCCCTCCAGGGCGCTGGGCTCCTTGAACTGGCTCTCCTGGCGCGCGCGGGTGAGCGCCGCGTCGAACTCCTGGAGGCAGCGCTGCTTGAGCGCCTCGGACTCCTCCGCGGACACGCGGCCCTGCTGCGCGAGCTGCTGCGCGTAGAGCGTGCGCACCGTGGGGTGCTTGCGAATGAGGTCGTACATCTGCGGCTGGGTGAACGAGGGGTCGTCGCCCTCGTTGTGGCCGTAGCGCCGGTAGCAGATGAGGTCGATGACGACGTCGCTCTTGAACGTCTGGCGGTACTCCGCGGCCAGCCGCGCCACGTGGACGCAGGCCTCCGGGTCATCGCCGTTGACGTGGAAGATGGGGATGTCGAGCATCTGCGCGATGGCGGTGGCGTAGATGCTGGAGCGCGAGTCGGACGGGTCGGTGGTGAAGCCGACCTGGTTGTTGATGACGACGTGGAGCGTGCCGCCCGTGGTGTAGCCCTTGAGGCCCGCCAGGTTGAGCGTCTCCGGGACGACGCCCTGCCCGATGAAGGCCGCGTCGCCGTGGATGAGCAGCGGCATCACGCCCACGCGCTCGGTGTCCCCGCCGCGGTCCTGCTTGGCGCGCACGCGACCCTCGACGACGGGGTTCACGCATTCCAGGTGGCTGGGGTTGAACGCCAGCGACAAGTGCACGTGGTGCCCGGTCCGGGTGGTGTGATCCGACGAGAAGCCCATGTGGTACTTCACGTCGCCGCGGCCCAGGTACGCCTTGGGGTCCTTGGGGCCGTCGAACTCGCTGAAAATCTGGTCCGGCTTCTTGCCCAGGATGTTCGTCAGCACGTTGAGGCGGCCGCGGTGGGCCATGCCGATGACGACTTCCTTGAGGCCCATCGCCGAGCCGACCTCGTTGATGGCGTCCAGCATGGGGATGAGGGCCTCGCCGCCATCCAGGCTGAAGCGCTTGGCGCCCACGTACTTCGTGTGGAGGAAGTTCTCGAAGCCCTCCGCGTAGGAGAGCTTGGTGAGGATGTGGCGCTGGTCTTCGACGGAGAACGCGGTGCGGTTCTCGCTGTGCTCCATGCGCTGCATCAGCCAGCGGCGACGCTCGCTGTCGAGCATCTGCATGAACTCGACGCCGATGTGCCCGGTGTACGTGCCACGCAGGCGCGTGAGCAGGTGGCTCAGCTGCACGCGGGGCTCGGCGAACACGCCGTTGCCCTCCACGCTCTGGGTCAGCTCGCGCGCGGTGAAGTGCTTCTCGTCCACCATGCCCATGTCCGCCACGTGCTCCAGCGCCGGTCGCGGGCGCTCGAGCGGATCCAACGTGGCGCGCAGGTGGCCGCGCAGGCGGAACGCGGTGATGGCCTGATCCACCTTGGCCTGCAGGCCAATCGTGTCCTGATCCACGGCCGGAGCGGCGGGCGCAGGCGCGGGCGCCGCGGCCTTCACCGGTGCGGCGGCCGCCTTGCCATTGGCCTTGGCAGGCGCGGCAGGCGGCGCCTCGATCAGCTTCGTGTTGAAGATGGGGCGACCGGCTCCGGAGTTGCGCTCGAACACTTCGCGCCAACTGGGATCCACGCTCGCGGGGTCCTCGAGGAAGCGCGCATAGAGCCCCTCGATGAAGTCGATGTTGCCACCGGAGAGAAAGGTGTCCTGGAAATTCGCCATGGCGGGCCGTCTTTTACTGGAAGGGCGCCCCGTTGGGGGGTTTTCGCCGCACCTTTGTTGAGCCCCCGGGGGGCGACCAGACGGCCTTTCCAGGGAGAACAGGAGGAGTCATGCCCCACGTGAGCGCAACTTCACGTCCACTCCCCATAAAAGGCGGGCGGGCTTTCACCCCTCCCGGCCGGAAGGAGTGCTAGACAGCCCGCTCCAATCCCTTTTCCCCCTCTCGAGGCTCTCGCCGATGCTCCTCCAGGGCAAGAAGCTGCTCATCACCGGGGTGCTCACCCCTCAGTCCATCGCCTATGGCGTCGCCGAACACGCCATCGCGCAGGGCGCGGACGTCCTCCTCACCGGCTTTGGCCGGGCCAAGTCCCTCACCGAGCGGAGCGCGAAGCGCCTCAAGCCCGGGATGGAGGTGCTGGAGCTGGATGTCACCAATCCCGCGCACTTTCCCGCCCTCACCGAGGCCCTGCGCCAGCGGTGGGACCGGGTGGACGGCGTGCTGCACGCCATCGCCTATGCCCCCGAGGACGCCCTGGGCGGAAACTTCCTCAATACGCCCTGGGAGAGCGCGCAGACGGCGTTCCGCATCTCCGCGTTCTCGGTGAAGGAGCTGGCCATGGCGTGCCTGCCGCTGATGCCGCGCGGGGGCTCCATCGTGGCGCTGGACTTCGACAACCGCATGGCGTGGCCCATCTATGACTGGATGGGTGTGTGCAAGGCGGCGATGGAGGCCACGGTGCGCTACCTGGCGCGTGACCTGGGCCCCAAGGGCATCCGGGTGAACACGCTGGCGGCCGGGCCGCTGGCGACGGTGGCCGCCAAGGGCATCCCGGGCTTCAAGGCCCTGTCGCAGGGCTGGGGCCAGCAGGCGCCGCTGGGCTGGAGCGAGAAAGACAGCCACGACGCGGTGGCGCGCACGGCCTGTGCCCTCTTGTCGGACTGGATGCCCTCCACGACGGGCGAGATGGTCCACGTGGATGGTGGATACCACGCGGTGGGTGCGCCACCGGTGGACGCGCAGGCCGAGTCCGCGGCGACCGCCTCGGCCCCTGGCAAGCCGTCCGAGGGCTAGCGGCGCGGAATCAAGGGGGCTTGCGTCACTCGGCTGTCCGGTCTCGCACCGGGTCGCGCCCGTGCCGCTTTCTCCCGCGAGAGTGCTCACGGTAGGATCTGCGAAGAAACGCCGGCGGTCCCGCACTCCGCGGGGCCGGCGTGAGGAGCCGTGGCACAGTGAGCACCAACGTCTTGCTGGTCGACGACAGCCCGACCGTCCGCAACATCCTCAAGATCTACCTGATGAATTTGAAGGTAGGCATTGTCGAGGCCGACGACGCCGCGCGTGCATTGCAGCTCGTGCGGCTTGTGCCCGTGAGCGTGGTGATCGCGGACATCAACATGCCGGGCATGGACGGCATCACCTTCGTGAAGGAGTTGCGGGCCAGCAGCATGCCCCTGGTGCGGGTGGTGCCCGTCATCCTGCTGACGGCCGAGAAGAGCGTGGACCTCCGGCAGAAGGGCACGGAGGCCGGGGCCAATGCGTTCATCCAGAAGCCGGTGTCTCACAATGAGCTGACGGAGACCGTCCGCCAGTTCCTGCCCCGGACCTGATCCGTGAGCCTGCCGTCCCTGCTGCTCGTCGACGACAGCGACGCCATCCTGGCGCTGGAGCGGGCCATCCTCTCGGGCCATTACACCATTCACACCGCCAGCAACGGGCGCGAGGCCTTGGACAAGGTGGGCCGGCTGCAGCCCGCGGCCATGCTGCTGGACCTGTCCATGCCGGAGATGGACGGCGACGAGGTGCTGCAGCGGATGAAGGCGGATCCGGTGCTGGCGGGCATCCCGGTCATCATCATCTCCTCGGAGAAGTCGCGCGCGGAGGCGTGCATGGGGCTGGGGGCCGAGGCGTTCCTGGCCAAGCCCTTCCGCGCGGACGAGCTGCTGCAGACGGTGGGTGACGCGCTCGCGAGCGCGCGGCGCCGGATGCGCACGGGCTCGCTGCTGGTGCTTCGGCTGTCGGTGGGAGACCTGGAGTTCGCCGTGCCGCTGGACGCGGTGCGCGAGGTGCTCCTGCAGCCACAGACGCGGCCGATGCCCACCGGGCCCGCGTACCTGCGCGACTACGTGGAGCTGCGCGGCGCGCCGGTGTGCGTGCTGGACGTGGCGCAGCGGCTGGGGCTTGTGCACAAGGTGCCGCTCGTGGAGCGCATGCTGGTGGTCATCCAGGTGGATGGCGTGGCGCTGGCGCTCGCCGTGGACACCGTGCGCGACCCCGAGGAGTACGCGGCGGCGGACATCGACCGGCGCGAGACGGTGGGCGGCGCCGACCATGGCCTCTTGCGCGAGGGCCTCATCGGGATGCTGCGCGTGGGTGGCCGCAACCAGCCCATCCTGGACCCCAAGGTGTTCATCGCGCGCGGCCTCCTGCGCGAGCTGCCGACGCTCCTGGCGCCGGTGGAGGTGGAGCGGAGCGCATGAGCGGAGGGCTCGACCCCCGGCTCCTCGCCCGCGCGCGCGAGGTGGTGGCCGCCACGACCGGCTTCCGCGACGACGCCATCGCGGGAGAGGCCATGGAGCGCGTGGTGCGCGCGGAGCTGGCGCGCGGGCGCGCCGTGGGCGAGATGCTGGGCGAGCTGCTCCGGCCTGACTCGCCGCTCGCCGCGCTGCTCGTCCGCGCGGTGCTGGTGGGCGAGACGTACTTCTTCCGGCAACCGGAGCACTTCCGGTTCCTCGCGCACGAAGGCATCCCCGCGGCGCTGCGGCGGGGTGGGCTGATGCTGCGCGGTTGGAGCGCCGGATGCGCCAGCGGCGAGGAGCCCTACTCGCTGGCGGCGTGCCTCCTGGCGTGCGCCCCCGCGGGCGTCGCCGTGGAGGTGCTGGGCACCGACATCCACGAGGCGAGCCTGGAGACCGCGCGCCGCGCGACGTACGGCTCGTGGTCTCGGCGCGAGTCCGCCCCGCAGCTGTTTCCCCTCTATATGGCCGAGCCGGATGGCCGGCACGTCACCATCCACCCGGCGGTCCGCCGCGTCACCCACTTCGCCCCGGCGAACCTGCTGGCCCCGCCGCTGGAGCGCTGGGGGCACTTCGACTTCATCCTCTGCCGCAACGTGCTGACCTACTTCTCGACGGCCGCGCGTGACGTGGCCATCGCGCACCTGGCGAGCGCGCTCGTGCCCGGGGGAATGTTGATGCTGGGCACCGTGGAGGTGGACCGCGTGCCGGCGGGGCTGGTGCGTGAGGGGCCGCCCGAGCTTCAGGCCTTCCGCCGCCCGCTGCCCGGAGAGCTGGCGCCGCCTCCTCCGGTGCGCGCGCCCGTGCCGCGCCCCGTTCCGCCTCGGCGCGTGTCTCCGCCACCTCCACCTCCGCCCGCGTTGGTGGCGCCTCCGCCCATGCCCTCGCGCATGCACCTGGACGCGCTGGAGCGCATCGAGGAGGGCGATGAGCCTGGGGCCGCCGCGGTGCTGGAGTCGCTCGTGAAGCAGGCCCCGGACTATCTGCCCGGGCTCTTGGAGCTGGCGCTCCTGCGCGAGCGCGGCGGGGCCCGTGACGCGGCCTTTCCGCTGATGCGAGCCCTCCGGGCGCGCGCCTGTCAGCTTCCTCCCGATGCGCTGGTGGAGGGCCCCGAGGCCCTGCCGGCGCGCTTCTACCAGGCGTCCGCGGACGCCTACCTCAACCTGGGGTCGCTCGAATGAAGGTCACTCCGCGGATGGTGGAGGAGGCCCAGGAGGCCGAGGCCAGGGACCTGCTGGCGCGCCGCGCTGCCCGGCTGCGTGAGCGAGGCGAGAACACCGTCGAGGAGGCGGTCCATTGGATCGCCGAGTTCCCGCTGGGCGAGGAGCGCTACGCGCTGCCGCTGGAGTCGCTGCGCGCCGCGCTGCCCCTGCGCATGGTGACGCCGGTGCCGCTGTCCGCGCCCGCGGTCATCGGGGTGCTGCGCTTCCAGGGTCAGGTGCTCTCCGCGCTCAGCCTCGCGTCGCTCCTGGGCGGACACGGCTGGCGCCAGGACCCCGCGGTCCTGCTGGTGGTGGAGAAGGGCGATGGTGAGCTGTGCGCCCTCGACTGCGAGGCCATCCCGCGTCCCACCACGCTGCCCCTGGCGGCCGTGGAGGCCGCGCGCGCGCGGACGGAGGGCGCGGTGATGGAGATCTTCACCTCGGACCGCCAGCTCATCCACCTCATCGACCTGAAGCGCCTGTTCTCCGAGCGGGACACTGGGGGGCGCCATGGCCGTTGACGCGATGTTGCAGGGGTTGGTCGTCGGGTTCGCCGCCGAGGCCCAGGAGGTCATCCAGAAGGTCACCATGGACCTGCTGGAGATCGAGCGCGATGGCCTGGAGTCCGAGGCGCTCGGGAAAATCTACGTGCGGCTGGGGCGCCACCTGCACACGCTCAAGGGCAGCGCGGCCTCGCTGGGGCTGCAGGACCTGAGCGACATCGCCCACCGGCTCGAGGATGCGCTCGCGCCGGTGAAGGCCAGCACGCAGAAGATGCCGCGCGGGCTGGTGGACACGCTGCTGCATGGGCTGGACCTGTTCATGCTGCGCGCGCAGGCGCACGCGGATGGCCGAGGCGAGCAGCTCCCGGACCCGGCCGCGGCCCTGGCTCAGCTCGTGGCGGATGCGCCGGCCCCGGAGCTGGCAGGCGCGACGAGAAACCCCAGCGGTGGTGCCGAACTCACGGCGCCTTCCGTCGCGGGACCGGGCGCGGCGGAGGCGGCGGCGCTGGCCATGACGGAAGCGCTCAGCGAGACGGCCGAGGCGGGCTGGCGCGTGAGCGCGCGGCAGGTGACGGCGCTGATGCGCGAGGTGGAGCGCCTGCGCGAGGTCCGCCTGCGCGTGGAGGAGCGCAGCCGCGAGCTGGAGCGGGTGGCGACGCTGCTCGCGCGGCAAGGGCTCCTGGCGGAGACGGCCGAGGCGCGCACGCTGCTGTCGGGAACGGGCCGCTCGCTGCGCACCGATGGCGAGGAGACGAGCGACATCGTCGACGCGCTGGAGGACGGCCTCAAGGCCATCACCACGCGGCCGGTGCGCACCATCCTCGAGCCGCTCCAGCGCATGGTGCGCGACCTGTCGCGGCAGTTGGGCAAGGAGGCGCGGCTGTCGGTGGTGGGCGCGGAGGTGTCGTTGGACCGGCGCCTGCTGGAGAAGCTCCAGGGCGCGCTCGTGCACCTGCTGCGCAACGCGGTGGACCACGGCCTGGAGCTGCCCGGAGAGCGCGAACTCGCGGGCAAGCACCACGAGGGCGCGCTCACCCTGCGCATCGAGCAGCAGGGAAACCTCCTGTACCTGGAGGCGAGCGACGACGGGCGCGGCATCGACCTGGGCGCGGTGCGCCGGGCGGCCGAGAAGCGCGGCGTGGCCAGCGCGGACGAGACCTCGCGGCTCAACGACAATCAGGTGCGCGACCTCATCTTCCGCCCGGGCTTCAGCACGCGCTCGGATGTGACGGACACCTCCGGGCGCGGCGTGGGCCTGGACGCGGTGCGCGCGGCGGTGGAGTCGCTCCAGGGCCGCATCGAGGTGGCGAGCACGCCGGGGCAGGGCACGCGCTTCGTGCTGACGTTGCCGGTGGACCTGGGCAGCTCGCCGGTGCTGGTGGTGCGCGCGCTGGAGCAACTGGTGGGTCTGCCCATGCTGGCCGTGGAGGCCACGCAGCTGGCGCGCCTCGAGGCGCTCCGGGTGGGCAAGCGCCGCGCGCATCTGGAGTACCAGGGGCAGCTGTTGCCGGTGGTGAACCTGGGCGCGCGCCTGGGCCTGTGCGCCCCCGCGGCCCCGGCCGAGGGACAGCCGCTGCTCATCGTGCAGAGCGGTGGGCGCCGGGTGGCGCTCGCGGTGGACGCGGTGGTGGGGGACCGGGACCTGGTCATCCGCCCGCTGCCCGCCGAGGTGCGCGACGTGCCCTCCTGGCAGGGCGCGGCCACGCTCAGCCGCGGCGAGCTCTTGCTCATCCTCCGCCCGGATTGGGTGGTGGGGGATACGGAGAAGACGACGGTGGGCGCGGCCAGCCGCCGGGCGCTGGTGGTGGATGACTCGCTCACCGCGCGGGCGCTCCACCGGGCCATGCTGGAGGCCGGTGGCTTCACGGTGCACCTGGCCGCCAGCGGCGCTCGCGCCCTGGAGCGGTTGCAGGCGGATACCTACGACGTGGTCATCTGCGACCTGGACATGGAAGAGATGGACGGCACGCAGCTCATCGCCCACTTGAGGGACCGGAAGGAGACGCGCGCGCTGCCCGTCATCCTGGTGTCCGCGCACGACAGCGCGTCCGCGCGAGAGCGAGGACTGCAGGCAGGTGCCGACGGCTTCCTCAGCAAGCGCGAGTGCGCGGCGGGACGGCTGTTGGCCGAGGTGCTCGACGTCATGAGCCGCAAGGGGAGTCGCGTTTGAACGCGAAGCGTCCCATCCGGGTGTTGGTGGTGGACGACTCGCCCACCATGGCGAACACCGTCACCGCGCTCCTGACCGAGGAGCCGCGCATCGAGGTCGTGGGCCGAGCCGCGGACGGCAACCGCGCCGTGCAGCTCGCGCGGCTGTTGCGCCCGGACGTCATCACGATGGACCTCTTGCTGCCGGGGCTGGATGGTCCGGCGGCCATCGCGGCCATCATGTCGCAGTCGCCCGCGCGCATCCTGGTGGTGAGCGCGGTGGCGGAGCAGCGCGGCGTGGACCTGGGCTTCCAGGCCATGAGCGCGGGCGCGCTGGAGCTCATCGGCAAGCCCAACGTCACCAACGTGGACGAGCTGCGCAAGTGGGGCAAGGACCTGGCCCACTCGGTGTGCCTCATGGCGGAGGTGCCCGTCATCTCGCGACGCCCGCGCCCCGCCTCGGCGCCGCCTCCTCCCGCGGGGGCTCGGGTGGATGCCTTTGGATTGGTGGCCTCCACGGGCGGACCTCCCGCGCTGGCGGATGTGCTGTCCAAGCTGCCGGCGGACCTGCCCGTGCCGGTGCTCATCGCGCAGCACATCACCGTGGGCTTCACGCAGGGCATGGTGCGGTGGCTGTCCCAGGTGTCCGCGATGGTGGTGGGCATGGCGCGCGATGGCGAGCGGCTGGAGCCCGGCCGCATCTACTTCCCGCTGGATGGTCACGACCTGCTGGTGGACAGCGGCGGCTTCGCGCGGCTCCAGCGCAACAAGGGCGGCCCGTGTCCCTCGGGAGACGTGCTGCTGGCCTCGATGGCGGCGGCGTATGGCCGGCGCTGTGGCGGCGGCGTGCTCACCGGCATGGGCGACGACGGCGCGCGCGGGCTCGTCGCCATCCGCGAGGCGGGCGGCGTCACCTTCGCGCAGGATGAGGCCACCAGCGTGGTGTACGGGATGCCCCGCGCCGCCATGGAGATGAAGGCCACCGACCGCTCCGTGCCGCTGTCCGCGGTGCCGAACCTCATCCTCCAGAGCTGCATGCGCCCGCCCTACCGAGGGGCGCAGGGCTCGGATGGGGGAGGTTCCACCCCATGACGCCCGCTCGACTGTTTCCGCGCCCGCTGTCCGCCCCGCGCGCTCCCGATGACGCTCGTCTCTCGGTGCCCCTGTGAATCGTTCGAATCCGCTCGTCACGCCCTTCCGTCAGTCGCTGGGGCTGGCGCCCAAGCTGGTGCTCGTCACGGCCGCGGTCAGCGCGACGGTGGCGGTGCTGCTGACGTTCATCGCCACGCGCCAGCTGGGAGATGACCTGGCGGAGCGCCACGCGAGCGAGGGCCAGACGGTGGCGCTGAGCCTCGCCATCGCGGCCGAGCAGGGCGTGTCCGCGGGCATGGGCTCGCTTCAGCCGCTGCTGGAGGCGTTCCGCTCGCGCGAGGACCTGTCCTACATCTTCATCGAGGACCCCACGGGCTACGTGACGGTGCACTCGCTGGGCGGCGACAGCTTCCCGGAGGCGCTGCGGCTCGCCACGGGCGCGAAGGTGGCCGGCGGCGTGGAGAAGGGCGGCACCCGCGTGCTGGCCTCGGTGGAGGTGGACGTGGCGGGGCGCCGCTTGCGCGCGCTGGACGTGGCCGCGCCCGTGGCGCAGGGCCGGCTGGGGACGGTGCACGTGGGCATGGCCCGCGAGTACGTGGACGCGCAGGTGGTGTCGCTGCGCCAGCGCATGTTGCTGTTTGCGCTGCTGCTGGTGGTGGCGGGCGTGGTGGCCTCCGCGCTGCTCGGCCGCAGCATCGTGCGCCCCCTGAGCGAGCTGACCTCGGTGGCGGGCCACATCGTCGCGTCCGGAGACCTCACGCGCCCCATCCAGGTCCAGAGCGGGGACGAGGTGGGGCGGCTCGCCACGTCGTTCTCGCAGATGGTGCACAAGCTGCGCGAGGTGACGCTGAACCTCCAGACGGCGGCCTCGGCGCTCACCCAGTCCACCGAGCACCTCAACACGTCCTCCACCGAGCAGGCGCAGACCATCTCCCGGCAGGCCGCCGCGCTCCAGGAGACGCAGGTGACGGCGCAGGAAATCAAACAGACGTCCATGCTGGCCGCGCAGAAGGCCGAGGGCGTGCTGAGCGTGGCCGAGCGCGCGGACAACCTGGCGCGCGCGGGCGAGGCGTCCATCGAGCAGACGATGGTCGGCCTCAACGACATCCGCGCGCAGGTGAACGCCATCGCGGAGAAGATTCTCAGCCTGGGCGAGCGCACGCAGCAGATTGGCGGCATCACCCAGACGGTGAAGGACCTGGCGGACCAGTCCAACATGCTGGCCCTCAACGCGGCCATCGAGGCGGTGCGCTCGGGCGAGCACGGCAAGGGCTTTGGCGTGGTGGCGCGAGAGATTCGCGCGCTCGCGGACCAGTCCATCCAGGCCACCACGCAGGTGCGCGAGCTGCTGGATGACATCGCCAACTCCGTCACCGCCGCCGTGCGCGACACCGAGCGCGGCGCCGAGCGCATGGAGGCGAGCCTCACGCAGGTGCGCAACAGCGGGCAGAACCTGCGCGAGCTGTCCTCCATCGTCCAGGACAACGCCGCGGCCGTGCGACAGATTGCCGCCGCGGTGAATCAGCAGAACGTGGGCATCAACCAAATCACCCTGGCAGTGAACGACTTGTCCAAGATGATGGACGAGACGGTGGCCCGCATCGGCTCCACGGGCGAGGCCGCCACCACGCTGCAAATCATCTCCGAGCAGCTCACCAGCGCGGTGAAGAGCTACCGCGTCGAGTCCGAGTCGAAGCCGGCGTAGCGCGGGGATGAAGCGGCTCGCTCGAAAGACGAAGGCCCCGCGCTCCACGGAGGGAGCACGGGGCCTTGTCGCATCCAGGGATGCGGAGGACTACGCGGTGGCCAGCGGCTGGAGCTTCAGCGCGTCGTCCACGACGTCGAAGCGGGCCACGCCGCCGTTCTTCAGCGGTCCGAAGAGGAGCGCCTCGGCGAGCGGCTTCTTCAGCGAGTTGTCCACCAGCCGCGCCATGGGGCGCGCGCCGAAGGCCGGGTCGTAGCCGCGCTCGGCCAGCCACGCGCGGGCCGCCGGCGTCAGCTCCATCTTCACCTTCTTCTCGTCCAGCACCTTCTGGAGCAGGGCCACTTCCTTGTCGACGACCTTGAGGATGACCTCGGGCGGCAGACCGGAGAAGAGAATCCAGCCGTCCAGCCGGTTGCGGAACTCGGGCGTGAAGGTGTTCTCGATGGCCTTCTTCGCGCGGTTGGCATCCGCGACCTGCTTCTGGTCCCCGAAGCCCAGGGACTTGGTGCTCATCTCCCGCGCGCCCGCGTTGGTGGTGAGGATGAGGACGATGTTGCGGAAGTCGGCCTTGCGGCCGTTGTTGTCCGTCAGCGTCGCGTGGTCCATCACCTGGAGCAGGATGTTGAAGAGGTCCGGGTGGGCCTTCTCGATTTCATCCAGCACCACCACGGCGTAGGGGTGCTTGCGCACGGCGTCCGTGAGGAGGCCGCCCTGGTCGAAGCCCACGTAGCCCGGAGGCGCGCCGATGAGCCGGCTCACCGTGTGCTTCTCCGAGTACTCGCTCATGTCGTAGCGCAGGAACTCCACGCCCAACGTCTGCGCGAGCTGCTTGGCCAGCTCCGTCTTGCCCACGCCCGTGGGGCCCGAGAAGAGGAAGCTGCCGATGGGCTTCTCCGGCGCGCGCAGGCCCGAGCGCGCCAGCTTGATGGCGCTCACCAGGTCATGGATGGCCGCGTCCTGTCCGAAGATGACGGACTGCAGCTCCTTCTCCAGGTTCTGCAGCTGCACGCCCTCGCTGGCGGACACGCTCTTGGCGGGGACGCGCGCCATCTTGGAGACGACGTGCTCGATGTCCGCGGCGGTGACCTTGCCGGTGCGCACGCCCTCGGGCTTGAGCCGCTCGGCGGCGCCCGTCTCGTCCATCACGTCGATGGCCTTGTCCGGCAGGAAGCGGTCGTTGATGTGCTTGGCCGACAGCTCCGCCGCCGCCCGGATGGCCTCCGGCGCGTACGTCACGTGGTGGTGCTCCTCGTACCGGCTCTTGAGCCCCTCCAGGATGAGGACGGTGTCCTCGATGGAAGGCTCGCCCACCTCCACCTTCTGGAAGCGGCGCGACAGGGCGCGGTCCCGCTCGAAGGCGGACTTGTATTCCTGGTACGTGGTGGAGCCGATGCACCGCAGCCGGCCGCTCGCCAGCGCGGGCTTGAGCAGGTTGGAGGCATCCATGGAGCCGCCGCTGGTGGCGCCCGCCCCGACGATGGTGTGGATCTCGTCGATGAAGAGGATGGCGTCCGGCTGCTCCTGGAGCTGCTTGAGCACGCCCTTGAGGCGCTCCTCGAACTGGCCGCGGAACTTGGTGCCCGCCAGCAGCGCGCCCATGTCCAGCGAGTAGACCACCGCGTTCTTCAGCGCCTCGGGCACCTTGCCCTCGACGATGTGCAGCGCGAGTCCCTCGGCGATGGCCGTCTTGCCCACGCCCGCCTCGCCCACGTAGAGCGGGTTGTTCTTGCGGCGGCGGCAGAGCACCTGGATGGTGCGCTCCAGCTCCTTCTCACGGCCGATGAGCGGATCGATGCGGCCCGCCTTCGCCTCGTCGTTGAGCTGGACGGTGTACGCCTCGAGCGGGCTCTTGCGCGGCGCCTCGCCCTCGTCTTCTTCACCCGCGTGGGCGGGACGGCTCTCGGTCTCCTCGGCGGACTCGCCGTCCTTGGAGATGCCGTGGGAGATGAAGTTGAGCAGGTCCAGGCGGCTGACGCCCTCCTGCTGGAGCAGGTAGAGGGCCTGGCTCTCCTCTTCGCGGAACAACGCCACCAGCACGTCGCCGCCGTCGATGACCTTCTGCTCGGCGGAGTAGGCGTGCACCGCGGCGCGCTGGAGCACGCGCTCCACGCCGATGGTCTGTTGGGGTTCGGCTTCCACGCCCTCGGGCAGCCGCTCGACGGTCTCCTCGAGGAACTCGACGAGCCGGTCCTGGAGCCGCTTCACGTTGGCGCCGCAGCCCTTGAGCACCTCTCGTGTGCGAGCGTCCTTGGTGAGCGCCAGCAACAGGTGCTCGAGGGTCAGGTACTCGTGGCGCATCTTCCGCGCCTCATCCAGGGCGGTACGGAAGCTGGCCTGCAATTCTTTGGCGATGGACGGTCCTGCCACGGTTCAACCTTCCTCGGGTTCCATGGACAGCCGCAGGGGGAACCCGTTCTCCCGCGCCGCGGCCTCCACTGTCTTGACCTTCGTCTCGGCGACATCGAATGTATAAACGCCCGCGACTCCGATGCCGTTGTAATGAATGTGCAGCATGATCTGCACGGCATCCGACTCCGACTTGTGGAAGACCTCCTTCAGGACGGCCACCACGAACTCGCGCGTCGTGTAGTTGTCGTTGTGCAGGAGCACCTTGTAGAGCGTGGGCTTCTTGAGCTTCTGCTTCGGAACGGTCTCCGTGACGACGTGCGTGTCGCTCTCGTGCTTCTGCGCCATGGGTGTGCGGACTCCCTTACCGGAATGCGAGCGCGAGCCTGCTCAGGCCCGCTCCTTGAAACCTGTCTCGGCCCACCACTGGGGCAGGCCTCCCTGGACGGCTGCTCGCTCGTGGGCCAGCAGGCCGCGCACCGCCCGGTCCAGGCCGGGGTGGAGGAGCAGGTGTGCACTGTATGTGAGCTGGGGCTCGAAGCCGCGCGTCAGCTTGTGCTCACCGCCGGCCCCGGGTTCGAAGCGCTCCAGTCCCCGGGCGATGGCGTCCTCCACCGGATGGTACAGACAGACGTTGAAGTGCAGGAACGGGTGCTCCTCGAAGCAGCCCCAGTAGCGTCCGAAGAGCGCGCGCGGGCCAATGAGGTTGAACGCGCCGGCCACCCGGTTTCCATCCCGCCGCGCCTCCACGAACTCACAGCGGTGCCGAAAGTCCCGCAGCAGCCGGGCGAAGAAGTCCGGGGTGAGGTAGCGCACGCCCCACGGATAGCGGTCCACCGTGGACACATACAGCCGCCAGACGGTGTCCACGTCCAGGGTGTCCAGCGCGTCCCCGCGCAGGGTGCTCAGCGTGATGCCTTGCGCGGCCGGGGCGCGCACCTCGCGCCGCACCTGGTTGCGCCGCTTGGAGTGGAAGCGGGCGAGGAAGTCGTCGAACGAACGATAGTCCCGGTTGCGCCACTGGTACTGCACGCCCAGGCGCAGGGCATAGCCCTGGGCCTCCAGCGTGGGGGCCTCCTCGGGCGTGTGGAAGAGGACATGCACGCCGCTGAAGCGCTCGGCGCGGGCGTACTCCAGCGCGGCGCCGTACAGCTCGGCCTCGCGGCTGGCGCGGTCCTCGCCCGGGGCCACGAGCACGCGGCGCCCGGTGGCGGGCGTGAAGGGCACGGCCAGGACCAGCTTGGGGTAGTAGTCGAGGCCCGCGCGCTCGGCGGCGGTGGCCCAGGGGCCGTCGAAGACGAACTCACCCTGGCTGTCGTCCTTGAGATAGGCGGGCGCGGCGGCCACCAGCCGCGAGCCTCGCCACAAGGTGAGGTGGCGCGGGTGCCAGCCGCGCTCGGGCACCGCGCAGCCGCTCTCCTCCAGCGCGGCGAGGAAGGCCCACTCCAAGAATGGCGCCGCCGCGTCGTCCACGAGCGCATCCCAGGCCGCCCGAGGAACCTCGGTGATGGCCTTGAGGATGCGCAGGGTGGTGGGCAGCGGGGTCGACATCGGCGGGCAGGGAGATGGGTCTGGGAGGGGCCAGCCTATAACGACGGCCGGGTGCTCCCGCCATGTCCGGCCCGCCCTACTTCCCGCGCGTCAACTCCTTGGCGAGGAATCGTCCCGCCTCCGCGAGTCCGTCGTCGGCGCGCTGGCGCCCCGCGTCGGTCTCCATGACCCGGCGCGCGGCCTCGCTGGCGGTGCCCGCTTCCAGGTCCGCCACCACGAGGAAGGCGCTCCAGGCGGGAGACAGGGTCGCGACGCGGCCGGGGCGCATCGGCCGGTCGCCCAGCGTGGCGGCGACCTTCTCCAGGAGGCCGTCGTCGTTGAGGCGCTTCGCGGTGCCGCGCATGGCGGACCAGGCGGAGTCCAGCAGCGCGGGCAGCAGGCGCCCGGCGAGCGCGGAGGACAGCCGCTGCGCCGCCTCCTCGTCGTCGATGTTGTGCGCGGTGGCGAAGGTGGGGGCGAGCTTCGCCACCACCACGGCGCGGGTGGCGAGGTGGGCGAGACGCGGAGGGTAGGGCATCCCGCCGATGTAGCAGTGGCGCGGCGCGTCCACCAGCGCACGGGCGGACAGGGCGACACCGGGAGGAAGGAGCAGGAGTCCGTTTGCCTGCCGGCCACTCGGGTTGCTATGGGGCCGCGAGCGTCTTAGAGGAATGGAACCAGGAGACTTTTCATGTCGGTGAACATCCAGCTCGAGTGGACCCCCAATCCCAGCACGCTCAAGTACGTCGTCGACCGGCGCCTGCTGGGCTCTGGCGCGGTGAACATCACCAGCAAGGACGACGCACAGGCCAAGTCGCCGCTGGCGCGCAAGCTGATGGACATCCGCGGCGTCACGGCGGTGATGGTCGGAACGAACTTCGTCACCGTCACCAAGGGCGACGAGGGTGAGTGGGACGAGTTGAACGACTCGGTGATGGCGACGCTGGACTCCCACCTGGAGTCCAATGAGCCGGTGGTGGACGAGGCGGCGGTGGCGGCGTCGCGGCAGCAGTCGACCGGGGATGGCTCGGTGGTGTCGCGCATCCAGGACATCCTCGACAGCGAGATCCGCCCCGCGGTGGCGCAGGACGGTGGCGACATCACCCTGGACCGCTTCGAGGACGGCGTCGTCTACCTGCACATGAAGGGCTCGTGCGCGGGCTGCCCGTCGTCCACGGCGACGCTGAAGATGGGCATCGAGTCCCGCCTGCGGGAGATCATTCCCGAGGTCAATGAAGTGGTGTCCGTCTGAGACGCAACGTCAAAGCCCCCCAGGTCCGGCGGGAGCTGTTGCCGGACCAGTCCCCCGCGCTCTTGCGCGAGCTGCACCTGCTCACGCGCGAGGGCAACCTCAACGCGGATGCGCTGCGCAAGCTCAAGCAGGTCAACCACCTGATGGGCTTGCTGCGTCCGGCGATGGAGGAGGTGCAGGCGCGCCACCCGAGCCCGCTGGTGGTGGACGCCGGCAGCGGCAACGCCTACCTCGGCTTCGTGCTGTACGAGCTGTTCCTCAAGGGCGCGGCGGACGGCGCGCTGCTGTCCATCGAGGGGCGGCCCGAGCTGACGGAGCGCGCGAAGGAGCGCGCGGCGCGGCTGGGCTTCGAGCGCATGCGCTTCCAGACGGCGCACCTGGACGCGGCCGATTATCCGGAGCGCATCCACGTGATGCTGGCGCTGCACGCGTGCGACACGGCGACGGATGACGCGCTGGTGGCGGCCATCCGTCACGGCGCGGACCACGTCGCGGTGGTGCCATGCTGCCAGGCCGAGGTGGCCGCGCAGCTCAAGTCACAGCGCCCGCAGGGGCCGGGCACCATGTCCCTGCTGTACCAGCACCCGTGGCACCGTCGCGAGTTCGGCTCGCACATCACCAACGTCATCCGCGCGTTGACGCTGGAGGCGTTCGGCTACCAGGTGACGGTGACGGAGCTGACGGGCTGGGAGCACTCGCTGAAGAACGAGCTCATCCTCGGCCGGCGCGTGCACCGGGAGAACCGCCGGGCCCGCGTGCAGTTGGAGGCGCTCCTGGCCGAGGTGGGCGTGCAGCCCAAGCTGACGCGCCTGCTGGGCGTGACGCCCACGGCGCGTCCCGGTGCCGAGGTGACGTCGGAGCCTGAGCCCGAGGACGCGCCTACCCGTACGTCTCCCGCTTGATTCGCTTGTCCGGGATGCCGAGCGCGTGGAGGTGGCCCAGCACCGCCTCGATGAAGCGCGGCGTCGCGGGCGTGCGCGTCTCCAGCGCCTTGCGGCGGTCCCACGGGGTGATGGCGGGGCCGCACGCGTAGACGAGGCACGTCTCGAAGTCCGGCAGCAGCTCCTCGAGGAGCGCCTGTCCCACGCGTCCCTTGCGCACGGCGGGGCCGAAGTGTGACGCGTCCGTCTCGCGCGTGAGCGTGTGCACCACGCGCAGGCGCTCCGGGTGGGCGCGCTCCAGGGCGGCCAGCTCCTCGCGATAGAGGATGTCGCCCCACGTCTTGTTGGAGAACAGGAACGTGTGACGCAGCGGCAGCCCGCGATGCAGCGCGTCCTTGAGGATGGAGAAGTTGGGCACGGCGCCCGAGCCCGCCACCAGATGGACGAGATGATCCGTCCGCTCGGTCACGTCGTCCGGCAGGACATAGGGTCCCAGGAACCCCGTCACCTTCATGCGCGTGCCCACGAGGTGGCCGTGCACGAGGTAGGGCGACAAGAGGGGCGGGTACTGGGTGAGGCCCGGGATGAACTCCTCGTCCTTCACCGTGATGGCCAGGCGAGACTCGTGGGGCGCCGACGCGAGCGAGTACGAGCGGATGGGCTCGCGTCTGCCCTTGTGCTCCTGGAGGTAGGCGCACAGCCGAGCGAGGGCCGGGAACTGGTGCGGGTCGATGTTGAGGAACTGTCCGGCCTTGTAATCCCGGGGCGCACCTTCGAGGTCGAGGAAGAGCGTCACGGTGTCGTGCGTGTCACGACGCACCTCGGTGACGGTGGCCTCGTATTCCACGGGCTTCTTCGCGCGGGCGGGGGCGGCTTCGACACTCATGGCCCCCCCATAACCCAACCCGGGGTGCCGTGCCGACGCCGTTGCGTTCGAGCTTGCGGCCGGTGGACAGGCGGGGCTCCGGCGCGGGCTGACAGTGGCGTGACAGCGGTATGAGACATGATTCGCGTTCGCCCCCCAGGATGGCTCGAAGCGTTGGCTGCATGACGGCATGGCCTGCGAGCGGCGAAGGGTTCCGCGTCACTCACTGACCTGGACCCTGGGGCGGGACTACATCTGGAGAGGAAGGAGTTTCCAGGCGCGTGCTACGAGCTCTCTTTTTCGTGCTGTCCCTGCTGCCGGAGGGCCTCCGCCGCCGCATCGTGCGCGGGCTCATGCACTGCGTCTGGTCCACGATGGCGCGCGAGGAAGTGGTCGGCCGGGAGAACCTGCCCGACGAGCCCTGTCTCTTCATCTGCAACCACCTGTCCAACGCGGATGGCTTCACGCTGTTTCGCGCGTTGCGTCCGCGTCACATCGTCTTCCTCGCGGGCGTGAAGTTGCAGGGCACGGTGATGACGCGGCTGGCCACCGAGTCGATGGACACCATCTGCATCAAGCCCAACTCGCCGGACATCGAGGCGCTGCGGCGCTCGGTGGACACGCTGAAGAAGGGTGAGTCCGTCCTCATCTTCCCGGAGGGAGGCCGCAGCCGCACGGGCGCGCTCTGCGAGGCGAAGAAGGGCGTGGCGCTCATCGCCAAGCGCGCGGGAGTGCCCGTGGTGCCGGTGGCGCTGGAGGGCACCGAGAAGCTGATGCCCATCAACGACACGGACATGGGCGGCGAGCACGTGCACCGAGCGCACGTCACGGTGCACGTGGGGCAGCCCTTCCGCGTGGAGGACCTGGAGCCGGAGACGCTCGGCGCCGCGGACCCTCGGCAGGCGCTGGTGGACGCGATGATGCGCCGCGTGGCGGAGCTGCTGCCGCCCGCCTACCGAGGCGTCTATGCCACCGTGTCCGAGCCCGCCGAGGCGCCCTTGGTCCGGGAGGCTCCCCTGGCCCCGCTGCCGGGGTGAGCGGCCCGCACGGCCAGCGCGAGGCGTGCTTCCCTGGAGCAACCCGGACGGCGTGCGGTTAGCGTAGCGGGAATGACCGCCGTGCCCGCCGCCCGTTCGCCTCGAACCCTGTCCCCCATCCCCGCGGTGTTGCTCGCGGTCATCAGCGTGCAGGGAGGCGCGGCGGTCGCCAAGGAGTTGTTCCCCGCGCTGGGTGCGGCGGGCACCTCGGGCCTGCGCATCTCGTTGGCCGCGCTGGTGCTGCTGGCCGTCTTCCGGCCCTCGTTCCGAACGCTCACGCGCGCGCAGTGGCTGGCCGTCATTCCGTATGGCGTGCTGCTGGGCGGGATGAACCTCTCGTTCTACCTGGCGCTGCAACGCATCCCGTTGGGGCTGTGCGTCACGGTGGAGTTCCTGGGGCCGTTGGCCGTGGCGGTGTTCGGCTCGCGGCGCGCGTCGGACTTCCTGTGGGTCTTGCTCGCGGCGGTGGGCATTGGATTGCTGGTGCCGTGGAAGCAGGGGGAGGGCGCGTTGGACCTCATGGGCGTGCTGCTCGCGCTCGTCGCCGCCGCGTGCTGGGGGGCGTACATCGTGACGGGAGGCCGCGTGTCGCGCCTGTTCTCCGGAGGGCAGGGCGTGGCCATCGGCATGACGTTCGCGGCGCTGACGGTGCTGCCAGTGGCCTTGGCGGGGGGCGTGGTGTCTCGGCTGACGCCGGGGCTGTTCGCGGCGGGCCTGGGGGTGGCGGTGCTGTCGAGCGCGCTGCCGTACTCGCTGGAGATGACGGCGCTGCGGGTGCTGCCCAGCCGGACCTTTGGCATCTTGATGAGCTTGGAGCCGGCGGTCGCGGCCCTCGCGGGCCTGCTCTTCCTGCGGGAGCGGTTGTCCGTCGTGCAGTGGCTCGCGGTGCTGTGCGTGAGCGCGGCGTCCGCGGGCTCCGCCCTCACCGCTCCCCGGGCTCCGGCCCCGGTCGAGGCCTGACGTGGACACTCCCATGAGAGGTCGAGACACGCGCGGCGCCGAGCGCGTCTATGTGTCAGCGCTGCCGGGCCTGGAGCCCGCGTTGGAGGGCGAGGCTCGGGAGCTGGGCTTCGCTCCGCGCGCGGTGGAGGGCGGCGTGGAGTTGGAGGGCGCGCCGGGGCTGCATCAAGAGGCCAACCTGCGACTGCGCACGGCGAGCCGCGTGTTGCTTCGCCTGGGCACCTTTCGCGCGTCCGACGAAGCGGCGCTGGAGAATGGGCTGGCCGCGCTGCCGCTGTCGCGGGTGTGGGCCGCGGGGGGCGCGCCGCCTCGGATGTCCGTGACGCTGCATCGTACCGGCGTGCCTGGGGCGGGCACGGTGCTGTCCGCCGCCGCGCGCGCCTGGCGGCTGCGCACGGTGGAGCAAGCGGGTCCGCTGGACGATGAGTCGAGCCCGGGCCTCACGATGCTCGTGCGCGTGGACGGCGAGTCGTTCACCGTGAGCGTGGACACCAGTGGCGAGTCGCTCTATCGCCGAGGCTACCGTCAGGAGGTGAGCCGGGCGCCCCTGCGCGAGACGCTCGCGGCCGGCATCCTGCGACTGGCGGGCTACACGGGCGCGGAGCCCCTGGTGGATCCAATGTGCGGCTCGGGCACGTTCCTGGTGGAGGGCGCGTGGATGTCCATGCGCCGCGCGCCAGGGCTCGGCCGGACGTTCGCGTTCGAGTCCTTCCCGAGCTTCGATGCGCGCGCGTGGACGGAGCGTCGCGCGAAGGCCGAGGCCGAGGCACTGGAGGCGCCGCGTGCGCCGCTGCTGGGCTTTGACCTCAACGCGGGAGCGCTGGGGACGGCGAGGCGCAACGCGCGGCGCGCGGGCGTGACGCTGACGCTGGAGCGGCACGACCTGCGAACCTTGGCCACGCCGGCGACAGGGCCGGGCTTCGTGGTGGCGAACCCGCCGTATGGCAAGCGCGTGGGCGAGGCCGACGACCTGCCGGGCCTCTATCGCGCGCTGGGCGCGACGCTGCGTCGGTCGTTCCGGGGATGGCGTGTGGCGCTCATCGTCCCGGAGGACGCGAAGCTGGTGGGGCAGCTCGGGCTGGACGGCGCGAAGAGCCTGCCGGTGCGCAACGGTGGACTGCGCTGCCGGCTGCTGCTCGCCACGCCCTGAGTCAGGCGCGCGGCTCCAGGGGGAGGACCAGCTCGAAGCGGGCGCCTCCCTCGGGCTTCGAGCCCGCGCGCACCTGCCCTCCGTGCGCGAGCACCACGCGTCGGACGATGGCCAGGCCCAGGCCTCGGCCATTGGCGCGGGTGAGGAAGAAGGGCTCGAAGACGCGCTGCGGATCCACGCCTGGAATGCCCGCGCCCGTGTCCTCCACGCTCAACGAGACGCCCTCGGGCACGCGCGTCACCTGCACGCGCACCGCGCCGGGTTCCGGTGCGGCTTGCAGCGCATTGCGCAGCAAGTGGGTGACCGCGAGCTGGAGCAGCGTCTCGTCCGCCTGAAGCAGCGGCAGGTCCTCGTCCTCGCTCACCTCGACGGGAGGACTCGCGGCGCTCGGGCGCTCGCGAAGCAATCCGAGCGCGCGGCGCACCAGCTCGCCCAGGTGCAGCGGACGCGGGCGTGGCTCCAGCGGGCGCACCACGTCCAGGAGGTCCCGGACGATGTCCTCCAGCCGGATGGCCTCTTCCTCCAGCATCTCCACGGCGGAGACGCCGGCCGTGCCCAGTCGCGACTCGCGCTTGAGCACCGCCACCGCGTTGAGGATGGCGCCCAGTGGGTTGCGCACCTCATGCGCCACCACGCCCGCGGCTTCGCCCAGCACCGTGAGCCGCTCGCGTGCGACCAGCTCTTCCTGGAGGCGGGACAGCTCGCCGAGCCGCGCCTCCGTGTCGCGGTGGTGGCGCACGTTCTCCAACGCGCCTCCCACGAGCTGCGCGAAGAGTTCCAGCGTGCCCGCGCCCGCGGGCGTGAGCGTCAGGCCCTGCGCGGAGAAGATGCCGTAGGGCTCGCCGCCCACGAAGATGGGGGCGTCCAGCCCGCGCGTTCCCGGGGGATAGGTCCGCACGATGAGCGAGGCCACCTCGGGCGCGTGCAGTCGGCGCACGACCTCGAACAGGTCCGGATGGAACAGGGCCCGTCGCTGGGCGAGCACTGCTTCCAGGTGCGGCATGCTGGCGCGGGAGAAGCGCACCTCGGACATGGCCTTGCCGTACAGCCGCTCGGCGGCGGCCACCGTGTCCGCGTCCTGGCGCATGGGGCCGTGCCGGAGCGAGTCACCGTCCAGCAGCATGAAGGACACATGGAAGCCCTGCCGGTGCACCGCCTCCGCCGCCAGCTCGAGCACCGCGTGTTCGTCCCGGCAGCGCAGCATCTCCGAGGCCGCCATCGCGAGCGCCTCGCTCAGCCGCAGCACCGCGTCTTCGCCCTCCGCGTCGAGCAACATCAGCACGTGCTCGTCTGGCGTGATTCCCGGCAGTCGGCGCAGGCCTCGGACGTGTTCGGGCTCGTGGGTCGCGCGCACCCTGAGCCAGAGGGGTGGCTCCGGGTACAGCGGCGCACGGGAGGGGTTCACCGGACCCTGCCCCGGGGCGAGCAGCCGGGTCAGCAGCTCCGCGGGCGCGCTCGGCGGGCTCGCTCCGGGCCCGAGCAGCGAGGTGAGCGCGGGGTTGGCGTACACCACCCGCTCCTCTCGCACGACGGCGGTGGGCAGGGGGAGGCCTTCGAGCAGCCGGTACTCGGCGGGCGGGACGGACACGGGAGCCATCCTGGGAGGCGCCATCGTCCGGCGCAAGGTGTCCGGACACGCGATGCAATCACGAGAAGCCGACGCCGTAGGAAGGGGCGAGGGGATTGACCAAGGGGCCGACGATGAAGTTCTCGAATGTGATGGACCGCGAAGATGTCGAGCTGAAGGCCGTCGTGGCGGTGATGGCGACCTTCGTGATGGCCGCGGGTGTGTTCCTGGGGCAGTTCCTGTAGCCGTCAGGGCTTCTTCACTCGCCGCTTCAAGTACTGCTGGATGAAGTCCCGCTCCTCGGGGCGGAGGCTGCTCAGGCGCAACCCGTAGCCGCGCGGGTTCTTGCCGTCATCCAGCGAGTTCTCCCAGATGACCGAGCTGCGCATCGTCATCACCCGCGCCGGATCATCGAACCGCAGGGTCAGCTCCACCTGAGTTCCCAGCCGCAGCGGCTTGTCCGTGGCGATGAAGAGTCCGCCAGAGGACAGGTTGATGATGCGGTGGTCGGTGAAGATGCCTGCGTTCTGGAGTGACACCTTCACGTCCGCGTGGATGCGGTCGTCGGTGCGGCGCTCCAGACCCACGAACTCCGCGCTCGTATACGCCGGAGCCGCAGGAGCGGGAGCCGCGCGACGCACGGGCGCCGGAGGTGGCGGCGGCGGCGCGGGAGGCGGCGGAGCCACGGGAGCGCGGGCCACCGGGGTCATCACCGGCGGGGGCCGAGGTGGCGGCGCGGGCGGTGGTGGCGCGGGCGGCGGGCGGACGACGTTCGCCGGGGGAGGCGGAGCGACAGGCGCGGCACGCGGCGCGGGAGCCGGGGGCGGCGGCACGGTCGCGCTGACGTCCAGCCGAGGCGGCGGCGCCCGAGGCACGGGGTTGTTGTTCAACGTGTAGAGGGCTTCGGCGTCGCGCATGCGCCGCGCGAGGAAGTCGAAGATCTCCGCCGACACCTTCTTCAGCTCCGGATGCGTCTCCGGCGACAGGTGCTCCGGCGAGAAGCGCTTCGCCATGCGGAAGAAGGCCAGGCGCACCTCGTCGAGGCTCGCGGTGGGCTTCATGCCGAACACGTCGAGCGGTCCGAGGTTGAGCAGTCCGCGAAGCTGCGTGCGCAGGCGCTCGGCCTGCTGGACCTCCATGGAGGCGGTGGGCTGCGCGGCGGCGAAGAGGTCGCGCACCTCGGCCAGCTCTTGGATGGGCAGCCAGGTCGTCCCGTCTCGGGACGCGCGCACCGCGGCCTTGAGTCGGCCGGAGGAGATGAGATCTCGAAAGGCCTGGAGGGTCAGCGGGCCCAGAACGCGGCCGAGCGAGTCTCCCACCCAGTAATTCACAACGGAGGACGACACGGGCACCTCTGGGTCAGTGGGCGAGCGCCTGGCGTACGGCGGAAGCAATCTCCAGGGGATGGAAGGGCTTGCCCACGAAACCCACGGCGCCCGCGGAGATGGCCTGCTCCACCACCGGCTCCGCGTCCATGCTGCTGATGACGAGCACGCGCGTTCCTGGCGACACGTGCTTGATGGCTCCCAGCACTTCGAGCCCGCTCTTCTTCGGCATGAAGAGGTCCAGGAACATCACCGCGGGCTGCTCGCGCTCGGCCACGGCCAGACCTTCTTCGCCATCCGCTGCTTCGAGCACCCGAAGGTCGATGCCCGTATCGGTGATGACGTCCTTGAGGATGCGACGAACGAAGCTGTCGTCATCCACCAGCAGCAGGGTGGGAGTGTCAGACATAAGGACGCGCATGATACGCGCGCGCCCGGTGTTTGGGCCAAAGCGCTGAGCCCTCGGGCCTCAGAACTCGCACGCAGCCGGGCTCGCTTGCGCGCAGAGTGAATCCGAGCGCGGTGGCACAACCGTGCCCTTGAAAACATTCAGTCCACCAACATCCACGACAGGGCTGGGGTCCGCTGGACGCGCGAGCGCGCGGTTGTGCTCGCGCGGCACAAGCGTTGTGCCCCAGGTCGCGTGGCTCGCGAGTCGTGCGTGGCGCATATCGGGCTACCACCGAATGCCGCGGTGCTTGCGAGTGCCTCGGCGCACGGTGGGGCTCGTGACGCGCGTTGCGCACGAGCCCTTCAAGCTTCTTGGGGCGGACAGCCCACGGCTGACGTCCTTGTCTTCGACCGGGCTCCCCAGTGGGCTCGGTGCCGTGGAGCGCGGCGTGGGTGCCGGGCTCCGCGTTCACGTCGCGCCCGGGGCCGAGCGTCCCGAGCGCCTTCCTTCGAGTGAGTGCCCTGTCATGAAGATCGACCTGTCGCAGAAGACCGCCATCGTCTCCGGCTCCACGGTGGGCATCGGCTTCGCCATCGCGAAGCGGCTCGCCGAGTGCGGCGCGGTCGTGGTGGTGAACGGTCGCAAGCAGGACTCCGTGGACAAGGCGGTGGCGGCGCTGAAGAAGGCCGTGCCCGGAGCCACGGTGCGCGGCGTGGCCGCCGACCTGAGCACGGCGGCGGGCAGCGCGGTGCTGCGCAAGGCCGAGCCCGCCGCCGACATCCTCATCAACAACATGGGCATCTTCGGGCCGCACGACTTCTTCGAGATTCCGGACGAGGAGTGGTCGCGCTTCTTCGAGGTGAACGTGCTGTCGGGCGTTCGCCTGTCGCGTGAGTACCTCCCGAGCATGGTGTCCAAGGGCTGGGGCCGCGTCGTGTTCATCTCGTCCGAGTCGGCGCTGAACATCCCGGTGGAGATGATCCACTACGGCGTCACCAAGACGGCGAACCTCGCGGTCTCGCGCGGCCTGGCCAAGCGCGTGGCGGGCACGGGCGTGACGGTGAACGCGGTGCTGCCCGGCCCCACGCTGTCCGAGGGCGTGGAGGCGATGCTGAAGGACTCCGCCGCGAAGGCGGGCCAGTCCATCGAAGAGGCCGGAACGGCCTTCGTGCGAGAGCACCGCTCCACCTCATTGCTCCAGCGCATGGCCACGCCGGAGGAGGTGGCCAACCTCGTGGCCTATGTCTGCTCGCCCCTGGCCTCCGCCACCACCGGCGCCGCGCTGCGCGTCGATGGCGGCGTCGTCGACACCCTCGCCTGAGCCGGACCTCTGCAGTTGTCGCGACACTTCGCAAGGACATCCATGAATACCCATCACAAGGTCGCGCTCGTCGTCGGTGCGCAAGGCGTCATTGGTCGGAACCTCGTTCAATATCTCTCCACGCTGCCGGACTGGGACGTCGTGGGCCTGTCGCGTCGAGGCGGCGACGCGCAGGGGCGGATCCGTCACGTCGCGGTGGATCTGCTCAGCGCTGAAGATTGTCGCCGGCAGCTCGCGGGCCTCACGCACGTCACGCATATCTTCTATGCGGCCTATCAAGACCGGCCCACCTGGGCGGAGCTGGTTCCGCCCAACCTGGCCATGCTCGTCAACGTCGTGGATGCCATTGAGCCGATTGCCCCTGGTCTGCGGCACATCAGCTTGATGCAGGGCTACAAGGTCTACGGCGCGCACCTCGGGCCGTTCAAGACCCCCGCCCGCGAGACGGACGCGCCGCACATGCCGCCTGAGTTCAACGTGGACCAGCAGGCGTTCCTGGAGTCGCGGCAGCAGGGCAAGGCGTGGACGTGGTCCGCCATCCGCCCCTCGGTGGTGGGAGGCTTCGCGCTGGGCAACCCGATGAACCTCGCCATGGTCATCGCGGTCTATGCGTCCATGTCGAAGGAGCTGGGGATTCCGCTGCGCTTCCCGGGCAAGCCGGGCGCGTATGACAAGCTTTTGGAGATGACAGACGCGGGGCTGCTCGCCAAGGCCACCGTGTGGGCGGCCACGAGCGAGCAGTGCGCCAATCAGGCGTTCAACATCAACAACGGCGACCTCTTCCGTTGGAATGAGCTGTGGCCTCGACTCGCGCGCTCGTTCGGCTTGGAGGTCGCGCCGCCGCTGCCCATGTCACTGGACGTCGTCATGGCGGACAAGGAGCCCGTGTGGACCGCGATGCAGCGGAAGCACGGACTCGTGCCCACGCCCTACCGAGACGTGTCGTCCTGGCGCTTCGGCGACTTTGTCTTCTCCTGGGACTACGACATGTTCGCGGATGGCTCGAAGGCGCGCCGCTTCGGGTTCCACGAGTACGTCGACACCGAGGCGATGTTCCTCGGGCTGTTCGAGGACCTCCGCCGCCGTCGCATCATCCCGTGAGCCCTGTCGCCTGAGGGCACGGTCGGCACGATGGGGGCGGTGTCCTGATTGTACTGGCTGTTCTGCGTTAGCTTGATCCGCGTGAAGAGCACGCTCATGCGCATCGTTTCGGCCGCTGCCGCGCTCACCCTTGCTGCATGTGCTGAGGGGGCGATGTCCACCGCCGGGGGCGTCAAGCGATGGGTCGGTCCCCAGGTGGCCGTCCCCGGTGGCGGACAGTTTCGCACCGTCATCTTCTTTGGCCCTTGGCAGTGCAGTCCGCAAATCATGGACTATTGCCGCGACAAGTGTGCCGGAGAGGGGCACGTGCTTCAGGGCTGCATCTGGCTCGCGGACGTGAAGATGGACTACGAGGGAACGGTTGTCCGCACCGGCAGCCGGTTCGCGCAGGCCAACTGTTGCTGTAACTACCCTGAGTTGACGAAGGCAGAGAACGAGGTTGCGCGTTCTCGGTGGAAAGCCATCCGCGAGGGATTCCGTGAACGCTGGGCCGAGAGATTCGGCGCGTGGCCACGTGAGGCAGATGGCTCTCCCTACCAGGGACACCACATCCGGGACCTCAAGCACGGAGGCAACCCAACGGACTGGGACAACCTGATTCCCTATCCGAAGGAGATTCACGAAACACTCCAAGGGCTCTACAACCAGTGCTACGCGAACGAGCCACCGTGGACGAGCGCGGGCGGTAGCTATCCCTACGGAGAGTAGCCACATGTCGACCATGAGCGACTTGCTGTCCGAGGTGTCGCGGAGCCATTTCCCGAATCCGCCGGCCACACCGGAGCATATTGCCGAGTTCGAGGCTCGCGTGGGCTGGCGCCTCGATCCGGACATGCGCGCGTTCTATCTGCACTGCGATGGCGCGAAGCTGTTCGACACCACCGACTCGGACTACCACTTCCTGCCGCTCGCCATGATTCGGCGTGCGCGGGTCGTCATGAGTCAGAGCGATAGTGACAAGGCGGGCCCCGTGTCGTGGTACGTCGCATGTGCGCTCCAGGACAGCAACTACATCATCGTGGACGTGGGGCAGCAGCAGTCCGGCCGGTATCCCATCATCGATGGTTACCGCGAGGGGTTCCCTGACCCGTACTACTGCGCCCAGATTGCGCCCTCGTTCTCGGACTTCCTCGAGCGCGCACTCCACTCCGAGGGGCGCTGGTTCTGGCTCCGCGATCAGTAAGCATCAGGGGCGCCGCCGGCGCATCATCCCGTGAGCCGCGGCGTCGGACAGCTCAGCAGCCAGGGCTTGCGGGCGACTTCGGCGAGATGGGGCAGGGCCTCTCGGCATGGAGGGGTTCGTCGCGGCGCTCCCACACTCCGGCGCCGGGGACCTGCTCCAGTGGTCGCTCCGTGAAGTGCTCCGCGAGCCAGTGTTGGCTCGCGGGATTGAGCTGCCGTTGTCCGCGCGCGCCCAGGATGGCGATGTCACACCGCGACAGCAACGCACGCATGCCGAGCTGAGAATCCTCGGCCTGGAAGGCGTCCTGGATGGTGGCGTAGCGCGACCCGGAGCCGATGGCCTCACTGAGCATCAACGCGTACGGGTCCACGGCTTGGGGCGCGTCCTGAACGCGAGGCGGCAGTCGGTTGGCCACGAGCCCCCACGAGGGCTCAAAGGCACACACCGTGGTGTCCTCGGCGGCCTGCGCATAGACGTGACGCGCGAGCTGAAGCTCCATCGTGGGGCCGGATGCCGGGCTTCGCGCCAGCTCACGCGCTGGTTGGAGCGCAGCGAGCACCACGACGACCGCCACGCCACGACCGCCCATTCGTCCCAGGCGCTGGCCCCAGCCCACCATCGTCGCGCCCCCGAGCCCCGCGAGCAGTGCCAGCGTCGGGGTGAGGAAGGCGTTGTAGGTGGTGTAGTAGCTGTGCGCGAACAGGTAGCTGATGACCGTGAGCACGTAGGCCGTGGCCACGAATCGCTCCACGGCGCGCTCCTCGCCTCGTCGCCAGATGGCTCGCGTCAGAGCCACGACCAATCCCAGCATCACCAGCGCGACGACGAGCGCTCTCCGCTCGGGCAGCATGTCTTGCAATCGCGACCACCGGTCGAGGAAGCCATCCTCGGGGCGGTGGAGCTGGAACTGGAGCGCTTGCTGCAAGAACGCGCCGGGCGCGCGCGCGGCCAAGGGACCTACCACCGCCACGGCGGTGAGGGCTCCCGCGAGGACGACCTGAAGCACACGGCGCCAGCCCATCGCCGAGGGCCGAGACAGCAGCGCGGCGACTCCCCAGATTCCACCCAGCGCCTTCACGCAGACGGCGAGGCCCGCGAGGACACCGGCGCGCCACGTGCGAGGGGTTCCGTCGCCGCGCCGCATGAGCCAGACCGACGCGAAGCCCAGGCAGCAGAGATTCAGGATGGGGTCGAGGAACGGGCCTCGTTCCAGGGTGATGGCCTCGGGCTGGACCGCGTAGGTGAGCGCCGTCACGACGGCGGCGACCGGTCCCCAGGCCTTGAGCGACAAGCGGCCCGCGAGGAACGTGTTGAGGGCACCGACTCCCGTGGCCATCCACCGCGCGAGCGCGAAGGCGGACGCGGGACCCACGTGCGTTGTCCACACCGACGCCAAGGACCAGAGCAGCAGCGCGCCGGGCGGGTGGACGAAGGTGAAGTCTCGGTAAGGGAGCTGTCCCTGCCAGAGGAGGGCGGAGGCGCTGAAGTAGACGCCCTCGTCATAGCTCGTGGGGTGACCCAGCGCGCCGTAGCGATGCAGGAAGGGCAGGGCACGCAGGCACCAGGCGCCCAGGGCGATGACGCCGAGCGCGAGCTGCCACGTCCTATCGTTGGTGTCTCGAGGTGTCGGCACGAGTGTTGTCTGTCCGACACATGCTACTTCGGATGCTGGCCGATTCCTCCAATCGCCTCTGCGCGTGTCTCCCTACATTTCGCGGGGTCCAGCCAAGGCATCTCCTGGACGTTGGAGCCAATCCATGTGCGTCGACCCAGACTCCGCGCCGCCCATCGCTCATGAGGCGGGCATCGCAGTTCACTCACGACAGAGGGTGCTCACCTCTCAAGATGGCACGGCGTTCGCGGCCTTCGAGGCGCGGTCCGAACAGCCCTCGGGCGTGGGCGTCATCGTGCTCCCTGATGTGCGAGGACTGACGGCCTTCTATTCCGAGCTGGGACTGCGGTTCGCCGAGCGAGGTCACACCGCAGCGGTCGTCGACTACTACGGGCGGACGGCGGGCGCGGTGTCACGGGCGCATGACTTCGCGCATGAGCCGCACATGGCGCGGTTGACGCCGCAGGGGCTGTACAGCGACCTGTCCGCGGCGATCGCGCACTTGCGCTCACCGGAGGGCGGAGCCTGTCGCGCGGTGCTGACGGTGGGCTTCTGTCTGGGCGGGCGCCTGGCGGTGCTCGCTGCCGCGCAGGGCCATGCGCTGGCGGGCGTGGTGGGCTTCTCCTGCTGGCCCGCGGCAGGAAGACAGGGCGCACCCGGTCCGACGCAGCGCGCGGCAGAGCTGAAGTCCCCCGTGCTCGCGCTGATGGCAGGAGATGACCCAGGCATTCCACGTTCGGATGTCGAGGCCTTCGAGGCGGCGCTGACCCAAGCCGGCGTGGACCACGAGGTGGTGACCTATGCCGGAGCCCCGCACAGCTTCTTTGACGTGAAGTACAGCGACCACGCCGAGGCCTCCGCCGATGCGTGGCGCCGCGTCCTGTCTTTCATCGAGCGTGTCACCCGCGACGTGCGCGCCTGACGCCGTTTGCCCTCGCTGAAATCCGTGTCTGGATTTCGGGGCTGAACGGCCGCCGAGGACAGCGGTCACGTTCGGTCATCAGGACGGTCCGAGCCTCGGTCCACGGTGAGGTCGAGGCTCGGACCCGCCCTTGGGAGCGAAGACGTCAGTAGCTGTAGAAGCAGACGCAGACGTTGACGTCGCACCTGCCGTAGGAGAACCCGTCCTCGATGCACTGGTTCACGCAGTTGACCTCACAGTAGGAGAGCGGCTCGGCCGGGCGAGTGAAGGCCTGGGTGCCACCAAACGAAACGACCGCGCCCAACGTCATCGCGAACAGCAGCTGTCCGAGCTTCTTCATGGCGTGACTCATCTTTCCCTGAGGGGTGGAACCGACGGCATGGACACACGGCACTGCGGACACAAAGGCTAGGCCGCGAAACACATGTCTTGCCATGGGGCGTGAATCACTCAGCGCCCGGGTGTCCTCATCGACTCCAGACGCGGCGCGAGAGGCCCACCGTCCAGTCAGGTCTACCGAGGGCGTGGATGAAGAGCGGCGGGTCGGGGGCTCGGAGACTCGGGCGTGCTTCGTGGTCTCGCGTCCTCCATGCGCTGGAGCTTCATCCCCACCTGGACGATGGTTTGAATGACTGGGATGAGTTCCCGGCCCAGCGCGGTCAACGCGTACTCGACCGAGGGCGGCGAACTCGCGATGACATGCCGGGTGAGTACGCCGTTCTTCTCGAGCGCACGCAGCTTCGCGCTGAGCACCTTCGCGGAGATGAGCGGAATGTCCGAGCGCAGCTCACTGAAGCGGCGCGGCTCTCCACTGAGGCGCCAGACGAGGTTCGCGGTCCAGGCGCCACCGAGGAGCTTCATGCATGCGGTGAGGGGGCAGAGCGGCGGAAGCGGCGGCGTCTTGTTCTTGCGGCGGCGGAGCATGGCGCGTCACCTGGAGTGGTAACCCGGAGGAAACCACATCGTGCTGGTTACCTGAGGTTACCTCCTGCCCTGACGCAGGCGCGCGGCTATCTTTCCGCGAGAGGTGATTCCATGTTCATCAACCTGCTGCGATTCCGTTTCAAGGATGGGGTGTCGGAGTCCGACAAGGCGCATGCCTTGGAGGCGATCTCTCGCACCGCGAAGTCAGAGGCGGTCTCCTTCTCGGTCGTTGGCCGAGACCTGGGAGATCCATCCGAGGGGTTCACGCATGCGTACTGCGTTGGCATCGCGGACCTGCTGGCCCTGAAGAGATACTTCGATGATCCCGTGCACCGCGCGGGCGACTTCCTGTTCCTGCCGCTCGTGGGAAGGCTCCGGCGCATCGCGATGACCGATGACGCGGACCCCGCGCTGGGCGAGAAGATTCAAGCCATGCACGCCGCGAAGATGGCAGGCGACCCCGAATGGCTGGCGCTGCTCGCCGCCATTCCGGAAGTCCAGAACGTGGGCTCGCTGTCCAATCGCTGAAGCGCGGGGAGCGGAGCCTCTCTTCGCCCCGAGGAGAGACCGCATCCCCGTCCGCGCCCGCAAGGCACCCGCCGGCCAACTCGACCGATGCGAGCCGGGCCGAACCGAGGAACGTTCGGCCTGTCGCGTCGTCTTCCGCGCAGGGCATCAGGAACAGGCCCTACAGCGGTGCGCGCGTCAGCCAGGTATTGGGAGAGGTCCGAGGCGCGTAGAGCAGCTTGTAGGCATGCGTGCTGCCCAGCACGTGCTTGACGTACTCGCGCGTCTCCTCGAATGAGATGTGCTCCACCCACTCGTCCAGTTCGGCGCGAGGCAGGTCTCGCCTCCAGCGGTCCACCGCCGCGGGGCCCGCGTTGTAGGCCGCGACCGCGTAGGCGGGATTGCCATCGAAGCGCGCGAGGAGCTGGCCCAGGTAGGCCGCGCCCAGGCGGATGTTCTGCGCGGGCTGGAGCAGCGAGGCTTCGTCCACCGACGGAATGCCCAGCGCGCGCGCCACCGCCTGGGCCGTGTCTGGCATCAGCTGGGCCAGCCCGAGCGCGCCCGTGGACGAGCGCGCTCGGAAGTTGAAGCGGCTCTCCTCGCGGATGAGTCCCTGGAGCAAGTCCGGGTCGACGCGGGAGCGACGGGCATAGCGCTCGATGAGCGGGCGGAACGCGAGCGGCCAGGTCGCTTCCCAGACGGGCCGGGAGGTGGGGGTCAGCGGCCCCTCTACCTCTTGTCGCAAGGACACTCGCGCCACCTGGCGCGCGGCCCAACCCCGGCCCGTGCGCCGGAGCGTTTGATAGAGCAACCGAGCGGACTCCTCGGACAGGGCGCGCGTGTCGACCGCCAGCAGCTCGTCCACCGCGCCGGGCTGCCCCAGTCGGAGCAGCTCGACTCCCGCCAGGAAGCGCGGGTCATGTTGGAGCGGACCCAGCGGCAGCGGCCACAGCTCACCGGTGAGTCTGCTCCCATCCGGCGTTGCCACAGGCGGGGACAAGGGGCGCGACATCGGCTCTTGCGAGGACAGCGCCAGCCGCGCGCGGGCCAGCATTCCGTACCACGTGGCGGGCCGCTCGGTGGCGATGTGCTCATACCGAGACACCGCCGCGTTGGTGGCGTCCCCCGACTCCAACATCCGAGCCTGCCAATACCGGGCGCGCCACAACGACTCGTCCGTGCGAGCCGCCACGGGGAGCTTCTCCACGGACGCGAGCGAGGCGAGCGCGGCCGGTGTATCCCCCTGACGGACGTGCAGCCAGAAGGCGCGGAACAGGGCCTCCGCGGCGAAGTTGCCCGTGGGGTAGCGGCGCGCCACGTCTTCGTACCGTGTGAGCGCGTCGTCCTCCTGGCCCGAGCGCTGGAGCAACCATCCCTCGAAGAAGAGGGCGTCATCCGCGTAGCCATGCGCCGGGTAGTCGTGCGCGAGCGTGGCATAGGTGCCGATGGCCGCCTCGGGCTCCACCACCGACTGCGAATACGCCAGGAGATAGAGCGCCTGGGGCCGTTGCTCCGGCGCCAGGCAGTGCTCGACCACGGGCGTCAGCACTTGAATGGCGCGCCGATGCTGGCGCTCCTTGCGCAGGGCGCGGCCTTGCAGCAATCGCACGCGGCACGCCAGTTCGTCTGGCAGCGGTGAGAGCGGACCCGTGTGGGCCAGGAGGTCCATCGCGTCTTGGTTGTGGTGCAGCTCGACGAGCGCCTCGGCGCGGCGCACCCGCCACTTGAGTGGCAAGGGCAGACCTCGCAGCCGCTGCCTCGCGCGGTCGCCCTCTCGCGAGAGCGGGCTGGTGGCCCAGACCTCCAGCAGCGCGCGGTGCTCCACGTTGTAGAGGCCCTGTGTGCGCGCGAGGTCGCACAAGGTCAGCAGGGCTTTGAGCCGGAGCGGATCCGGTCCGCGCTCCTCTCGGCTGTCGATGAACTCCTGCAGGGCTTGCAGCGCGCCGGGGACGTCGTGCTGTCGCTGGAGCAGCTTCGCGAGACGGAATCGCGCCTCGGGATAGAGCGGCGAGTGGGCATCGACGGCGCGGTAGCGCGCGATGGCCTCCGTGGGTTTGCGCAGTCGCTCGAAGGCCTGGGCCGCGCGAATCGAACAGTGGTCGCGCAGTGGGACGTAGTCCTCGGCCAGGGCGGAGAACTCGCGCGCGGCGGTGGCGGCGTCACCCGAGAGGAGCGCGCTCTGCGCCATGAAGAAGCGAACGGGCTGCGTGGGCTCGCTCTGCTCCAGCAGTCGCCGCGCGCGTTCGTAGCGGCCTCGCTCGAGCTCCGCGCGCGCCCGGCCGAGGACTCCATCCGCGAGGTAGGGCGCCAGGTGCTCCGGGCCGAAGGTCGCGGCTTCCTGGGGCTCACCCGTCAGCGGCGTGACAGGGCTTTCGAGCAGGGCCTCCAGGTGTTCGTCGGAGAGCACTTCGTCGGGCTCGTCGGGTGGCGCCGCCTGGGCCCAGGCGGTTGCTGGCCCCAGCAGGTTCGCGCAGGCGAGGAGCACCGCGGTCGTGCTTCGAAATCCATCCATGGCAGCCCTCGTCCTCCGACATGGGTTGGATGGATTGTCACGACCGGCGCGGATGGGACTGGGGCTCGCGCGACGTCGTCCCGAGCGCGTCGTCCAGCGGATATCGTGGGCCGTCGCGCGGGCGGGCCTGCTCGAAACACGACGCCGATGTGTCTGTTGGCGCGTAAGCGGTCCTGGGCGGCGGTGGCGCAGCCGACCACCTGCTCGACCGCGCGCACGTGTTCGATATGCGTCCCCGCACGGTGCGTTCAATGGTTCGCAACGCGCGGTCGCTCGCGCGATGCACGACTCGCTCGCGCCCGGGCTCGAACGCTTCTGGATGAAGCGCTCGACGGAGCTGCGTTCGGTCGGAATCCCAGAGAGGAACCAGGACATGCACGGACGCTGGATGATGGCCGCGCTGGTCGCGGCGGGTGTGCTCGTGGGCTGTGATGGCGCAGGGACCGGAAGCGCGGAGCAACCGTTGCTCTCGCAGGCACAGGGCGTTCGCGCGTCCACGCGCGCCGCGCGCCGCTTTCCGGAGCGACTGCACATCCCGGTGCCGGACTTCTTCCCCGAGGGCATCGCTCACGCGAACGACGGCACCTTCTTCGTGGGCAGCTACGCGGATGGTCGCGTGATGCGGCAGCGGCCCGGCGCGTCGTGGATGGAGCCCTTCCTGGCTCCGACCGGACGCGCGGTCGCGGGCATGAAGGTGCACGACGCGACCCATACCTTGTGGCTGTGCGACCTGGACCTCTCGCAGGCGACGCCGGATCAACTCCGGGCCTATGACTCGCGCACGGGCGCGGCGCGCGGCGCCTGGGCCTTTCCGGCGGGTGGCTTGTGCAATGACCTCACGCTGGACTCGCAGGGCACGGTCTACGTGACGGACTCGTTCCTGGGCGTGGTGCGGCGGCTGAAGCCGAATGGGAAGACGCTGGAGACGTGGGCCTCGGATCCCGCGCGGTTCATGGCTCCCCCTGGCGTGCCGGGGCTCAATGGCATCGCATGGGCCGACGGCGCGGTCTACGTCGTGAAGTACGACAGCGGGGACCTGTTCCGCGTGGACGTGCGCCCGGATGGCAACGCGGGGGCGATCACCGCCATCACCCCCAACGCGCCCATCGGGTATCCAGATGGCATCGTGTTCCAGTCTCCGGGCGTGCTGCTCGTGGTCGACAACGACAACGGCCGCTTCCTGAAGCTGAACCTGTCGGGAGATTCTGCGGCGGTGACGGTGCTGGCGACGGGGTTCGACAACCCCACCACGGTGGCGCTGCATGACGGAGATGCCTTCGTCGTCCAATCCCAGTTCGACCACTTCTTCGGCGTGGACGTGACACCGCCGGACATGCCGTTCGCGGTGAAGCGCGTCTGGCTGAGATAGGTCCGCGTGGCGGTGGTGTGTCGTCCGGTGGGCGAAGGGGCGGGGGCCATGCCTTCCGGACGACACACGGCTTCCAGCACGCATGACCCGCGAGGTCGGAGCGGTTGCAGTGCCGCGCCGAACCGACAGGAGGGAACCCGCCATGAGACGACCGCTGCTGCTCGTCTTGATTCCCCTGGTCGCCGCCACCGCGCGAGCCGACGAGGGCATGTGGACTTTCAACAACTTCCCCACCGAGGCCGTGCAGAAGAAGTACGGCTTCCAGGCCACTCCCGAGTGGCTCGGACAGGTGCGCCTGGCTTCGGCGCGTCTGGCGGGTGGGTGCTCGGGGAGCTTCGTGTCCCCGCAGGGGCTGGTGATGACCAATCACCACTGCGCCCGCGAGTGCATCGAGCAGCTCTCCACCGCGAAGCGTGACTACACGCGGGATGGCTTCCTCGCGCGCACCCTGGCCGACGAGCGGCGCTGCCCCACGATGGAGGTGAACCGGCTGCTGGAGATTCGCGACGTCACGCAGGACGTGCAGCAAGCAACGCGCGGCCTGGAAGGAGAGAAGTTCGAGCAGGCGCAGCGCGCCGTCTTCGCGAAGCTGGAGGGCGAGTGCGCCCAGAGCGCGGCGCTCCGCTGCGAGGTGGTGACGCTGTATCAAGGCGGTCGCTACGACTTGTACAAGTACCAGCGCATGCAGGACGTGCGGCTCGTCTTCGCGCCCGAGGAAGGCATCGCGTTCTTCGGTGGAGACCCGGACAACTTCGAGTTCCCTCGCTATGACTTCGATACGTCCTTCGTGCGCGTCTACGAGGACGGGAAGCCCGCGCGCACCGAGCCGTACTTCCGCTGGAGTCCGCACGGCGTGAAAGAGGGACAGCTCACGTTCGTGTCGGGCAATCCCGGCAGCACGTCACGGCTGGACACGCTCGCGGAGCTGGCCTACCAGCGGGACTTCGCGCTGCCGGAGCGACTCTTCTGGTTGGCGGAGCTGCGCGGCCAGCTCACGCAGTTCGCTCGGCGCGGGCCGGAGTTCGCGAGGACCTCCGAGGGGCTGCTGTTCGGCGTGGAGAACTCCTACAAGGCGCTGCGCGGCCGGCGCGCGGCCCTGGTGGACGAGCGCTTCTGGGAGCAGCTCGCCCAGCGCGAGCGGGAGCTGCGTGACAAGGTCAACGCGAACCCTCAGTGGAAGCAGCAGTATGGCGGCGCGTGGGATGCCATCGCGCAGGCGCAGGACAAGCTCCGGCCCATGCGCAAGCCGCTGCGGATGCTGGAGCAGGGCGCGGGCTCCGGCTCGGACCTCTTCGCTCACGCGCGGGCGTTGGTGCGCGCCACGGAGGAGCAGAAGAAGCCGAACGAGCAACGGCTGCGTGAGTACACCGAGTCAAAGCGGCCCGCGCTGGAGCAGGAGTTGATGAGCACCGCGCCCGTCCATCCTCAGGTGGAGGAACTCACGCTCGCGTTCTACTTGTCGAAGCTGCGGGAGGAACTCTCTCCGGACTCGCCGGTGGTGCGGCAGGTGTTGGGCAATGAGGCTCCGGAGGCGATGGCGGCGCGCCTGGTGAAGGGCACGCGGCTGGGCAGTCCCGAGGTGCGCAAGCAGCTCTACGAAGGGGGCGCGGCGGCCGTTGCCGCGTCGAAGGACCCGATGATTGTGCTGGCTCGGGAGCTGGATGGTCCCGCGCGCGAGGTGCGGCGGACCTATGAGAACGAGGTCGAGTCCGTGCTCAAGCGCAACAGCGAGCTCATCGGGCAGGCGCGCTTCGCCGTGTATGGGACTCGCATCTATCCCGATGCGACGTTCACCCCACGCCTCTCGTATGGCTCCGTGCAGGGCTATACGGAGGATGGCAAGCAGGTGGCTCCGTTCACCGACGTCGCGGGTTTGTACGCGCGCGCCACGGGGCAGCCTCCCTTCAAGCTGCCGCCGAGTTGGGTGAAGGCCAAGCCCACGCTCAACCCCAAGACGCCGATGAACTACGTGACGACCAACGACATCATTGGGGGGAACTCCGGCTCGCCTGTCATCAACCAGGACCTGCAAATCGTCGGGCTCGTGTTCGACGGAAACATCCAGTCCCTGGGCGGAGACTACGGCTTCGACGCAGCGGTGAATCGGACCGTGGCCGTGGACAGTGAAATCCTCGCGGAGGGACTCGCCAAGGTGTACGGCGCGCAGCGTCTGGTGAAGGAGCTGGGAATTTCTCCTGACAAGTGAGTCGTCTCTGCCCCGGTTCACGTGAAGGGGTGAAATTGATTCCAAGGCCAATCGTGAATACCCATGCAGTTTCTCATTGGGGGTTCACGATGGTGTCTCGTAGTTCAGCCTTTCGATTCATCTTGCCGTGGTTGTCCTTGTTGTCGGTCGTGGGTTGCGGTGGCTCCGTCCCGGAGCCCGCGACGCCGGTGGCGCACCAGTCGAAGGCCCTGGAGACGAAGGAGGTCCGCAGGTTCGTCCCGGGGCGCGTCATCGTGAAGTTCATCGCGGATGCGAACTCGGGCAAGCGCGTGTCGTCCGTGGCGCTGAGTGGCTTCGTGGCCCAGTCGCTGCGGCCGTTGAGCACGGGCGCGGAGCTGTGGTCGCTGACGTCGGATGGCTCCTTGCCCCAGGCGACGAGCATCGCGGAGGAGGAGGCCCGCACGCTCTCGGCCATCGAGTCGCTGCGCAAGCGCTCGGATGTCGAGTACGCCCACGAGGACCTGTACCTGGACTATTCCTCCACGCCGAACGATCCGCTGTATCCGTTGCAGTGGAGCTACCCGGCCATCGACCTGTCTCAAGCCTGGGACTACGTGACGGGGAACGTGACGGTGGCGCTGCTCGACACGGGGCGGCTGAACCATCCCGACCTGGTGGGGCGCTGGACGACCGGACGGGATTTTGGCGTCACGCCCGCGGACTCCGACCCGACGGATGACGGCACGTGGCATCACGGCATGCACGTGGCGGGCATCGTGGGCGCCAACACGAACAACAGCGTGGGTGGGGCTGGCATCTGTCAGGGCTGTCTGCTCATGCCGGTGAAGGTCTCCATCGATGACCACCCGGTGATGTCCAACGTGGACGAGGCCATCATCTGGGCCTCCCAGAATGGCGCGCGGGTCATCAACATGAGCTTCGGCACGGGGACGCAGAACGCGCCCTGTTCCACCTATCCAGACATGCAGGCCGCGGTGAACTTCGCGCTGGCGCACAACACGGTGCTGGTGGCCGCCGCGGGCAATGACAACTTCGACACCAGCAAGGTGACGCCGGCGTCGTGCACGGGCGTCATCGCGGTGGCGGCGAGCACTCGGACGAACGTGCGCGCGTCGTGGAGCAACCGTGGCGCGCGGGTGGACCTCACGGCGCCGGGGGGTGGCCCTGGCTTCTATGGCAATGGCATCAACTGCCTGAATGATGGAACGGAGTACTCGGGGACGGACGGCGTCGTGTCGAGCTGGGCCATCGTGAAGAATGGCACCACGTTGCTGCCGGGGGACTACTGCTATCGCTACCTCAGCGGCACGTCGATGGCCGCGCCTCACGTCGCGGGCGTGGCGGCGCTGCTGCTGTCCCAGAACCCGGCGTGGACTCCGGCGCAGGTGACGGCTCGGCTGAAGGCGACGGCCACCCCGATTCCCGGCTGCACGACGGACTGTGGCACGGGCCTGCTCAACGCGCTGCGCGCCGTGGCGCCGCCGCTGTCCATCCCGAGCTTCGCGTGCACCTCCTCGCAGGGCACGTTCTCGTGCTCGGGGAGCGCGGCGGGTGGCATGGGCAATTATGTGTATGGCTTCGCGGGGGTGGCCAACGCGACGGTGACGGCTGTCTCGGCGAACAGTGCGACGGGAACGTGCACGCCGAATACGGCGGCCACGGTGCGCATGACCGTGACTGACCGGGATGGGACCATGGCGAACCGGGACGCCTCCTTCACGTGCGGGGCGCTGGTCCGGGATGCCCAGTTCGGAGCGATGATGACGCCCGTCACGGTGTACGCGGGGCGGGCGTTCACGGCGTCGGTGACGATGCGGAACACGGGCACGCAGACGTGGACGGCGGCGGACAACTTCAAGCTGGGTGCGCAGTCCCCGCAGGACAACTCCACGTGGGTTCCGAGCACGCGCGTGTTGCTGGCGCCATCGGATGCCATCGCGACCGGGCAGCAGAAGATCTTCACCATCAACGCCACGGCGCCCATGACGCCGGGGACCTATGCGTTCCAGTGGCGCATGGTGCAGGAGTTCGTCACCTGGTTTGGGGACTACACGCCGGTCCGGAACATCACCGTGATTCCGGACCCCTGCTACTGCCCGCCGGGTGGCGAGTGCCCGGCGGTGGTCTGCCCTGAACCGATGTAACGCGTGTCGTGCCGCCAGGACTCCGCGTGGGTCCTGGCGGTGCGACTGCACGCACGTGCGCGGTTGTCTGGAATGCATGGACTCAAAGTGATGGGACCGGGCGTGAAAGGGAAATGATGGAACCATGAGGATTCGTTCGGGGCCTGCCATGTGAACTTGCGGCCATGCCTCGACGCCTCATGGTTCTCTCTTCGTTGCTCTTGATTGCGGCATGCAAGACGGCTGCGCCTGTGATTGCGAACCCCGCCGTTTCGAAGCCCAAGGCTCCGGCTCCGACGCCTGCCGATCTGGCTCTGGAAGAACGCCTGGACATTGCGCGGTTCGGTACTGACGCTGCTGCCACGAAGCGCGACTTCAACACGCTTCGAGAGGAACTCAAGAAGGCGGTCCAGCAGACGCCTGAAGACGCGCACCTGCATTATCTGTTGGGGCGAGTGTATTTCTATCTCGAGCAGGACGCCGAGGCGCGGTGGGAGTTCGACCTGGCGATTGCCTTGGCTCCGGATGTCGCGGAGTACCACTACCTCAAGGGGTACTTCCTGCGATGCATCCAGGACATGCAAGGGGCCGCCGCCGAGATGTCGCGAGCGACGGAGCTTGAGCCTCAGTCGTCAAAGTACTGGGCCGCGTTGGGCTCGCTGCTGGCGAGCGCGAACGAGAACGATGGCGCGGTGAAGGCGTTCCATCGCGCCATGGAACTCAATCCGAACGACGCCGGGCTCTCCGCCGAGGTGGGCCTGTTGCTGTTGTCCATGGGGAAAGAGGCCGAGGCCTTTGCGTATCTGGGAAAGACGACGGCCGAGCATCCGAAGGATGAAACGACTCAGTACAACATCGGGCAGGCGTATCAGAACAAAGGAGACCACCCGAACGCGCTTGTGCACTTCCGAGCGGCGTCCCAGCGAATGCCAGATGACTGGCGGATGCTCGCGAAGCTGGTGCAAGAGCACGCAGCGCTGAACCAGCCTGTGGAGCGCGATGGGGCGAGGGCTCGGCTGATGAAGCTTCATGCCGACGGGAAGGTGGAGAGCGCATTCTTCGTTCGCGAGCAATTCCAGGTCGGCGAGGCGAAGGTGATGGTCGCGGAGAACTTCAAGCTCGAGGGCGCCTGGGCCGTTCGTTACACCTTCTACGTGACGAAACCCGGGTCTGACGGCGCTGCGCTGGACTCAAGGATGAGCCTTGGCTCGTATGAGTTCACCCAGCATGCAAAGGCCTCCAGTCCTTTGGCGAGTGCGGAGCGGATTTTCCACTTCGACTCCTACGAGGGGAACTCCCGGCATTTGACCTACGCGTTCTTTGACGGAGAGCCCTCGTATGAAGTCGCGCGCAAGCTGGCGGTGGCGGTGCTTCGCGACGAGGTGAAGCCCATCTCAGGAACGACGGCCCATCGCGAGTAAGCCTCGCGGCTCAGTGCACGCCCGCCCGCGATTCCTTGCGTGAGCGGGCATGCTCAACGGCGCGGTGCTACTGCGCGCCCGTGAGCTTGAGGTGCTTGAAGTAGTCGGACTCCGCGATGGCTCCGGCGAAGTCGAAGGAGACGTCGCGGTGGTGCGTGTCCCAGCCTCGCACCAGCTCCAGCTCCCACAGGCTGACGAGCTGCGTGCGCGAGCCGAGCGCCTCCTGCGGCGGCTCGGGCAGCGTTCCTCCCGCCGCGCGGATGTTCGCGAGCGCGCCTCGGTCAATCTCCGGCAACGCGGAGGGCTTGAGCATCCGCAGCTCCAGCAAGTGCCCGTCGCGGTCCTGCGTCAGCCGCATGAGCATCCGCCGCTTGCTCTTCACGTCCGCGCCCGCCTGCGACTCCAGCGCCACCTGCGTGGAGAAGTTCGACGTCAGGTCCTCGCCTCCCAACGTGCGCGGCATGAAGCCCGGCGTCACTCCCGCCAGCGGTGAGCCGGACTTCCCATACGCCTCCGCTCGCTGCTGCCACGAGTTCAGGAAGTCCTTCGTGCCGTAGCCGCGGCTGCGCAGCGTCTCAGTGCCCAGCTTGGCCACCACCGGCTCCGGCTTCCACGCGTCGAACAGCGCCTGGCCCAGCTTCTGGAAGTACGGATGCACCGCGCCCCGCGTCGCTCGGCTGAGCGCGAGCGCGTCCTGCGCGGTCTCTCGCACGAGCTGCTCGGGTGACACGCGCCGCGGCGCCTGGATGCCCCGTGCGTCCTCCGTCTCCTCTTCCGGCGGCAGGTCGTTCCCCGCGGTCTGGGCCAGCGCTGACGCAGAGGGGGTCAGCGACACCGGCCCTCGCTGCCCGTCGGGCCTCGCGCGAGGCACGTCCGAGCCCGGTGCCGCCGTGGGCATGTCCGTCGCGAGCACGGGCTGATCCGACCCTGCTCGCGGAGTGTCCGTCTCCTCGGCGGGGCGCTCCGCCTTCGCCGGGGCGGGCGCGGTCACCACGGGCGCGGGAGCCTTGGGCGTGACGGGCCGCCGCACGACGGGCGCTTGCGGCGGCGCGGGCGGAGGCGTGACGGGCGTGACAGGCGCCGGTCGCTTGCGCTCGATGATGCTCACCTGCAGTGGCGTCCGCTGCGGAGCCACGGGCGGGGGCGTCTTGGCTCGCGACAGCCAGAGCGCCGCGAGCCCGTGGACTCCCAAGCTGACAAGCAATGCCCACGTGAGGAACGAGCTGTGGCGCCGAGACTGGGGCTTGCGCATGAGGACGGGGACTCCGCTCAGTTCCCGGTGCGGAACCGGTCCGTCGCTTCAACGAGCGCGGACGTGTTGCCCGGCTCGTTCGCCGAGTGGCCCGCGTCCGGGACGATGACCAGCTCGGCCTCGGGCCACGCGCGGTGCAGCGCCCACGCGCTCTCGGGCGGGCACACGACGTCGTAGCGGCCCTGCACGATGACGGCGGGGATGTGCCGGATGCGGTGCACGTCGTCGAGCAACTGCGTGTCGCTGCGCAGGAAGCCCTTGTTGACGAAGTAGTGGCACTCGATGCGCGCGAAGGCGAGTGAGAAGTCGTCGCCCGCGTTGCGCGCCACCAGCTCCGCGTTGGGATACAGGCAGCTCGTGCGGCCCTCCCACACGCTCCATGCCCGCGCGGCCTCCTGCCGCACCCGCATGTCCGTGCTCATCAGCCGCTTGTGGTAGGCGGAGAGCAGGTCGCCGCGCTCCTCAGGGGGGATGGGGTGCAGGAAGTGCTCCCACGCGTCCGGATAGATCGCATCTGTGCCGCGCTGGTAGAACCAGTCAATCTCCTGCTTGCGCAAGAGGAAGATGCCGCGCAGCACCAGCTCCGTGACGCGCTCCGGATGCTTCTGCGCATAGGCGAGCGAGAGCGTGCTGCCCCACGAGCCGCCGAAGAGCTGCCAGCGCTGGATGCCCAGGTGCTCGCGCAGGCGCTCCATGTCCGCCACGAGGTCCCACGTGGTGTTGTGCTCCAGGCTCGCGAACGGCGTGCTCCGCCCGCACCCGCGCTGGTCGAACAGGATGATGCGGTAGACGCGAGGGTCGAAGAACCGGCGCTGCTTCGGATCCGTGCCGCCACCGGGGCCGCCGTGAACGAAGATGGCGGGCTTGCCCTGGGGGTTGCCGCACTCCTCGAAGTACAGCTCGTGCCCGTCCGTGACGGGCAGGCGACCAGTGCGATAGGGCTCGATAGGCGGATACAGGGTGCGCGGCGGGGTCGGGGAGGACACGTCATTCCTTCCGTGGCAGCAGGGTCGACGCCACCCTAGCAGAGCGTCCCCAACCCGGCCGGTGACGGAAAATTTCCGAGGAGCGCCCCTCAACCCGGCCAGTGCCCCGCCGGCCGAGCGGCCTGTCCACCAGGCCACGCTTCCAACCCGCCCGCACCGAGGACCCCCGCGGATGTGACGGTGAATTGACCCGCGCGCAACGAGGCCTTTGCGCGAGCCAGGGACACTGCTCGCGCACTCCAAACCCAAGGAGCGTTCCCATGAACATCGCCTCGCTCGTCAATCCCCCCAGGCCGCCGGCTCCGCCCCGTGCCCCGCGGCGGCTCCAGATGGCGCGCCTCCAGGCCTCGGTGCTCGCCCAGGGCGCGGTGACAGGGCTCCGAGATTCGGTGATGGCGTTCCGCTTCATGCGCGGCGTCCTCACCGGCGCGGGCCTCGCCGCCGTGAAGTAGCCGCGGAAGTCGCCGCGCCTCGCGTCAGGCCTTCGGCGGTGTCGCGGCCGGCTCAGGCTCTCGGGGCGGAGGCGGCACGCCGCGCCCCGCTTGGGCCACCATGCGGACCTCCGAGCCCTCGCCCATCGCGATGCCGTCGCCCTTCGCCTCCGTCTGCGTGACGGCGATGACGTCGCCGCGCTGCAGGTGGAAGAAGCGCTCGTTCTGCTCGGTGCGGTGCTTGTCCTGCATCGCCAGGCCCACGCGTCCCTCCGGACCGCAGCCGATGTAGCGCTGGCGCCCCTTGCCCTCGAGCGACTCGGAGACGATGCGGAAGAGGCGACCCGGCGGCGGCTCCGGCCAGCTCTCGCCCTTGGGTGCCAGCACCAGGTAGCTCATCTTCAGCGCCTCCTTGTGGAGGCCCGCGGCCTTGGCCAGCTCCTCCACGACGCGAGGCATGGGCCACGCGCGCTCGGCATGGCACCAGTCGGTCTCCTTCACCAACGCGGGGCAGGCGCCTCGGTACATGCACGGCGCGCGCACCGCGTAGCCGCGCTCCACCAGCAGGTCGCGCACCTTGAGCAGGTTGCGGCTCGTCTCGCGCAGCGCGGGCTCCAGCACCAGCACGCTGCCGCCGCGCTTCACCTTGCCGAGCACCGCCTCCAGGAGCGCCGCGCGCGGCTTGAGGGCCTCATCGGTGGCGCCGTACAGCTCGTTCACCACGTGGCCCAGGGTGATGAGGTCGTACTGGCCCTCGGGCAGCTCGGTGCCCTTCTTCATCGGGTCCCACTCGCGCGTGGCCAGGGCCTCGCCGGCCTCGGTGGCCAGCGCGCGCGCCAGGGTGAGGGCCGCCTTGCTGCGGTCCGCCGCGGTCACCTCGCCGCCGCCCGCGTCCATCGCCGCGAAGGCCACCGGGCCCGGACCGCTGCCCAGGTCCAGCACGTGGCGCGGGCGCGAAGGCAGCTCGCCCAGCACCTGCCGCGCCTGCGCGTAGGACACCGGCCAGTAGAAGAGGAGGTAGGCGCCCAAGAGGCGCGGGTCATCCATGTAGCGCGCGCCCGCGAGCTGGCGCTCACGCGTCAGCCCCAGCGACAGCTGCTTCACGCCCGCGGCGACCTCTTTGACTTCCTGCGGCGTGAGGCGCCCCTCGGGGCCCTCGGTCCGGCCGCGCGAGGCCCGCCACACGGCGATGAGCCGGGGCATCCATCGCTCCAGGTCCTTGCTGTACGCGTTGCTCATCTACCGTGCCTTCTAAAGAGAGGGTCGCTCCCGGGAGCCGACCGCGTTAAACACCGCCGCACATGATCTCCGTTCGCGGCCTGCGCAAGCACTACAAGGTCCACAAGCGCCCGCCCGGCCTGAAAGCGGCCCTTCGTTCGCTCGTCCACCGCAGCTACTCCACGGTCAAGGCCGTGGATGGCATTTCCTTCGACATCCGTCCCGGGGAGCGCGTGGGCTTCCTGGGGCCCAACGGCGCGGGCAAGACGACGACCCTCAAGGTCCTCGCGGGCCTGCTCCACCCCTCCGAGGGCGAGGTGCGCGTGGACGGTCACGTGCCGCGCCTGCGCGAGGATGAGTTTCTCAAGAAGATCATGCTCGTCATGGGGCAGAAGCAGCAGCTGCTCTGGGACCTCCCTCCCGCGGAGACCTTCGAACTCAACCGCGCCATCTACGACGTGCCCCGCGCTCAGTACAAGCAGACGTTGGATGAGCTGGTGGGGTTGTTGGAGCTGGAGGACCTCATCGGCAAGCCCACGCGGCAGCTCTCCCTGGGCGAGCGGATGAAGTGCGAGCTGGCGGCGGCCCTCATCCACCGGCCCCGGGTGCTCTTCCTGGACGAGCCCACCATCGGGTTGGACGTGGCCATGCAGGCCACCATGCGCAGCTTCATCAAGAGCTACAACGAGCGCTACGGCGCGACGCTCATCCTCACCAGCCACTACATGGATGACGTGGCGGCGCTCTGCCCGCGCGTCATCGTCATCGACAAGGGGCTGTTGTCGTACGACGGCAGCCTGGAGGCGCTGGTGCAGCGCGTGCGCCCGGAGAAGCGCGTGGTGCTGCGCCTGGCCGAGCCGGTGGACAACGCGCGCCTGACACCCCTGGGCAAGGTGGTGTCGCACGAGCCGGGCATGGCGGTGCTCCAGGTGCATCAGGAGTCGGTCAACGCCACCATCAGCCGCGCGCTGGCGAGCCTGACGGTGACGGACCTCACGGTGGAGAACGCGCCGCTGGAGGAGGTCATGGGCGAGCTGTTCGCGGAGGGCAAGGCCCGGCGTGCCGCGGCCGAGGGCGCTTCATGAGCCTGCGCAACACCGTGCGGGCCTTCCCCACGCTCTTGAAGGTGGGGTTCTCCGAGGCGGTGGCGTACCGGGCGGAGCTGCTCGTCTGGGTGCTGTCCACCACCATGCCGCTCATCATGATGGCGCTGTGGACGGCGGTGGCGCGCACGGCGCCGGTGGGGCGCTTCGGGCAGGCGGACTTCGTGGGCTACTTCCTGGCCACGTTCGCGGTGCGCCAGCTCATCAGCTCGTGGGCCGCGTGGCTCATCAACTGGGAGGTGAAGCAGGGCACGCTGTCCATGCGCCTCCTGCGTCCCATCTCTCCCTTGTGGGCCTACGCGGCGGAGAACATCGCGGCGTTCCCCATGCGCCTCGTGGTGGCGATGCCGGTGACGGTGCTGGGCGTGGTCTTCGTGGGGTGGCAGGTGGTGCCGCGCTCCGCCGTGGGCTGGGTCCTCTTCGCCGTGTCCATCGTGGGCGGGTGGCTCATCACCTTCCTCACCAACGCCATCATCGGCTCCTTGAGCCTCTTCATGGACAGCAGCCAGAAGCTGATGGAGGTGTACCTGGTGCTGTTCTTCGTGTGCTCCGGGTACATGTACCCGGTGGAGCTGTTTCCCGAGGGGCTGCGCTCGCTCATCGACTGGCTCCCGTTCCGCTATCAGATGGGCCTGCCCACGGAGCTGATGACGGGCGCGCATGAGACGGCCGAGGCGCTGCGGCTGCTCGCCTTTCAGTGGGGCTGGGTGACCGTGTTGGCGGTGGGGACGACGGTGGTGTGGCGGTACGGACTGCGGCGCTTCGCGGCGTTCGGAGGGTAGGGCGGAATGCTGCGGCGATATCTCAGACTGCTGGGCGTGCAGCTGAAGGCCTCGGGCCTGCAGGCGCTCCAGTACCGCGCGGACTTCCTCACGGATGGGGCCACGTCGCTGGCGTGGACGTTCACGGCGCTGGCGCCGCTGCTCGTCGTCTACGGCGAGCGGCCGAGCATCGCGGGGTGGACCTTCAGTGAGGCGCTGCTGGTGGTGGGCTGGTTCACCTTGCTCCAGGGGGTGTTGGAGGGCGCCATCAATCCCAGCCTCACCGGCGTGGTGGAGCACATCCGCAAGGGCACGCTGGACTTCGTGTTGCTCAAGCCCGCGGATGCGCAGTTCCTGGTGTCCACCCAACGCTTCCTGCCCTGGCGCGCCATCAACGTGCTCACGGGCGTGGGGCTGTTCATCTATGCCTTCTGGAAGCTGGGGCGCTGGCCGTCCGGGCCGGGGCTGCTCGCGTCCGTCGTGCTGCTGGGCACCAGCACGCTCTTGCTCTACTCGCTGTGGATCCTCACGGTGAGCGCCGCGTTCGTCGTGGTGCGCGTGGACAACCTCACGTACTTCTTCACCTCCATCTTCGACGCCGCGCGTTGGCCCTCGTCGGTGTTCCGGGGCGGGCTGGCGCTGTTCTTCACCTTCGTCATTCCGCTGGCGCTGATGACCACGTATCCGGCGGAGGCCATGCTGGGCCGGCTGCCGTGGCAGTCATTGGTGGGCGCGGTGCTGGGCTCGCTGGTGTTCGCCTGGGTGGCGCGTCGCGTGTGGTTGCGCTCCATCGGGCACTACACCTCCGCGAGCAGCTAGCGCGCGAAGAAGTGTCGTGCGCGCGTCATGCACGACCCTGCCCGGGTGACGCGTGACGCGCGCGGCGTGGCGTTCTTCCTGAGTGGTGTCCACCTTCGTGCTGGGCTATGGGGCCGCCGTCGCGGGCCTGGCCGCGCTTTGCTGATTCGAAGGACTCCCCCTCATGAAGAACCTGGTCTGGCTCGGCTGGATGGCCGGGCTCGCGCTCGTCGTGTCTGCCTGCGCACCTGATGATGCACTCCGGGCCCCCGAGCCCGGTCACGCGCGGGCCCGCCTGGACGACGCCTCCACCTGGACTTCCACTGCACCCATGGGCACCGCGCGCGTGGACCACAGCGCGACGCTCCTTCGCTCGGGCTATGTGCTGGTGGCGGGCGGCGCCACCGCCAACGCCGAGCTGTATGACCCGCGCCTCAGTCGCTGGTACGCGCTGCCGGCCATGAGCGCGTTCCGGCAGCGGCACACCGCCACGCTGCTTCCGTCCGGCAAGGTGCTCGTGGCGGGCGGCAATGCCTCCACGCAAGCGGTGGGCACCGCGGAGGTCTACGACCCGGACAGCTACTCCTGGACGCTCACGGCCTCGTTCGATGCGCCGCGCAGCCAGCACACCGCCACGTTGTTGGGCAACGGCAAGGTCCTCCTGGTGGGCGGTGACAATGGCTCCGGGAAGGCGCTGGCCACGGCGCTGCTCTTCGATGCGACCACCTCCGCGTGGACGGCCACGGGCGGTCTCGCCGCGGCGCGGCTGGGACACGGCGCCACGCTGCTGCCTTCAGGGCAGGTGCTGGTGACGGGCGGGCGCTCCGCGGCGAGCGGCGAGGTGCTCACCAGCGCGGAGCTGTATGACCCGGCGACGGGCCAGTGGCGGAGCGTGGCCTCCATGAACCTGCCGCGCGTGGGGCACACGTCCACGCTGCTCCTGTCCGGCAAGGTGCTGGTGGCGGGCGGCTTCGCGGGCAGCCTCGCCACCTCGAGTTCCGAGGTGTTCGACCCGGCCACGGGGCAGTGGACGCGGACGGGCGAGCTGCCCACCGCGTGCGCGCTGCACACCGCCACGCTGCTCGCGTCCGGACAGGTGCTGGTGGCGGGCGGCTCCAGCGGCGGCTCGTCGTACCTGGACGGCGCGGCGCTGTTCGACCCGGCCACGGGCGCCTGGAGCGCCACGCACTCCATGACGGCGCGGCGCGGCGGGCACACCGCCACGCTGCTGCCCTCCGGGGAGGTGTTCGCCACGGGCGGCGTGCCCGAGGCTGGCACCCGCCACGCATCCACGGAGCGCTACCACCCGCCCGTGCTGCCATGGCAGCCCACCACGGGCATGGCCTTGTCGCGCGCGCAACACACGGCGGTGACGCTTGCGACCGGGCAGGTGCTCGTCGCGGGGGGCACGGGCACGAGCGGCGAGGCGCTGCTGGCCTCGGAGCTGTACGACGAGCAGCGCGGGACGTGGACCGCCACGGGCCCGCTGGGCGCGAAGCGCTTCTTGCACTCGGCCACGGTGCTCGGCTCCGGCGGCGTGCTGGTGGTGGGGGGGCAGGCCGACGCGACCACGTACCTGTCGAGCGCGGAGCTGTATGACCCGCAGCGCGGCGCGTGGACGCCGGTGCCGAGCATGTCGGTGCGTCGCGCGCGGCACACGGCCACGGTGCTGCGCTCGGGGCAGGTGCTGGTGACGGGCGGTTGGACGGGCGCGTCCACCTCCTCGAACCTGTCTGTCACGGAGCTCTATGACCCCGGGCTCGGGAAGTGGTCGACGGTGGGCGCGATGACCAAGGCGCGCGCCTTCCACACCGCGACGCTGCTCGACTCGGGGCTCGTGTTGGTGACGGGCGGCACCACGCCCGAGGGCGACGTGGCCACCGCCAGCGCCGAGCTGTACGACCCGGCCTCGGGAACGTGGCGCGCGACGGGCAGCATGACGATGCCGCGCTACGGACACGTGGCGATGCCGCTCGCGTCCGGCCGGGTGCTGGTGGTGGGCGGCTGGGGTCAGGGCGGCGCGCTGCGCTCGGCGGAGATTTATGACCCGCTCACGGGGCTGTGGACGCCCGTGGCCGCCATGGGCTTCCCGCGCTACGCGCCGCGCGCCACGGTGCTGGCCACCGGTCGGGTGCTGGTGGTGACGGGCGACGGTGGCAGCGAGCTGGGCATGCTCGACTCCGCCGAGGCCTTCGACCCGAACACCGGGCTCTGGTCTCCCGCGGGCACGCTGTCCGCGCGCAGCACGCAGAACGACGTGACGCTGCTGCGCTCCGGACGCGTCCTCGTTCCCGGGGGCTACGGCTCCAGCGGCGCGCTCTCCACCTCGGAGCTGTATGTCCCAGCGGGGTGAGGCGCGGCGGTCGTCCGGGCGTGGCGCTCAGTGAGAGACGGGCGAGGGCACCTCGGGGCCCCGCCCGTAGTACGCGAGGCACTCCGTCTCGCGCCCCCGCACCACGCGCAGTCCTTCCAGCGGGCCGCTTCGCGCGGTGACCACGGTGCACTGTCCGCCCGCATCCTCGCGCTCGTAGTAGAGGACCACCCAGTCGTGGGTGGTGCCCTGCTGGTGCGCCAGCGCGGTGTTGGAGAAGAGGGCTCGCATGGCCCAGCCCTCCACCGTGCGGCTGAACACCGGGAGCCACGCCTCGCCCGAGGGATTGAAGCGCCGGGGCGCGATGCGCCGCAGCGTCCCCGCCTCCGCGCGCTGGCGGTACTCCTGGTCCACCTGAAGCAGCAGGGCGACGTCCGGCGCGGGGCTCTCCATGGGCCCGATGTCTCCGGCTCGGCGGGAGCGGCTCAGCCTCGCCGAGAGCAGCTCGCGGACCTGCTCGGCGCGCCGGGGTCCGAAGCCCTCCACGCGCTCCAGCCGGCCGTCGTGCGCCGCCTGCTCCAGCTCCTCCAGCGTGGACACACCCAGGGTGTCGTGGATGCGGTGGGCCAGCTCCGGCCCCAGCCCGGGCACGCTGGCGAGCAGGGCCTCGGGAGACACCTCCGCCTCCAGCCGCTGGAGCAGGGCCAGGTGCCCGGTGTGCACCCACTCGGCGATGGCCGCCGCGATGCTCTTGCCCACCCCGGGCAGCTTTCGCAGCCCGGCCTCACCGTCCGCGGCGAGCAGGTCCGCCACCGAGCTGGGCCACTGCGCGACGGAGCGCGCGGCGTTGCGATACGCCGTCACGCGGAAGGGCATGGCGTCCTGGGTCTCCAGCAGGTCCGCCACGCGCTCCAGCGTGTCCGCGATGTCGACGTTGCTCTTCCATCCCACGGCCATGGCGCCCCTGAAGATGGGGCGGCCCTCGTCGTCCCGCTACCCACCGCGTGGGACGGGGAAGCGCTGTTTCCTCGGAGGGGCGGGGGCTCGGCCCCAGGGCGGGGGACAGGCCGGGCGGGTGCGCGCTGCTTGCAAGCTGCAAGGAACGACGGCCCGTGATAGTTGCCCCCGGATGACGGCCAATGAGCTCGAGCGGGAGGTCGCCCGGCGGCGCACCTTCGCGATCATCTCCCACCCCGACGCGGGCAAGACGACCCTCACCGAGAAGCTGCTGCTCTACGGCGGCGCCATCCACCTGGCCGGCAGCGTGAAGGCCAAGCGGGCGCGGCGGCACGCCACCAGTGACTGGATGGAGCTGGAGAAGGAGCGCGGCATCTCCGTCACCTCCTCGGTGCTCCAGTTCGTCTACCGCGACCATGCGGTCAACCTGCTGGACACGCCGGGCCACCAGGACTTCTCCGAGGACACGTACCGCACGCTGAGCGCGGCGGACTCCGCGGTGATGCTCATCGACGCCGCCAAGGGCGTGGAGCCGCAGACCAAGAAGCTCTTCAAGGTCTGTCGCATGCGCGGCATCCCCATCTTCACCTTCGTCAACAAGCTGGACCGCTTCGGTCGCGAGCCGCTGGAGTTGATGAACGAGCTGGAGCAGGTGCTCGGCATCCGCTCGTACCCGATGAACTGGCCCATTGGCATGGGGCCCGAGTTCCGCGGCGTCTACGAGCGCCAGAACCGCGTGGTGCACGTGTTCTCCTCCGAGGGCTCGCATGGTGAGTCCGAGGTGTCCGAGCGCTCGGTGTCCATCGACTCGGATGAAATCCGCACGGTGCTCACCGAGGCCGAGCTGGCGAAGCTGCACGAGGACATCGAGCTGCTCGACATCGGCGGAGACGAGTTCACCCGCGCCAAGTGCGACGCGGGTCAGCTGTCGCCCATGTTCTTCGGCAGCGCCATGACGAACTTCGGCGTGCGGCCCTTCCTGGACGCGTTCCTGGACCTGGCCCCGGCGCCCGCGGGGCGCACCACGCGCGGCGGCACGCGCGAGCCGTCCAACCCGAAGTTCGCCGGCTTCGTCTTCAAGATTCAGGCGAACATGGACCCGGCGCACCGCGACCGCATCGCGTTCATGCGCGTGGTGAGCGGACGCTACGTGAAGGGCATGAGCGCCTACCACTCGCGCCTGGGCAAGGAAGTGCGGCTCGCCAAGCCCAGCCAGTTCCTCGCCGCCGAGCGCACCGCCATCGAGGACGCGTGGCCGGGCGACGTCATCGGCTTGTTCGACCCGGGCCAGTACCGCATCGGCGACACGCTGGCCGAGGGCAACGAGGTGGAGTTCGAGGGCGTGCCGCGCTTCAGCCCCGAGTACTTCGCCATCGTCCGCTCCAAGGACCCCCTGCGCCGCAAGCAGATGGAGAAGGGCCTGGAGCAGCTCTCCGAGGAGGGCACGGTGCAGATCTTCCAGCAGCTCGGGATGGGCATGAAGGACCCCATCGCGGGCGTGGTCGGCGCGCTCCAGTTCGAAGTGCTGCAGTACCGCCTGGAGCACGAGTACGGCGCGCGCATCGCGTTGGACCGGCTGCCGTTCAGCCACGCGCGCTGGGTGGTGGGCTCCAACTTCGAGGCCAAGTCCTTCGACTGGGAGGGCAACCGCCAGACGGTGCAGGACCGCGACGGATTGCCGCTGGTCCTCTTCCGCGATGACTGGGCGCTCCAGCACGCCGAGGAGAAGCACCCGGAGCTGAAGTTCCTCTCCGAGGCGCCCATGGTGCGCGGGGGCGTCGCGGTCATCGACTCCTGAGTCTCTGGGGCCGGCGCGGTGGGGCCTACTTGTAGGGCGCCACCGTGCCCCCGCGGAACGCGGAGTCTCGCAGGACCAGCCCTTCCTTGAAGAGGCGCGCGGCCTTGGGGCCCACGAGGAAGCCCTTGGGCTCGCCCTTGCGGAAGGTCTTCTTCACGTACTCCTCCACCTCCAGGTACAGGCGGCGGAAGCGGTCCGGTGCCGCGTCCCGGCGGCCCGTCTGGGCGGTGACTTCCAGCTCGGCCCACATCTGCCCGTTGAGCAGCTCCCCTGCCTCGTTGAGGCGCGAGCGCTCCAGGAAGATGACGGGCGAGCGCACCTCGTCGATGCGCCACGCGCCCTTGTCCGGGCCGCGCTTCACCTTGTCCACCAGGGCGGGGCCAATGTCGCTGGCCACCAGGTAGACGTCCTCGGGAGGCACGTGGGGCAGGTTCTCCTGGGTGGCGCGGAAGGGCGTCCAGTCCTGGGGCACGCGCCGGGGGTACACCTCCAGGACGTGTCGCTCCAGGAAGCGGAAGAAGGCGACCTCGTCGTCGGGTGCCATGAAGAAGCGGAGGATGTTGGCCATCGCGCGGCCCTCTTACCTTGGATGCGCGCTAGAAACACGCCCATGGACACCTGGCTGCTTCACCGCATGCGCGAACTGCGCGACCTTCAAGGCGTCATTGGCCTGGCCACCTGGGACCAGGAGACGTACCTGCCCGCCAAGGCGGGGCCGGCCCGCGCCTCCCAGCTCTCCACCCTCCGGGGCCTGTACCACGAGCGATTGGTGGACCCGCGCCTGGGGGACGCGCTGGCCCAGGCGGCCACCCAGGCAGACCTGTCCGCGGATTCGCGCGCCATGGTGCGCGTGCTCACCCGCGAGCGGGACCGGCAGGTTCGCGTCCCCGGCGCGCTCGTGAAGGCCCTGGCCGAGGCGCAGGGCAAGTCCCTGCACGCCTGGCGCGAGGCCCGCATCCAGAAGCGCTTCTCCCTCTTCCAGCCCCACCTGGCGCGCGTGCTGGAGATCCGCCGCGAGCAGGCGGACGCCTACGGCCACGACGGCGAGCGCTATGACGCCCTCCTGGAGGGATACGAGCCCGGCATGCGCGTGGCGCGCCTGACGCCGGTGCTCACCGCGCTGCGCGAGAAGCTCATCCCCATGGTGGCCACGCTCGCGTCCGCGCAGCGCGCCCGCCCGGCCCTGTTCGATGGCCGCCGCTATCCGCAGGACGCGCAGTGGGCCTTCACGATGCGCCTCTTGAAGGACGTGGGCTTCGACCTGGAGGCGGGGCGCCAGGACCTGAGCATCCACCCGTTCACCGGCGGCACGCACGCGCTCGACGTCCGGCTCACCACGCATGTGGACGAGGCCAACCCGCTGCCCGCCCTCTTCAGCACCATCCACGAGGCGGGCCACGGCCTGTACGAGCAGGGCTTCTCCCCCGAGCACCACGGCACGCCCCTGGCCGTCGCGCCCTCCATGGGCCTGCACGAGTCCCAGTCGCGGCTGTGGGAGAACCTGGTGGGCCGCAGCCGTCCCTTCTGGGAGCACTACTATCCGCACCTGCGCGCGGCGTTCCCGGAGGCGCTGGCCGGTGTGGACGTGGACACCTTCCACGGCGTCATCAACCACGTCGCGCCGTCGCTCATCCGCATCGACGCGGACGAGGTGACGTACAACCTCCACATCGCCCTGCGCTACGAGCTGGAGCTGCTGCTCATCCGCGACGCGCTCCCGCTCGACGATCTGCCCGCCGCCTGGAACGAGCGCATGCGCCACTATCTGGGCATCACCCCGCCGGACGACACGCGCGGCGTGCTCCAGGACATCCACTGGGCCTGGGGTGAGTTCGGCTACTTCCCCACGTACACGTTGGGCAATCTCTACGCGGCGTCCCTCCACCGCGCCGCGCGGCGCGCCATCCCGGACCTGGAGGGGCACCTGTCCCGCGGCGAACTGTTGCCCCTGCGCGACTGGCTGCGCACCCACGTCCACGCGCACGGCTTCCGCACGCCCGCGGAGGAGCGGGTGCGCGACATCACCGGCCAGGGACTCACCGACGCCGACTTCCTCGCCTATCTGCGGGACAAGTACGGCGCGCTCTCCGGCGTGGCGCTGTAGGCCGCGTCAGGGAGGAAACACCAGCGGCTGGCACGCGCGCGCCAGTTGGAGCGCGTCCCGTGCCAGCGCGCACGCGGCGGGGTCATCCGGACGGAGCCACGTCGCGCGCGCCACCTGGTTGCCCAGCTCGAAGCACAGGCTCGCCGTGTGCCGCACCAGCCGGCTCTCCTTGCGGAGCGCGCGCACGTTGAGTTCGCACAGCTCCGCACACTGCCTCAACAGCCGCACCGTCGTGTCGTCCGGGCGCAGCCCTCGGCGCAGCAGACACGCCACGCCTTGCTCGCAGGCCCGCTGACATTGGGTGCTTGCGTCGATGCACCGGGTGACTTCCGCACGCGTGCCGCACGGTCTGGCGCCGAGCATGGCCATGCACCTCCCACCAGTGGACACAACGGTAGGGCCGCGCGCGCGCGCGGCAACCCGAAGTGAGGCGCGTGTTAAACGGTGGCCATGGCACAGCTCACGCTTGTCCCCCCAGACATCGAGGCCTACGCGGAAGCCCATACCGAGCACGTCTCCCCGCTGCTGGAGGAGCTGCGCGAGCTGACGTACGCCGAGGTCGCGTCGCCGCACATGCAGGTGGGACGTATGGAAGGCACCTTCCTGCGCCTCCTGGTGGCCCTGCTCCAGGCGCGGCGGGTGCTGGAGCTCGGCACCTTCACGGGCTACTCGGCGCTGTGCATGGCCGAGGCGCTCCCGGCGGACGGGGAGCTCATCACCTGCGACCTCAACCCGAGCGTGGCGGAGGTGGCCCGGCGCTTCTTCGCGAGGAGCCCGCATGGGCACAAGGTCCACCTGCGGCTCGGGCCCGCGCTGGAGACGCTGGCCACGCTGAAGGGCCCGTTCGACCTGGCCTTCATCGACGCGGACAAGGGCAACTACGCCGCGTACTACGACGCGGTGCTGCCGCTGTTGCGCCCCGGCGGACTGGTGGTGGCGGACAACGTGCTGTGGAGCGGCCGGGTCCTCCAGCCGGAGTCCGCGCAGGACCACGCCATCGTCGCCTTCAACCAGAAGGTGGCCGCGGATCCGCGCGTGGAGAAGGTGATGCTCACCGTGCGCGACGGCATGTTGCTGGCGCGCAAGCGCTGAGGCTTCAGCCGCCCAGCACGGGCAGGGGCGCCAGCAGCGCGAGCAGCTCCTGCCCGTAGAGGCGCACCCGCTTCTCGCCCAGGTAGGGCAGGGTGGCCAGCTCCTCCAGCGTTGCGGGCGGACGCGCGGCCAGGGCCTCCAGCAGGGGATTGGTGAGCACCGCGCTGGGCGTCACCTTGCGCGCGAGCGCCTTCTCCACGCGGAACGCCTTGAGCGCCTCCTCGCGCTTGCGGCGATTGGGGTCGCGCGGGCCGCGGGGCTCGGCGTCGGTCTCCAGCTCGCCTCGGCGCGCCTTCTCCAACTGCTCGCGGATGAGGGTGAGCACCTCGTCGCCGTGGGCGCGCACGAAGGCGCCTCGCACGCCGGCGGCGCGCGCCAGCTCCCGCGGATTGCTGGGGGGCTTCACCGCCAGGTCCGTCACGGCCATGTTGGACAGCATGCGGCCCATGGGCACGTTGTCCTGCTCGGCCCACTCCAGGCGCTTGCGGTGCAGGGCCTGGGCGATGGCGTTCGCCAGGGCGAGCTGCGCCGTGGACAGGCCCGAGCGCGGCAGCTTGGGCTTGAAGTCCGCGCCCACGTCCGGCCGGGCCACGGCCTCGTCGCACATGCGGGTGCAGTCGAGCAGCACCTCTTCGAGGATGTCCGCCTCGCGGCAGGCCTCTCGCACCTGGCGGCCCAGCTCGCAGAGGTAGCGCACGTCGTTGGCGATGTAGTCGCGCATGCCGGGCGGCAGCGGGCGCAGCGAGAAGTCCGACTGCTGGTGCTCCTTGGGCAGCTCCACGCCCAGCCGCTCGCGCGCCAGGTCCGCCAGCCCCACCTTGGGCCAGCCCAAGAGCGTCGCGGCGCGGTGGGTGTCGAAGAGGCCGCGCACCCGCACGCCCACCTCGGCGAGGAACTGGAGGTCCCCCTGCGCGGCGTGGAAGTACTTGGTGCGCGCCGGGTCGGCCATCAGCGAGGCGAGCAGGCTGGCGTCCACGCCCGGCTGGAGCGTGTCCAGGAGGAAGACTTCCGAATCGGTGGCGAGCTGGAGGAAGCACAGCCGGGCGCGGAAGGCGTGCATCGAGTCCGCCTCCAGGTCCACGGCGACTTCGGGCGCGGCCTCCAGCGCACGGACGGCGGCCTGGGCCCCCGGTGCATCCACTACGTCCAAGGCACCCTGCGGGAAGGTTGGCATCGCGTTCGGCAGGCTAGCGGACCGGCGCTCCTGATTGACGTGTTTTTTCCCGGGCCGTGGCTAGGATGGCCGCGCCGATGAATGACGTCCAGCGTCTGGAAAAGAGTCTGCTTGGCCACATGGGCCGAGCCATCGCGGACTACCGCCTCATCGAGGCGGGGGACCGCATCATGGTGGGTGTATCCGGAGGCAAGGACTCCTACACGATGCTTCACCTGCTGCGACAGCTGCAGCAGCGCGCGCCAGTGAAGTTCGACTTGCTCGCCGTCAACCTGGACCAGGGGCACCCTGGCTTCCCGGCGGACAAGCTGGAGGGCTGGTTCCAGAAGGAGGGCTACGCCTACAAGATGCTGAAGGAGGACACCTACAGCATCGTCCTGGAGAAGACGCCGCCGGGCAAGACGCAGTGCTCGGTGTGCTCCCGGCTGCGCCGGGGCATCCTCTACACGGCGGCGGTGGAGCTGGGCTGCACGAAGATTGCCCTGGGGCACCACCGGGACGACCTCATCCACACGATGCTGCTCAACATGTTCTTCGCGGGCAGCCTCAAGGCCATGCCGCCGCTCTTGCGCAGCGACGACGGGCGCAACGTGGTCATCCGCCCGCTGTGCCTGGCGCCGGAGAAGGACATCGCCAAGTTCGCGGAGCTGATGCAGTTCCCCATCATCCCCTGTGACTTGTGCGGCTCGCAGGAGAACCTCCAGCGCAAGCGGATGCAGAAGCTGGTGGAGGACCTGGGGCGCGAGATTCCCAACGTGCGCCAGAGCCTGCTCAACGCGATGTCCAACGTGCGCCCCACGCACCTGCTCGACCAGACGCTCAATCCGGATCCGCTGAATTCCCCCACCCCAACCGACGACACGCAAGGGAGCGCCAGTCCATGGCTCGAGAGCAGGCAATGAGTGCGCGCAGGGAGCGCAACGCCGCGCTGGTGGAGGTGATGCTGCTGGCGGCCATGGCCGACGGTCGGGTGTCGCAGCGCGAGCTCCAGACGTTGCTGGCCCGGGTGCTGGAGCGCCCCGAGTTCGAGGGCACCCGGCCCGAGGAGCTGAACCAGCTGGTGGAGTCCAGCGCGCAGCGGCTGGCCCAGGCCAAGAACCTGGAGACGGTGCTGGCGTCGCTGCGCAAGCGCCTGCCGGACCACCGCAACCGGATGCTGGCCTTCGGGCTGGCGGCGGCCGTGGCGCTGGCGGATCAGCGCGCCACCCGCGACGAGCTGGGCCTCCTGAAGACGTTCCAGGCCGCGCTCGGCATCTCCGAGGACGAGGTCGCGCAGATCATCGACGTCATCGAGCAGGGCGGCAGCCTGGCCGAGGCGCTGGGGGAGCCGCTGGAGCGCCTCTACGCCGAGGTGATGGTGCTGGTGCTCGCCGCGGACGGCCAGCTGAAGGAGGCCGAGGCGCGCTCGATGGTGGAGAGCTTCGCGGCGGATCCGCTCTTCCAGAACGTCAGCCCGGAGCGCGCGCAGGGCTTCGTCAGCGAGGCCGTGGTGGCGCTCTCGGCGGAGGGCCTGCCGCACCGGCTGCACGTGCTGTCGCAGGGACTCTCCACCCACGCGCAGCGGGTGAAGGCCTTCCGGCTGGCCACGAAGATTGCCCACGCGTCGGGTCGCACGAGCACGGCGGAGCAGAAAATCCTCGATTTGCTCCAGGCGACCTTCGGGCTCGCCGATGACGAAGTGGCGCGCCTGGGCTGGGAGGGGTAAGCAGGGTCTACATGACCGTGCACGTTCCCCCCACGTCGCGTCACTCCTTTCGTTTCGGGCTGCCGCCCTCGCTGGGCAGTGAGATGGCGAGGGAGCGCGCCGAGCGGCTCTCCGCCTTTCTCCAGCGGGCGCTGGGAAAGCTGGTCGAGGTCTCGATGGCGCCCAGCTACGAGACGCTCGCCAAGGACCTGTTGTCCGGGCGGGCGGACGCGGCCTGGGCGCCTCCGTTCGTGTGCGCGCGCATGGAGGCCATGGGCGTGCGGGTGCTGGTGCGCGGGGTGCGCCGGGGCATGTCCAGCTACCGCTCCGCGCTGGTGTGCCGGGCGGGCGCGGGCCTCTCGGTGGAGCGCCTCAAGGGGACGAACGCGGCCTGGGTGGACCGGGACGCGGTGGGCGGCTACCTCCTGCCCACGGCCTACTTGAAGACGCAGGGCCTGGAGCCCGCGCGGGCCTTCGCGGCGCAGCACTTCACGGGCTCGTACCGGGGCGCGCTGGAGGCGGTGCTCGAGGGCAAGGCGGACGTGACGAGCATCTTCTGTCCCCCTGCCTCCACGGGTCTCACCTTCGCCACGGGCGTGGAGGACGTGCTGGGTCCGGGCGCGGGCGCTCGCTTCGAGCTCATCGCCTACACCGACGAGGCGCCCAATGACGGGGTGCCGGTGGCCATGGGCCTGGCGCCGCAGCTGGTGACGACGCTCGAGTCCGCGCTGCTGGGGCTTCAGGCCGCGCCGGACGGTCAGGCGCTCTTGCGCGACATCTTCAACGCGGAGCGCTTCGAGGTCGCGCCGCGCATGGGCTACCGCGCGCTGTACCGCGTGGCGCTCGCGAGTCTCTAAGGGCCGCGCCCTACTTGTCGGGTTCCGAAGGGCCGAGCTTCGCGGGACGCTTCACCGGGGTGGCGCCGTCGTCCGCGCTCTTGGCGGGCTTGGGCAGGGCGCGCGCCTTGGGCGCCGACTTGGTGGCGGCCGCGGCGGCGGGCTTCGCGGGCGGTGGGGCCGCGGCGGCTTGCGCCTTGGCCGCGAGGCGCGGCTCGTAGTGGATGACGGTGGGCTCGGTGGCGAACCGGTCCTCCTCCAGCTCGGTCGCGTACAGCTCGCGCATGAAGGCGGCCAGGTGCGCGGTGGTGGCGTGCAGCTTCTCCTGGAGGAGGAACTCCTCGAGGGCCAGCTGCAGCTCGCCGGCGGTGGCGTAGCGCTCGTCGCGCTTGCGGGCCAGGGCCTTGAAGACGATGGCGTCCAGGCCCTTGGGGATGTCCGGCAGCAGCTCGGAAGGGGGCTGGATCTTCGCGCTCACCACGGCCTTGAGCGTGGACATCTCGTCCGCGCGCTTGAACAGGCGCATGCCGGTGAGCAGCTCGTAGAACACGGTGCCCAGGCCGAACACGTCGGAGCGGCAGTCCAGCGGCTCGCCGCGCGCCTGCTCCGGGGACATGTACGCGTGCTTGCCCTTGATGGTGCCCACCACCGTCTGGGACAGCTTGCCGGAGGCCTTGGCCACGCCGAAGTCGATGAGCTTCACGCCGCCGTTGAAGCCCACCAGCACGTTCTGCGGCGACACGTCCCGGTGGATGAGCGCGAGCTTGCGGCCCGAGGGGCTGCGCGCGTTGTGCGCGGCGTCGAGCCCGGCGGCCGCCTCGGCGATGACGCGGCACTTGAGCCCCAGCGGCATGCCGCCCTGGCGATGCGAGGCCCGGGTCATCAGCGTGCCGAGCGCCTCGCCCTGCACGTACTCCATGGCGATGTAGTACTGCCCATCCACGTCGCCCAGCTCGTAGATCTGCGCGATGTTGGGATGGTTGAGGAGCGCGGCGATGCGCGCCTCGTCCAGGAACATGTCGAGGAACTCGTCGTCCTCGGACAGGTGCGGCAGCAGCCGCTTCACCACGAGGAGCTTCTGGAATCCGACGGGCCCCTTCTGGCGGGCCAGATAAACGGCTCCCATGCCACCGATGGCCAGCTTGCGCAGCAGCTCGTAGCGCCCGAACGTTTCCACTTCGACCCGCAGACTAGCCGCGCCGGGCCCGAGGGCGGAAGCCTTCGATCGGCCTTTTGTGCCGAGCTCACGGCGCCTTGCAGGTGCTCCGGTAGGAGATCTCCACGGACTGGCCGGCCCGGGGCGTGTCCCCCGGGTGGAAGTGGATGGCGTTGCGCTTCGCGTCGTAAGTCCACATCTCGGCGGGCACTTCCTGCCCCTGCACGCGCACCGTCATCTCCGCGATGCCGGTGGGCGAGGCGCTGAGCGGGAAGTCCGTGTCGGGGTCGCCGGCGCGGGTGATGAGCGGATCCAACAGCACGCGGTAGTCGTCGTCGCAGATGGAGGCCAGCTCGCCGCCGGTGCCCTGGGCCACGGACATGAAGCGGTGGGCCACGCCGCCCGCCGTGGTGCAGCGCCCGTCGAGCGGCACCCACCCGTGGAGCTGGCTGCGGTGCATGCTGCCCGTGCCCTTGAGGGACTGGAGGAACTGCACGTAGCTGTCCGGCGCGAAGCCCGAGTGGTCATCCTCGTCCGCCAGCACCACCACCGCGAGCCGGGCCGCGGTGCGGAAGAAGCCCCAGTTGCCGTCATCGGGCTGGGGCGTGCGCGGATCATCCACCTGCTCGGCCAGGGGGGCGGACAGGGCCTGGCGCATCGTCTCCAGGCCCTGCACCAGGTTGTGGCACAGGCCCACGTCCAGGTTTGCCTGGATGATGGCCGCGGCGTTGGGGTTGGTGCTGGAGGCCACGCGCGGACGGCTGTTGTCCACGGGAATCAAGCGGCCCGCCTCGCCTCCGTTCGCGCCGCCGCCGCACGCGGGACCGCGCGGCACGAGCCCCGTGCTGGTGACGCCCACGCGCACGTCCACGTTCTGCTGGCGCGCGCGCTCCAGCCATCCCGGGATGGCGTCGCGCAGGCGCTGTTGGTACGGCTCCATGGTGGTGGTGTTGGAGACGACGAAGAGCACGTCGAGCTGGCTGGTGGCGCCCTGGGTGTAGTGGTCCACCTGGAGCCCCTCGTGGTTGGTCTCCGCTTGGAGCGGGATGAGGAAGGGCGTGGGCTCGGTGTCGGTGTGGAGGTAGAGCGGGCTGAAGTGCTGGCCGAGGATTCGCCGCTCGTAGCCCACCTCCAGCTCGAAGCCCTCGCCGGGCTTGAGGACGCGCGGCGTGGTGAAGGGCTTGAGCAGCGAGAACTGGGTGCTGGTGCCGTTGCCAATCTCGGCGCTGGCCACCGTGACGGGCTCGCCACATTGGTTGGACACGAGCGTGGTGCGCGGCGTGGCGGCGCAGTCGAAGCGGATGGCGCCGAAGTCCACGAACGCGGGCGCGGCGACGAGGCAGCTCTTCATGGACTGGCCGCGCAAGGGCAGCGTCACGGTGGGGTAGTTGGGATTGTTCACCGTCATCCGCAGCTCGCCCTCATAGACGCCGGCCGTGAGCGGCTTGAAGGCCACCATGGCGCTGAAGGCCGTGTCGTAGAGGACCACCCCGCCCGTGAGCGGTCCGCCCGGCATGAAGAAGGCGCCGCCCGCGTCCTTGGAGATGTGGATGTCCTTGACGGCGCACTCGGCGCCGCCGGGGTTGTGGAAGTAGAAGCCCAGCACCGCGCCCATGCCCGGCACCACGTTGCCGAAGTCCAGGCTGGGCTGGGGCAAGAGCTCGTAGACGCAGGGGCCGCTGGCGCGCGCCCGCCCCGTGAGCGTGATGGCGCGCTCGGGGTTGAACAGGTCATCCGATTGCACAACCAGCGTGGCGGACCAGGAGCCCTCCGCGCGCGGCTCGAAGTAGACCTTCAGCTCCAGGGCGTCGTCGCCGGGATTGATGGGCAGCGCGTCGGCTTGGAGCGCGGGCCAGGCGCCGGCCTTCCACGGGTAGCCCTGGGCGCCGCGCATGGGCACGTCCACGCTGAACTGAGGCGCGTCACCCTCGGCGCGCACGCCGAGCAGCTTCAGCGCGCCGTTGCTGCCCGCGTTGGTGATGCGGAGGATCTTCTCCAGCTTGCCGCCCACCGGCAGCTCGCCGAAGTCCATCACCACCGGCGCCACCGCCAGGGTGGGCCGACCGCCGCGCGCGTCGAGCACGACCTTGGATTCGCGCGGCTTGTCGGATTCGTAGTGCACCGTCAGGTCCCCGACGTTGGGGCCCGAGTAGCGCGCCGCGAACTCCATGCGCATCTGCACGACCTCACCGGGCTGCACGGTGACGCCGTCGGGTTTGGACAGCGCCACGAAGGCGCGGTCGCTGGTGGCCAGGCTGGAGATGATGACGGGGCGCCAGGTCACGTTGCGCGCCTGGGTGAAGGACTCGGTGCGCTCATGCACCGGGATTTGATCGAACGGCACGGGGGCCGGGTCGAACACGAACGCGCTGGGCACCGAGTTGCCGGTCAGCCCCACCTTCGAGGGCGTGCACGTCCCGCAGGACGTCACCTCCAGCCGCGCGCCCATGGTCCCCAGCGCATGCGGTGCATAGGTGGTGTTCACCTTCACGGTGGCGTGCGGCGGGATGGTGACGGTGTCTGGACTGAAGGGGTCGGGCACGTCGCCGCGCACCGTCAAGGTGAGGGGCAGGTCCACCGGGTTGGTGATGGTGACGTCGAGCGTGCGGTCGCTCTCCACCTCCAACGTCTGGAAGTCGAGGTCGGCCGGCTCCAATCCGATGTTCGTGGGCGTGCCCTGGCCATGCACCTCCACTTGCTGCGTGGTGCCCACGTTGGCGTCCGTGGACACATGCAGCATTTCCTCCTGCAGCCCCTCGCTCAGGGGATGGAAGCGCACCTGGACGATGTGAGACTCGCCGGGCATCACCCGGCCGCTGCCGTTGACCAGCTCCACCTGGTACGACGGGTTGCCTGCCAGCCCCAGCGCGTCGATGGCGAAGAAGGGCACGTAACCGACATTGCGGATGCGCACCTGCTTCTCTCGCCACTCGCCCACTGGGACGTCACCGAAGTCGATGGCGTCTGTGTCGAGCACGGCGGTCGCCTGGACCGAGCGGATCCGCGCGTTGTCGTGACACGCCATCCCTCCCAGCGCCAGGGCCGCCACCAACAGGGCCCGCCCCCTCACGCCCATCGTCATCGTCCGCTCCCCACCCTTGTCCCAACACACACACGGATGCTCAGGTCGCGTCAGCTCATCCCACCCCAATCAATTCGCGTACCAACGCGCGCGCGCTGACGCGGCGTCCAGAAATCAGGAGCTTGAGGGCGCGCCGCGGTTGTCCAGGCGATGGAGGGAAGCGGGATGTCCCCTCGGGGAAAGGTTTTCCCGTGGGCTTGTTTCCCGGCGTCAGGCGATGAAGGCGGCCAGCGCGCGGGCGGTGGCCTCGGGCTGCTCCATGTGGACGTGATGGCCGCCTGGCAGCACGAGCGGCGGCTGCGCCAACGTGCTCAGCGCCGCCATGCGCGAGTGGAGCCAGGAGGAGTCGGGCAGGAGTCCCTCGCTGCCTCGGATGAGCTGCACGGGGCAGGTGACGGTGGCCTCGATGGCCAGCCATTGCGCCTCGTCGAAGCCGTGGCCGAAGCGGCGGCGCTGGCGAGGATCGAACGTGAAGGTCAGTCCACCTTCGGGGTGCGGCTGGGTGCCGTGGCGAGCGAGCAGGAGAGCGGCGGACTCGGGCAGGGACGGCGTGTTCTCTCGCAGGCGCGCGGCGGCGGCCTCCACCGTGGGGTAGCGCTTGCGGTTGGGCGGCCGGCGCGAGTCCTCCAGGAAGCCGCGCAGGCGACCCACCGCGCCCTCGGCGGGACCTCCCCTCGGACCGAGGCTCTCGATGAGGGAGACGGACTTCACGCGGGCGGGGCGCGCGGCGGCATAGGCCAGCGCGACGATGCCGCCCAGCGAGTGGCCCACGAGGTGCGCGGACTCCAGGCCCAGCCCATCCAGCGCGGCCTCCACGTCCAGCAGGTGGTCCCCGAACTGATAGGAGGCGCCGAGCGGCGCGTGTCCGCTGCGCCCCATGCCGCGGAAGTCCAGCAGGCCCACGTGCCAGTGGGCGGGCAGGTATTCCAGCAGCGGATCAAAGCTGTGCGAGTGGTCCAGCCAGCCGTGCAGGAACAGCACGGCGGGCGAGCCCACCGCGTGGCGCTGGCGAAGGTGCAAGGAGAGGCCCTCGGCGGCGAGGGTCCGGGACTCGAAGGGTGCGGGCACGCGAGGCTCCTCGGCGTGCCTTAGCGCGTCGCTGGCGGGCTGCCTAGCGCCGCTCGGCGGGAGGACGGGGCGGGCCCCCCGAGTCCGGCTTGCCCAGCACCAGCGCGAGCTGCCGAGCCTGATTCTCCGTCGCGCACCGATACTCCTGCGTCTTCCCGTTGGGCCGCTCCAGGCGGATGACCCAGACGTCGTTCTCCTTCGTCACCATCGGGGCTTGCGACATGGTTCCCTCCCACGTCGCGGTGAAAGCATCCGCCATGCCGGCGCCAGGGCTTTCGATAAATGCCTGATATTCGGGGCCTGAGACTGGGAGTGACATCCCGGGTGACAAAAATTGTTCAGGATTTCGACAATTTTCGACCCCCCTCCCGCAGACCTTGCGTAGGGCCGGGGGGCGATGGCGCCGTTGAAGAGTGGACAGGGCTCAGACGGCGTCGGGCCATTCCCAGGCGGAGCGGTAGCCTCCGTCGGTCTGCGTGCCCTCGATGAAGCGCGCGTAGAACGGGTGGCCGCTCAGCGTCGCCGAGTCGCCCACCACGAACAGGTGGCGCCGCGCGCGGGTGAGGGCGACGTTCATGCGGCGCAAGTCATTGAGGAAGCCAATCTGCCCCTCGCCGTTGGAGCGCACGAGGCTGACGAGGATGGCGTCCTTCTCGCGGCCCTGGAAGGCGTCCACGGTGTCCACCTCCACCTCGGGGCTGAGCGGCTCCACGGCCTCGCGCAGCCGGCGGGCCTGGGCGCCGTAGGGCGTGATGACCGCCAGCTCCCGAGGCGAGAGTCCCGCGGCGAGCAGGGCCTTCACGCGCGCGAGCACGAGGTCCGCTTCGCCGGGGCTGAAGAGGCTGTTCGTGGTGGGCTCGACCTCCTCGTCGAAGCCCTTGCCCGCGGTGTCGAGGAAGAGGACGGGCGGCACGTCCAGCCCCTCGCTGGAGGGGAGCACGTCCGCGAGGGTGCGGTCGGCCACGGAGGGGTGGGCGCGCAGCTCGCCGCCGTACATCTCGTGAGAGGGGAAGGCCATGATGCGCGCGTTCATGCGGTACTGCTCGCGCAGCATGCGCTTGACGCCGTCGCCGTGGTCCTTGAGCAGTCGCTCGAAGAGGCTGACGCCCAGGCCCGCCTTGGCGGCCTCTTGGGAGAGCAGCGTGGGCGGCAGCTGCTGCGGGTCTCCGGCGAGGACCACCTTGGGCGCGCGCAGGAAGCCGAGCAGGGCGAGCGGCTCGGTGGCCTGCGTGGCTTCATCCAGAAGCGCGCGGTCGAACTCCTCGCCCGCGAGGATGCCCGAGCCGAGGCTGGCGAGCGTCACGCAGACGACCTGCGCGCGGGCGAGCACGGAGCGCAGGGCCTGCTTCTCCAGCTTGCGCGCCTCATCCATCAGGTCCTTGGCCTCGGCGGTGGAGGCGCGGGCGTTGGAGAAGCGCTCGCGGCTGCGGCCCTGGTTGCGCTGGCGGCGCGCGTAGCCAAAGAGGCTGAAGGCCTCGTCGAACAGCTCGCGGCTGATGACGCGATCCGGGTGCTCCTCCACCACGATGTCGAGCGTGTGCTCCTGGAAGCGCGGCGCGACGCGGGCCGGGTGGCCCACGCGCAGGGCGCGCAGCCCCTGGCCCAGACACAGGTCGAGCAGGTGGTCCACGGCGGCGTTGCTCGCGGCGGTGCACAGCAGCCGCTCTCCGCGCGCGACGGCGTGAACGGCCACCTCCGCGAGCACGGTGGACTTGCCCGTGCCTGGCGGGCCGTGGACGAGGAAGAAGTCCTCGGCGGCGAGCGCGCGGGTGACGGCCTCCTGTTGCTCGGGGTTGAGGGGGCGGGTGGGGGTGAAGTCCCGGGTCGTGTCGAAGCGGGGCGGCTCGTTGCCCAGGAGCACCTCGCGGCGGCGTCGCTCGGTGCCCTTGTCCATGCCCTTCACGCGCTGGAGGCCGGCGCGGACGCGCTCGAACGTCACGTCGTTGGGGACGATGTCCAGGCGCAGCAGTCCTTCGTGGAGGTACGGCGGCGGCGCGCGGTCGAAGGCGAGCTGGATGCGGGTGGACGTGGCGCGAGACACGAGCGCGCGGGCGGGCTCCTTCACCTCGGCGCGGCGCGGGAAGACGGCGACGAAGTCTCCGTTGGACAGGCGGGACGGCAGGGGGCGCCGGTCGGCGCGGGCGAGGGTGATGAGGATGCGACCGCCCAGCCCCACGTCCTCTTCGATGGCCTCGAGGTCGAGGAGGGACAGGCCCTGCTCCTCGCGCTCGCGCAGGGTGAGCCCCTGGGCGAGCGCCGAGACGCGGGCTTTCTCGGCGTCGCGCTCCTGAGCCATGAGCGCGCCGAGGTGGTCGAAGAAGGAGACGTCACGGGCCATGGGCGAGTCATGCCACCGGGCGGCGGCCTCGGCCAGCGTCGCGTGGAGGGCGGTGTCCGCCACCGGGAGCCTGGCGTGCGCCAGTGCCTCGGGTTGAACCCTGGCGCTGGAAAATCACATCCCGCGCGCGAGCGACGTGGCCGGGACCTTGTCGGCTGAAGGGCAAATCAGACAGGACATGGAAGATCGCCGCGGTGCTTCGTTTGGGGAGTGACCGAAGTCGCTTCCGGCTCGGTCACTCCCATCAATCCCGAGGAATGCATGAAACGCCTTTCGTTGGTGAAGGGGGCCTTCGTGGCCGCTTGTCTCGCCACGGGCCCGTCCCTGGCCCGGACACCTCAGCTGTCGGAGGTCACCCCGGCATTGGACGCGCCACGCGGGCGCGCTTCCGACATGAGTGGGTGGATCGAGGTCGTCAATCCCAACTCGGTGGAGGTGAACGCCGTGGCGCGGAGGGTCAGCAGCCCATTGGGCTACGTCGTCGAGGTGAGCGAGCGGCCCTTCCTCTTGAAGCCCGGCGAGTCGGTGAAGGTCCCCTTCCGCATGGCGGTCCGCACCGATGGCCTCTATCACGTGACGGTTCCCGTGGACCTGCTCAGCCGGGACGGTGCGCCGGTGGCGAGCGTGGATGGCTCGATTGACCTCGAGGTGCGCGACGGCACCTACGCCGTCGACACGTACGAGAACCTGTTCGTCCGCCCCACGGCGCGCGAGAAGGATGAGGACGGCAACCTGATGTTCGTCTTTCCGACCGTGGCGTCCACTCCCTTCCCAGACGGGGCTGACACCACGGAGTTCCATTGGACGCCGGACCAGCTGGCGGTCAACACGGATGAGATGATCAAGGACAGCCCGGGAGAGAGCGGGGAGGAGGACTCACCCACGCTGCCGCTTCCTCCGCCGCGAGACACCTCGGTGCGCCACGTGGAGGCGGACGACGCGAAGTTCACGCAGCGCTCGGTGGACGAGCGCATCGCGCGGGCCATGGAGGCGAACAAGGGATTGGCCAAGGTTCAGACGTTGGGGGGAGGCATCGCGACGGGCATGACGGCCGTGGGCTCGTTTGTCTTCACGGGCCTGGATGGGAGCAAGCATCCGGGGTGGGGCTGGCGGGTGTACGCGCACATGACCATTGGCTCCATCCAGGTGCCCATCGCGAAGACGAACGTGCAGCCGAACGGCGCGTGGAGCTTGAACCTGCCGGCGGTCCCGACGCTCTTCCCCATCGTCATCACCTACGAGCCGCGCAACGTCTATTACACGCTCCGGAACATGGACGGCGCCTACTACCAGTTCACCTCGGGGGCGCAGTACACGCCGGTGAGCAACAAGGTGCTCAACGAGTTCACGCAGGTGGCGAAGCTGGCCAACAGCGACCTGGCCGGACTCGGGGAGGTGTATCGGACGGGAATGCGTTTCTGGGAGGCGCTCAAGGCCAAGGGCGAGGGCATCGATCCGGTGAAGTCCAAGAGCATCACGGTGTATTTCCCCAACACCGTCAAGGATTGCGGCCAGCCCAACAAGAAGCCTTGGAGCTGTGCGGCAGGCGATGAAATCTGGCTCATCCCCGGGGCGGCGAGCAGTCGTTCAACGTTCGCGCACGAACTGGCGCATCAGCTCGCGAACAAGTACTGGGACGGCTACTTGCCGGACGGGGGAGGCAAGAGCCACGGCTGGCCCGATTGCGTGAACACGGGCGTGGCGCTCTCGGAGGGCTTCGCAGACTTCATGCCGGTCTGGGCGGGGGTCGATCGCAATCAGACTCCGACGTCGCAGGGGTTCACGGACATCGAGCATCCGGAGAGCTTTGGGGCGTGCACCACGAAGAACGAGAACGAGGCCTGGGTGGCGGCCACCTTCTGGGACTTCTACGACAGCGTCTCGGACGGAAAGGACACCATCTTCTACGTTCACACCGGCGCGACGCCGAAGCTGTTCCTGAAGAACGGCACGCACGACGTGATGTCTGAGTTTCTTCCGTACTTCATGACGCTCGCGAGCCCGCAGCACGCCCTCAAGGTGATGGAGATCTTCAGCCAGAACCACCAGTAGGCGAGACCTGTCCTCGACGCCCGGCCACATCGCAGGTGGCCGGGCGTTGCTTACCTGCGTTGCGCCAGTAAGCTTGCGCCATGCGCATCAGGAGAGCCGAATCGGTCGATGCCACTGGCATTGCCGCCATCATCATCCCCACCATTCGCCAAGGCACGACGTACGCGCTCGACGCGAACATGAGCGAAGCGGACGCACTGGCTTATTGGATGGGACCGGACAAGGAGACGTTCGTCGCCGAGGAGGACGGTGTCATCCTTGGCACCTACTTCATCCGTCCGAACCAGTCGGGTGGCGGCCGACACGTCTGCAACTGTGGCTACATGACGAGCGCTGCCGCGACGGGCCGAGGCATCGCGCGCAGCATGTGCGCGCACTCGCTGGAATATGCACGCGCGCGAGGCTATCGCGCCATGCAGTTCAACTTTGTCGTCAGCACGAACGAGCGCGCCGTGAAGCTCTGGCAGGCGCTCGGGTTTGAAATCATCGGCCGGCTGCCGCTCGCGTTCCACCATCCCACCGCCGGCGATGTCGATGCGTTCGTGATGCACCAGCATCTCTGATGCATGTTCATCAGCGCGGACGGTCCGCCGCTACTTCTTGCAGGTCGTCGCCGGATCGACCTTGGCCACGTCGGCGCCCCATAGACAGATGACGCGGTCCAAAGCCAGGCCGCTGCGGGAGTTGCTGAAGAAGACGATGCCGTCGCCGGATTGAGGGCGCATCAAGAACTTGGCGCGGAAGCCAGCCTGGTTGCGCCCGTCGTGACCGACGGCGGTGCTCCCGTCGCCGAGGCGCTCGATGAAGTGGCCCAGGCCGTAGACCGCCTCGTTGGGAGCGCGCGGCGTGCTCAGTTCCGCGGGGGTGTACATCTGCGTGAGCTGCGCCTGGGTCAGTGGATGCGCGCCCGCGGTCTTCTCCATCCCGGCAATCATCCACCGGGCGAAGTCGTTGACGGTGGTGGTGAGGGTCGAAGGCGCCTGCTCGACGTAGTAACGCGGCGGCACCGGGCTGCCATCATCGTCGTGTCCCTCCGCTGCGCCGGCCAGGACCGCCGGCGTCATGGCGACACTGCTGTGTTTCATGCCGAGTGGCTGGAACACCAGCTCGCGCGCCAGGTCCGAATACTTGCGCTTCGTGGTCCGCTCGATGGCCAGCTGCATCAGGGTGTAGCCGCCCCCGGAGTATTGGAATTTCGCACCGACCGGCGCGAACAGTTCCACCGCGCCGCGCCCATTGGTCTTGCCGGCCAGCGACTCTTCCAGGCTCGGGAGCTCCTTGAAGTCGAGCCACCCCTGATATCCGCCCAACGTCGTGCCCGCGGTGTGCGAGAGCAGGCGGCGGATCGTGATGAGGCGATGGTCGAACTGGTTCTGCGCCAAAGGCCACGGCGACAGCACCTCCGCGACCGGCTTATCCAGTTGCACGCGCCCTTGCTCGGCCAAGCGCATCGTCACCCAGCTGGCGATCGGCTTGGACAGCGAGGCGGCGACGAACACGGTGTCGGGCGTCACGGGCACCTTGCCCGCATGGTCCGCGAAGCCAAAGCCCTTCGCGTAGACCAGCTTGCCGCCAACAATCAGTCCTACGGCCGTGCCTTGGATGTGGGCCTCTTTCATGAGGGCCGGCACTTCGCGCTCGATGACCTGAGTGAACGGCGGTGGCGCGACAGCGGGGGCGCGCGGGGCCGCGACAGCGGGCGCGGTGAGCGCAACCGCGGCGGACAGCACCAGCGCTGAGAGCCCTCTGCGCACGGAAGCGCGGGGCGGGCCGAGGAAGGCGGGGCGAGAGGTCATGGAGTCCTGGGCCGGGGGGCGTGGATGCGCCGTGGGTGTTCCAGAACCCCTACGGTGCGCGGCTCACACGATTGCGAAGCAGAACATCCGCAGCCGCTCGACTTCCTGGCGCCGGACTGAACTGGCCTCAGTCCTCCAGAGGGAGAACCTTCCACAGGTGGAGCATGTTGTATCGGGGCGGCACCATTCCGGGCGGCCAGCCTTCCGCGGTGACTTCGGCATATTGATAGCTGCGGCCCCCCAGCTTCAGCCGCGCGCCCGAGCCGGGCAGCCCCACGCCCACCGCGGCATGCGCCAGCGGATCCGAGTACAGCAGCACCGCGTCGATGCCCACCTGCCGCAGCAACATCACCGCGAGCACGGCCTTGGAATCACAGTCGCCTCGGTTCTGGGCGGGGACCAGCGCGGGCGGCACGATGCCGAAGGGCTCGTCGTCCGGCACCTCGTAGCGGATGCGCTGCACGAACCCGAGGATGAGCTGTGCGGCCTGCGCGGCGTCGAGCTGGCGCGCCTGGATGGATGCGGCGAAGCGCTCGCCCAGCGCACGCACGGGACCTGGCGAGGTCCGCATCAGCTCCACGTAGATGCAGTGCATGTCCGTGCCGCACCCAGGAGGCGCCACATACGTGAAGCGCCCAGGCCCCAGCGCTCGGTAACGCAGTCTCCGGGCGTAGGCGTGATGCGTCGCTTCGAGCTGCGCCTCCAGTCGCTCGCTCAGCCCGTAGGCCACCTGCTGACGGTGTGGCGTGAGTTCCTCCACGCTCCAGACGTAGGTGACAGCGCGCCCCGGCGGCGTGTCCGCGGGCACGAGCACCCGGCCCAGGTCCTCGGATGGATCCTCCGGCGAGAGCCCGGGCAGGGACACGTGAGAACCCGGAGGGGACAGCCGGCCCACCATGCGCAACCCGCAGAAGCTCAACCCTGTCGCGATGCCCAGACCCACGAGCACCCACTTGGCGAACGTCTTCACGGGAGAAGTGCCGGAGGCCATGCGTGCTCGGCCTCAGCTTGGGGCGCGCAGCTCCCCGTCCGGAAGCTGAGGAAAGGGAATGAGCCCATCGAGCGTGGCCTGGAGCCCAGGCGCCGTGAGCAGCGCGAGCACCAGCAGGATGGCACAGAGGATGAGGGCGGCGGCGACGTTGCCTTGGCGCACCTCACTGAGCTCGTCGATGCCCGGCGTCATCCGGTCGAACATCAGGATGCCGACCGCGAGCACCGCGACGCCCACGCCCAGCGACAACCCCACGTGGGCCAGCGCGAGCCCCAGCAGCTTCGCCACCTCCATCGGCTGGAACGAGGGACTGCGCACCGTGAGGTCCACCGCGTCCAGCGTCGCCTGCACCGCGTGCTGCACCAGCAGCCCCAGCGACACCAGGCTCGTGCCGTGCACCAATCCCGAGGCCACGTTGCGCTGCCGCAGCTCCTCCACCGGATGCGTGCCGAGAATCCGGCTCAGGCCCCGCAGGCCCAGCCAGATGCCGAGCGCGGCGACCAGCCCGCCGAAGACCACCTTGATGAGTCCGACCGCGAAGAGGAGGAGGTTCATGGCAAGCCGCGATCGACTCTAGCGGAAGTCGCTCGCGGGACCTTGCTCAACTCACGCGCCCGAGTGCATGCCGACCAGGCGTGTGACCTCGGAGCGCACTAGCAGGCCAGGAGGCCGCAGTAGTCGTAGGTGGCGCCCTGCGCGGCACAGGTGCAGCTGTTACGCTGGATGGTCTTGATGCCCAAGCCGCCTTGGGGGCAGGGCACGCAGTAGTACATCTCGGGCTCACCACAGTCATCCACACAGCTGGCTGAGACCTGCCCACCCGAAGCTTCATCCGGCGAAGCGGGCGTCTGATCTTCCACGGGTGATCCGCCACAGGCAACCATCGCCAGAGCACACGGCAGCCACAGCAACGACTTGAGCGTCATGTGAAGCCTCCATGAACCACGAGACCGCTCAGAGCCAGGAGTCTCCGAGCGAAGCCCTCTGAAACAGGGCCGCGCGAAGCCTAATCAAAGAGAGACTTTGATTTCTTCAGGTGCGGGTTTTCCACGAGGACATGGATGGATAGGCTCATGCCGCACCTCGCCAGGAGTCGTCCATGCACCGGAGTCTCTGTGCCGTCGTCGTCTGGGTGGTTCTCACTGTCGGTTGCTCATCCCAGACACCTGCGCCGGGTGAGGGCGACCCCGAGGTCCCGACGGACGCGGGCACCCAGAACCCGGACGGAGGTGTGGGCGGCTGCGAGCCGCTGGGGCATTTCGGCGCACCTACGACTGTCTTCACGCTTCCGGGGCCCAACGCGGCGGGCGAGCTCTACCTCCCGGACGTGCAGGCGAAGTTCCCCGCGGTGGATTGGAAGACGCTGGATCGGCTCTACATCCCCGCGGGCCAGTACACGCTCATCAACCTGGGCAACTTGCCTGACCGCGCCGGGACTCGGCCGCTGGTCATCACCAACAAGGGCGGGCAGGTCGTCATCCGACCGAAGGCGGGCAGCACGCAGGGCTACCTCTGGGCCATGAACGGAGGCGCGAACTGGGTCCTCACCGGTCGCTATGACGCGGAATCGGGGACCGGCGACGAGGCCTTTCCGGGACACCGCTGCGGCGCCTATGCCACGTCACGTTCTCGTTACGGCTTCTTGAGCGACGACGCGTTCCTGAGCGATGGCCACATGGGCTTGGGCGTCGGCGGCGCGCATGCCTTCGAGGTCGAGTTCGTCGAAATCACGCGCGCGGGCTTCGCGGGCCTCCGCATCAACCAGACTGTCAGCAGCGGCACGGCGCCGCCCCTCGAGGGCATCCGCCTGCATGACCTCTACATCCATGACACGGCGAGCGAGGGCATCTACTTCGGCTCGACACAGGGCGCGCCGACGCCGCTGGCCTCGGGGCTCCAGATCTACAACTGCCGACTCGTGCGCACCGGGACGGAGGCGCTCCAGTCGCAGAACCTTGGGGACGGCGCGGAGATCCACCACAACGTCTTCGCCTTCGGGGCGCTCGACTGGCGCGCTGCCTTTGGCGAGGACCAGGACAATGGTGCCCAGGCGCAGTTCCGAGGCGGCACCGTTCGCTTCCACCACAATGTCTTCATGGGGGGCGCGGACACGCTGCTCGCTGCGTTCGTGGGCGCGGAGGCAGGGGACGCACCGCTGGACGTGCGCTTCACCGACAACTACTTCGCGGACACGCTGAACCTGGGGCTCTACGTGGGCGGCACCGCGAGCGCGGCGTCACGCTTCCTCTGGGAGCGCAATGCCTTTCGGGGGCTCGACTTCGGTTACGCCAGTGTCTACCCGAGCGCGACGGACCCCGGCGTCGTCTTCCGTCTGGGCGCGGGCATCGCCGCGCCGACCACGCTGAAGGACAACACCTGGGAGGGCAGTCGCAAGCTCGTGGCGGGGCTCACGGGAGGCAGTGGCACCGTGGGAGGCGTGACCGCGACGGGCAATGTCAACGGACCGGTGACGGCCCTGCGCTTCGTCGCGACCGGACTTCCGGATGGAACCTCCACGCGACAACTGGAGATGTGGACGGACCGGGCCACGCTCGCCGTAGGCAAGCCCGAGGTGACGTACTCCGCGGGCGCGCTGGTGATGCACGACGGTGAGCTGTACCGAGCCCGCTCCGCGAACACCAACCAACCGCCGAGCGCGAACGCGGCCGTCTGGGAGCACCTGCCCTTGCCCGTGGATGACCTGCGCACCCTTCCCGGATCCGAATGGGCCCTGCGTGGCGTGGGGCTCTTGGGTGTCTCGCCGTAACGGGCCCGCGTGGCCCCTGGGTGAGCCGTCTTCGCGCTCGGGGCCGATATGCCGCATCCCGTTCCGCGTTACCGCCCAGGGTGCCCCATGACCATCTGCGTGCCGTTTTCCACGACTGCTCCGCTCAGCACCGCCCGCGCCCTCGTGGGCGGCACGCTCGTGGTGGGCGTGTTGGACCTGCTGGATGCCTTTGTCTTCTTTGGCGTCCAGGGCGTGTCTCCCGTCCGCATCCTCCAGTCCATCGCGGCGGGCCTCCTGGGGCGGGCCTCATTCCAGGGCGGCGCGTCCACCGCGCTCCTCGGCGGCCTGCTGCACTTCTTCATCGCGTTCGCGATGGTGGCCGTCTACCTGGCCGCGAGCCGGCGTCTGCCCATGCTTCGTGAGCATCCGGTGGTGTGTGGCCTGGGCTATGGCCTGCTGGGCTACGCCGTGATGAACGGGGTGGTGCTGCCGCTGTCGGCGGCGATGCCGGCGGTGTATTCGCTGCCTCGGCTCATCAATGGGCTGTTCGCCCACGCGTTCCTCGTGGGGCTGCCCAGCGCGTGGTTCGCGCGGGCCGCGTGCGTCCCCTTCAAGGGAGCGGTGAGCGAAGCCGCCACACCGTGAACGTGTGCACGGTCCTTCCGCGGTAGTCGCCCCGCAGCTCCACGGGCCCTTCGATGTCGCGGAAGCGAGCCGTCAGTTCCTCGGGCGGGGGCACGCCGTCCTCGGAGCACCACAGCACCTCCTGAGCCGACGCCACGGGAGGGAGCGGCCACAAGTCATATTGGCTGCCGCGTCGCGCGGGGCCCTCGGTGTCCGTGACGACGCCCGCGTAGCGCGCCACCTGTGACGCGAGCTGATACGTCGGGGCGTAGACGCGCACGACCGCGCCCGGACGGATGTCTGGGAAGAGCTTCTCCGGATGGGCCAGGTCGCTCAGCACGCTCCAGCCATGCGTGCGAGACAGCGGCACGTCCCGCTCGAACTCCAGCAGGGGGACGAGCAGGTGTGAACTCACCGCGAGCACGATGGCCGCGCCTGTTGCACCCGCCGCGCGCTGCCACCCGGGGCGAATGCCCGCGACGCCCACGCAGGCGGAGAGGTATGCCACGGCCGGCCAGTTGGCCTCACCGCGCGTGCCCGTCGCCGCGTAGCCGAAGAAGGCAAGCGGGACGAGCGTCGCCATCCGTGGGAGGAATTGCTCACGCGGCCCGCGCACCACGTAGATGAGCGCGAGCGGGAAGAGCACCGGCCCGCCCATCGCGAGCTGCCCGGCGAGGAACTCTCCGAAGGTGTCCCAGCCACCGTTGCCGCCGAGCCCATGGTGGAGCTGGAAGGCGAAGCCCACCCATTCATGGTTCGCGTTCCAGAGCACCACGGGCAGGAAGCACACCAGCGCCAGCGCCGCCGTCAGCCACGCGCCCGCGGGCAGCCTGCGCACGCGCACGGCGGTCGCCAGGAAGGCCAGTCCCAACAGGACGGCGGGATACTTGGACAAGAGCGCCAGTCCACACGCCAGGCCCGCCAGCACCCAGCGCTCGCGCCACAGCGCCCACAGGCCCAGCACCCAGAACAGCAGGAGCGGCGAGTCCGGCGTGGCCCACACCCCGGAGAGCACGCCCACGGGCACCACGGACCAGAGCGCGGCGGCGCGCCATGCGGGCTCGGGGGCGCCATACACGTCTCGCGCGAAGCCCCACACCGCGGCCACCGTCGCCACGCCGCACAGCAGCGCCGCGGGCCGGATGCCCAATGCGGCGATGAGCCACGCCACCAGCGGGGGATGGTCGAAGTAACCCCACGCGAGGTGCTGCGCCCATTGCCAGTAATAGGCCTCGTCGAAGTAGACGTCCGTGCCCACCGCGAGCGCCAGCCGCGCGCCCAGCCCCACCGCGAGCAGGGCGAGGCAGGCCTTCATTCCGATGCCGCTCGGGCGGACGTCGTGGGACGGGGTGGGACGCACGTCCCCCGACAAAGCGCACCAGGAGGCCGTTGGCCAGCGGCGAGTGAGGGCCTTTCGACTTGCCCGCACGCTCCGCGCCTCTCAATGTGCCCTCAGTCCCTTTCTGCTTGGAGCCTCCCTTGGCCGCCCACTCGCCCCCTGGCCCCACCAACCGCCTCGCGCGGGAGCCGTCGCCCTACCTGCGCCAGCACGCCACCAACCCGGTGGATTGGTATCCCTGGGGCGACGAAGCGCTGGCGCGGGCTCGCGCGGAGAACAAGCCCATCCTGCTCTCGGTGGGCTACTCGGCGTGCCACTGGTGCCACGTCATGGCCCACGAGTCGTTCGAGTCGCCGGTCATCGCGCAGTTGATGAATGACGGGTTCATCAACATCAAGGTCGACCGCGAGGAGCGCCCGGACCTGGATCAAATCTACCAAGGCGTGGTGCAGCTCATGGGGCAGGGCGGAGGCTGGCCGCTCACCGTCTTCCTCACGCCGGACCTGCGGCCCTTCTACGGCGGCACGTACTTCCCGCCGAGCGACCGCTACGGACGGCCGGGCTTCCCTCGCTTGCTCCAGGCGCTGCGCGACGCGTGGGAGAACAAGCCCGAGGACATCGAGAGTCAGGCGCGACAATTCCAAGCAGGGCTGGGCGAGCTGGCCACGTATGGATTGGACGCCGCGCCGGGCACGCTCACGGTGGCGGACGTGGTGTCGCTGGGGCAGCGCATGGCCGAGGAAGTGGACCCCGTGAACGGAGGCTTTGGCGGCGCGCCCAAGTTTCCCAACCCCATGAACGTGGCGCTGTTGCTGCGCTCGTGGCGTCGCGGCGGGGGAGAGGCGCTGAAGGCCGCGGTGATGCGCACGCTGGAGCGGATGGCGTTGGGCGGCATCTATGATCAGCTCGGCGGGGGCTTCCACCGGTACTCGGTGGACGACCGGTGGCTGGTGCCGCACTTCGAGAAGATGCTCTACGACAACGCGCAGCTCCTGCACCTGTACGCGGAAGCGCAGCAGGTGGAGCCTCGGCCGCTGTGGCGCAAGGTGGTGGAGGAGACGGTCGAGTACGTGCGGCGCGAGATGACGGACGCGGCCGGTGGCTTCTACGCGACGCAGGACGCGGACAGCGAAGGCGAGGAGGGCCGGTTCTTCGTCTGGACGCCGGAGCAGGTGAAGGCCCTGCTCCCGCCCGAGCAGGCCGCGCTGCTGTCTCGTCACCTGGGCATCACGCCGCGAGGCAACTTCGAGCACGGCACCACGGTGCTGGAGGTCGTGGTGTCCGTGACGGAGCTTGCACGCGAGCGGGGTGTCTCCGAGGACGTGATTGCTCAGGAGTTGAGCCAAGCGCGTCGGACGCTGTTCGAGGCGCGTGAGCAGCGCGTGAAGCCGGGGCGCGACGACAAGATTCTCTCGGGTTGGAATGGGTTGATGATCCGCGGGCTCGCCTTGGCGGCCCGGGTGTTCGGTCGGCCGGAGTGGGCCCGGTTGGCCGCGGGCGCCGCGGACTTCGTGCTGCGCCAGATGTGGGACGGCACGCGGTTGCTGCGCTCGTTCCAAGACGGACAGGGGCGCATCGACGGGTTCCTGGAGGACTATGGCGACCTCGCCTCCGGACTCACCGCGCTCTATCAAGTGACGTTCGACGTGAAGTACCTGGAGGCCGCGGACGCGCTGGTCCGTCGCGCCGAGGCTCTCTTCTGGGAGGCGTCCAAGCAGGCGTACCTCGCCGCGCCGCGCGGACAGAAGGACCTCGTGGTCGCGGCCTTCTCGCTCTTCGACAATGCCTTCCCCTCGGGCGCGTCCACGTTGACGGAGGCGCAGGTGGCGCTGGCCGCGCTCACCGGGGACAAGACTCACTTGGAGCGCGCGGGAGAGTACGTGGGCCGGATGCGCGAGGCGCTCGTGCGCAATCCCATGGGCTACGGACACCTGGGGCTCGCGGCGGACTCGCTCTTGGATGGCGCGGCGGGCGTCACCTTCGCGGGGACGCGCGAGGCGGTGGCGCCGCTGCTGGACGCGGCCAACGCTGTCTACGCGCCCACGTTTGCCTTCGGATGGAAGGAGGCGGGCGCGCCGGTGCCCGCGCTCCTTCGCGAGATCTTCGAGGGGCGCGAGCCCGTGGGAAGCACGGGTTCGGCCTACCTGTGCCGGGGCTTTGCCTGCGAGCCCCCGCGGACGTCACCGCCAGCGCTCACGGAGCGCCTGCGGTCCTGAGTCCAGACAGCCTTCGGGCTACCGGGGGACGAGCCAGGCGTCGAAGTCGGCGTTGTACGCGCCGCCCGCGACCTGGTTGTCCTTGCGGTAGAGGTCGAAGTTCGCCGGCAGCGTCGGGTAGTCCGCGTGCTTGAAGTTGCGGACCTCCCAGACGGAGTTCTTGTTCTGGTGGTGCGCGAACAAGAAGGGCTTCACGCCCTTGGGGATCTGCGGGTTGTCGAAGTGCAGCCAGTTGCGGATGCACGTGCCGTCGTTCGGGTCGTTCTCATTGCCGCCGGAGCACGCGTCCTGGACCTGGGTGATGGCCGGGTTGCGCACGCCCGTGAACTTCGCGTTCTTGATGACCACGGGCAGCGTGGGCACCAGGAAGTAGGGCAGCGTGCGGAAGCCATCCAGCGTGGCGTTCTCCAACCGCGCGCGGTTCGCGTCGCTCTGGATGGCAATCACCGCGAAGTCCGCCTCGCCGTTGTCCTGGGCGATGAGGTTGATGTACTCGTACCCGTTGGTGTACGCGCCGTGGTGGATGCCATTGTCGGCGTTGGACCACGTCTGGATGTTGTCGTAGGGCGGCTGCGTCTTGTCGGAGTTCTGCCAGTTGCTGATGCCGTGGCCCGCGTTGTTGTGCGCCACGCTGTCCTTGAAGACGAGCGCGGACGGACGGCCCGTGCCCATCTCTCCGAAGAAGAGCGCGGCCTCGTTGCCGAACGTGCCGCCGTTGTAGGCATTGCCAGAGACGGAGCAGTCATCGCAGCCCGTGTTCTCACCGCCGCCCGGGAGGATGGCCGAGACGCTGCCAATCGCCGCGCAGCCCGAGACGCGCTGCGGAATGGCGACCTTGGCGCCCAGCACATGTCGGAAGACGGTGTCCGCGGGAGCGTAGTCGCGCTCGCACCGCGTGCCGCAGGCGTGCGAGTCGAACTGCATGGTGAAGCCGTCGCCCGTGGTGTCGTAGCCCGCGTCGTCGAAGACCTCCACGCCGTGGCTCGCCTCGAGGGCCAGGAACTGGTTCTTGCCACCCCAGATGGAGGTGTGGCGCACGAACGAGCCGCGCGAGTCATTGAGCTGCTGGTGGAAGTAGATGGGCGCGCGGCGCTGGGGCTCGCCACCGGTGCACGGCTTGTAGGGCCCCAGGGCTCGCAGCTCCACGCTGTCGAGCTGGAGGCGGCCCTTCTCGCCGACAATCATGTGCGCGTGGGCGCTGGTGTCGAACGAGCGGATGACGACGTTGCGAGACAGGTTGATGGCCTCGCCGCGGCGCACGCAGCTCGGGCAGCCCGCGTGGTCGAACTTGGGCGCGGCCTTGAGCGTCACGCGTCCCGCCGCCTCGTCCACGGTGGCGATGGCGCCTTCGTCGAACTGGAGGAAGTGGTTCGCCACGCTGGACTTGGCCGTGGGCGTGAGGACGACCTTGTCGTTCGCCTCCCAGCCGGTGGCCTCCATCACGGTGAAGCTGGTGTCGCCCGGGCCGGCGCCGTCCGTGAGCTTGGACCAGGAGCGCTTGAGGCGGCCGGCCGCCGTCAGCTTGCCCGAGCCCATCACCCAGACGCCGTAGTCCGAGTCCACCACGGCGAGCGGCAACATCTTCGGCAGGCCCTGGACGTTGCCATCCGGGCCCTGGTTCGGCGTGCCCACGAACTTCGAGTCATCCATGCCCTGGAAGACAATCTCCGCGGAGGGAACACAGACGCGGTTGTCGGGGGAGCCGTAGTCCAGCGTGCCGCGGACCACGAGGTTGCCGTGCACGGTCAGCTTGGAGCTCTTGCTGCGCGAGGCGCGGAGCGTGGCGCCCGCGGGAATCTCCAGGGTGCGGACGTCGGCTTCACAATCCATCACCACTTCGCCGCTGACCACGAGGGCCGAGGTCGCCGTGGGCGCCTGTCCACCCCAGGTCGCGGGATCGCAGAAGGAGCGCGCGGCCTGCGAGGGCTCCTGGCCGCACTGGCCCACCGGAGGCGGATTCCCGGCGTCGGGCGTGCCGCCGCCCGCGTCAGGCGTGCCACCGCCGGCATCCGGAGTGCCGCTGCCCGAGTCGGGCGTACCGCCACCCGCGTCGGGCTTGGTGCCTGAGTCGGGCACCGTGTTGCCCGCGTCGGTCACCGTGCTCGCGTCCGGATTGGACTGATGCACGTCTTCGTTATTGGGAGAGGAAGGCTTGTTGTCATCGCCACAACCCACGCCTGTCATGAGGCAGACGGCAAGGGTCGCAGCAAGTGCTGGGGAGAAGAACCTCTGTCGATGCACGACTTACTCCTTACGCCCGGGGGGGAGATACGGACTGCGAACGACGCTCTACGAGGGTGCTACGTGCTGCACTCGGGTTTCAGGGGCACCCGAGCAAGTCGCCGTGGACCTCGGCGGGAGCGAGCGCGCGCAGGGCAGCGCGCTGATCCACGGACAATGCTTCACATCCAAAGCCCCACGCCTCCGCGAGGCGGGCATGGTGACTGCTGTCCAGCGTGCCTCCGGTCGCGAGGAACTCCTTCTCTCGCTTCAGGAAGCGCTGCATGAGGGTGACGCGCGCGGAAGCGGGACTCCCGCGCATGGGGACGAGCAGCAGCCGCACCGGGCCATCCGAGGTGCCCCAGCGCTGCATCAGCTCGCCGCGCGATTCCTCCCAACTTCCGAAGAGGTGGAGGAACGCGAGCTGGGAGGGCTCCAGGCCAGCGGCCTCGGCCGCGGACAGCACGTCCTTGAAGTTGAGGGGGCGCCGGCCCGTGGAGAAGCCTCGGCCGGGATAGGTCGCCACCTGGGTCCACCACCACGCCAGGGTCTGGCGCTCGGCGCCGGGGAGCGCCTGGGCCTGGGCGGCCTCGAAGAACGCGAAGCCGACCTCATAGGGATACGCGGGGCTCAGGTCCGGCATGCCGTGGTCCGCGCGGTCGAACCCCGTGCGCCGCGACCAATCCCAGAGCTTCACCGCGGCGAAGCGCAGCACCTCCACCTTGCCCTGATAGTCCCCGTCGCGCAGCAGCACGTCCTTCCCCACGAGGAGCGCCGCGGACATGAAGGCTTGCGCGGACTCCAGGGTGGGATTGCGAGCCAGCTCCGCCTCGGTGCGCGCCAGGATTCCGTTCAGGCGGGTGAACCAGTCATCCTTCAGCTCGCGCGGCAGCCACCGGTGCCAGGTGGGGAGCGCCACGCTGGTGGGGAGTTGGTAGGTGTTCACGCTCGCGGCCCAATCCCATGAGAGGGATTCCGGAGGCGCGTCGCTGCCCCAGGCCGCGTGGGCGAAATCACTGTCATGCGCCAGCACGGCGTCCGCTCCAGCGCCAGCGGCGCCGTGGTTGCCGGGCCCCGGCTGGAAGGGCGGCGCGAAGGGGCGCCCCTGCGGCAACAGCGGGAGGGCGCGGATGTAGCTGGCCAGGTCCTCGGCCTCACATTGGCTGAACCGATGGAAGCGCGCGCGCTGCACGAGGCTGTGGGAGGAGAACGCGTAGTACTGGAGGTCCGCGCCCGAGTCCGCATGGCACCGCGCGCAGGCGGGGCCGCCATCTCGGCTCAGCTCCTGGAACGCGCGGCGTCCGCGCTCGATGGCCTCGGCGGACGAGTCCGTGGGACGCCAACCCGAGGGGTCCTCCGCGGGAAGCGCAAGCGCGATGCGCTTGCCGTCGCGCGCCGTCCCCGCGAGCAGGGCCGCGCCGAGCACGCGGAACCCGGAGATGCCCGCCACGTCCTCGACCTGCCGCGCGTAGCGGAACACGAGCCGGTTGTCTCCCGCGCGCAGCGCCTGCGGCTCCAGCGGGATGACCCCCGCCGCGACGTCACCGTCGTAGGGGCGCACCAGTCCATAGGACGCGGTCGCCAGGTCCACGAAGGGCGCGTCATTCAGCGACACCTCCGCGCTCCCCGGCGCCAGGATGTTGTGGACCCGGAGCCAGAGGCCCGCTGTGCCCGCGTTCTTCGCGGCCTGGACGTCCGTGGCCTCCAGCGGGATGTGCGCTTCGACGCGCGTGCCGGGCGCACCAATGACTTCCAGCGGCAGCGTGGCTGCCTTCAAATCCAGTGCAGTGGGTAGTGCGGCGGCTGACTCGCACGACCTGACAGGTGGGGTCTCGGGTTGAGAACCATCCCCAGGTGGGTCGGAGGCACAGCTCGCGTTGAGGACGACGGGGAGAAGGATCGCGAGCACCTTCCACAGGCTCTGGGGAGAAGAGCCCGTGCTGCTCGCTTCGCCGGGGCGCGTCATGGTCCGCGCTCATTAACGCCGGACGCACTCCCGCGCATGCAGAAAAGTGGGGAAAAGCGGAGTTGTGACACGGAGACGGAGACCTCGCGAGGGGCACGACGGGATTGAACCCGCGCGGGTGAGGAAGATTTCGGGCGAAGAGCGTTCAGGGGTGGGGAGGGAACCGCGCCATGCGCTTGCAGGTCATCGCCGTACTGACATTCGTCCTGGGATTGGGATGCACCACGGATCCGCTCAACGGCACCGCATTCTCCGGTGCCGTGAAGGGCAAGTCCGTCACCATGAAAGGCTTCTACCCGAAGCCCTCGATTCCCATTGACCTTCAGGTCTTGAAGCAGCCGTCGCTGCCATCCGGCGTGGACACCAATTGGGTGACGATTGGATCGACAGTGAGCGGCACCACGGAGTTGCACTGGAACTCGGAGGATCCGCTGTACGCGTGGTCCGGCACGATTACGCCGGTGCCCGCGTCGCCCACCGCGACCGAGGCGCTGCGTTGGCCCGCGGGGAAGATTGCCCGGCTGCGCGCCGTGGCGCACGACCCGACGGGCGACAAGATTCTCACCATCTTCGACGAGGCGACGTACTCGAACTGCTTCGATGACCACTCCACCGAGGCGTGGTCGGCCATCGGGACGAAGTGCGCGTCACAGCTCGGGCCCCTGGCCATTGTCTCCACCTTGAACAACCCGGTGGGTGGGAACTTCGACTTCCTGGGGACGGTCATCAACAGCCATCCGGACCTGTCGACCCAGCAGACCAAGAACTACTACACGGCCATCGCCGCGCCGGCCACGCTGCCCGCCTTCATCAGCAAGTACCACTTCGCGTCGGGCGAGCACGTCGCCTCGTACTACAACGAAGCGGACCTCGGCTTCGGGCGCCAGATGCACTGCCGGAAGGACGGCGCGGTCATCGCCTGCTACGTGAAGAACTTCGGGAACGCGTCGCAGACGCCCAGCTTCCCGGCGACCCCCGCGTCCGCCCTGGCGCTCGCCACCGCGTCCACCAACAGCAATCACACCCAGTTCGCCACGGTGGCCATGGTGTACAACCCCGCGGCGGGTTCGGACGCCGTGAGCTTCATGGTGTACGACGCGGCGGACAACCTGGCCACGAACGCGCAGCTCGACTCGACGGGCCAGCACAAGTCCGTGCCGTCGAACTGCCTGACGTGCCACGGCATCAACTCCAGCGTCACCGTGAACCCCGGTGGTGTGGCCAACGCGGGCATTCCCACCGTGGCGGGCGCGCGCTTCCTCCCGTTCGACCTGTACTCGTTCCTCTACTCGACCGACGCGGGCTTCACCCAGGCCGCGCAGGAGGACACTTTCGGGCAGCTCAATGCGCTGGTCGCGCTGACGCCCATGACGACCGCCACGAGCCAGTTCCTCAAGGGAATGTATGGCGGCGTGCTGCCCACGGTGGGCACGACCCTCGCGCCCACCAACCGCTTCATCCCGCCGGACTGGGACACCAACAACTCGGACCGGACGATGTATGAGGGCGTGGTGAAGCCTTACTGCCGGGGCTGCCACATGACGGCCGCGGCCGCCACGTTCGACCTGGACAGCCCGAGCGATGTCTCGCTGGACATCGCCTGCAATGCCAATCACCTGATGCCGCACGCGGAGCACACGCTGCGCCGCTTCTGGAACGGCGGCGCGCGCGCCTATCTCTCCGCGCGCTACAGCTTGGAGGGCGCGGGCGACTGCTCGCCCTGAGTCACCCGCACGCGTGCAGCCGTGTGCACGGATGCGCCAACCCTGGCACGCCCCTGCACACGGCTGAGTCGCGCAGGGGCTGGGACAAGGCTCGGCCCAGGAAATGCTACGCACGGAGGCGTGCGCTTTCGCACCCACCGCCGTGAGAGGGAATGGAGAAGCGAGTCTCCGCGCCCACTCGCGAGGAAAGGTCGAGGACCCTTCTCCGTGCTACTTCGTCTGTATGGCATTGTCGTCGCGGGAGCCGTCTGTCTTGTCTCTTCGTCTGGCTGTGCGACGGACGCGGGCCCGGGTCGCATCCCTCCGAGTTCGCGGCACACCTCCGCGCAGGTGATTGCGGACGTGAAGAGCACCTTGGATTGCCGCGCGGAGACGGTGAAGGATTACTGCGCCGCGCTCAACCGCTTCATCCAGGCCACGCCTGTCACCCTCTCCAAGCAGCGGGTGATGCTGGGCGGTGTTCTCACCGCGCCGAAGGAGGGTGGGCCCGCTCAGGAGCAGCTCCAGGTGCTCTACCTGCGCGCTGGCGGTGGGTCGTTCTCCGGCTCGAACATCTACCGCAAGGAGGCGCAAGACGATGCGCGAGAGGAGGCGCAGGTGATTCTCCGGTCCGTGCATTCCGGCCAGGCGCCTCCTGCGGACTTGATGCTGACTTGGTTTCTTTCCCGAGCGCGCCTGGAGCCGGTGGAGGCCGAGGAGCGCGACCCGAGTGAGACACCCTCCCGGATGAAGCTGGAGAGGTCGTTGGTGCACGGGATGCGAATCACCCTGTTTCTCTCGGACGATCAGCGCGTGGAAGTGCGAGAGAACGCGCGGGAGATGCTGGCCATCCAATTGCCGGGTCGCGGCGAGTCGCAGGTGAAGATTGGAGTCTTTATCAAGCCGTGACCTCCAGCCGTGACTTCCAAGGGAGGTGCGCTCACTCTGACCCCAGACAGACGAGGGGCGCGGGGGCCTTGCTTCTGGCCCACGCGCCCCAGGGACTTCACGTCAGACGGTACGGCTTAGAACAGGCGGATGGCGCTCGGCTGCACGCCCGCGCGCACGCTGCGCAGGACCTGCGCGTTGGTGTACGGGACGTCGAACGGCTGGCACAGGCCCAGGCCGCCGATGTAGCGCGTCTGCACGCCGTCCGTGGCGCCACGCGGGTGCACCAGGATGCCCGAGAAGAGCACCGTCGTGCCCAGGTCGCCCGTGTCCAGCGGCTGCTCGACCTTGAAGCCGAGGGTCAGCGTGAGGCCGTCCGCGGACACGTCCGCGGAGACAGACTCCGAGGCGCTGTTGCCCGTGACGTCCGTCACCAGGCGGCCGGTCTGCGTGTCGCGGTCCGTGTCCGGCTCGCTCAGCAGGGCCACCTGGCAGTCCGCCGTGCGGGCGGCGATCTCAATGGGGCGGTTGAAGGTGATGACGAGCTTGCCATTGGCGCCCAGCAGCGCGTCCGCGTAGTCCGCGTTGGAGGACACGGCGTAGAGCGTCTGGTCCGGCGTGCCGTTGCCCGTGCCGAGGCTCAGCGCCTGGTCCGCCGCGGAGACGCCCGCGACGATGTTGGTCTCGCCCGACAGCACGCGGCCGTCGAACGCCTGGTTCATCACGGCCTCGCAGTGGTACGTCGCGCCGTTGACGAGCTGCGCGCCCGGGAGCGTGGCCACGCCGTTGGCGTCCGTGGTGGCGCTCAGCGTCGTGCTGCCCGTGGACATCGGGGTGATGAACCGCGAGCCCGACGTCTCCAGCGAGTTGGAGAAGTTCTGCAGGTACTGGCAGTTGACCTTCGTGTCCGGGACGCCGCGACCGGCGTAGTTCACCTGGAAGCGATAGTCGACCGCGTAGCCCGTGGGGAACACGCGGATGTTGCCCACGTACTGCGCCTTGTCGTGGTCGTAGTCGTTCGACCACTGGGGGTAGTCCACGATGCCGTGGAAGCGCTCGTAGCCCGCGCCCTGCGCGAACACCGGCACGGACTGGCCCAGCGGGATGCCGTCAATCTGGAAGCAGCCGTCCGCCTCGATGGCATTGCTCTTGTTCAGGTCGCCCTTGCCGCAGGGCTTGGCCGCGACGAACTCGCCGTCCACCACCGCGTAGACCTGGGACTTGCTGTCCTCGTCCTTGCCGATGTTGTTCTTCGAGTCCTCCGCCTTGAACCAGTTCAGGCGCTGACCCGTCTGACCATCCACCAGGAAGCCGACGATGCGACCCTCGTTCCCGTTGGAGCAACCGGCGGCCGCCACCATCGAGAACACCACACATGCCTTCTTGAAATTCTTCATGAAACCCAAAACCCCCTCTTGTGTAGAGGGGGCGGGTCCATAGTTCAGGATTCAACACGTTGCCAAGCGGAAAACGCGAAACTCATTTCACCGCGGTGACCTGCAGCGCGCCAATCAATGGCGTGATTTCGGCGTTTCCTTCCTGGCCCACGGCGAAGTGTGTGGCCTCGGCCACCGACTGATTGAAGGTGGGGTCCAGCTGGGTCCACTCGCCCACGTAGGCCTCCACCCATTCGTGCCAGTACAGCGCGGGCACGCCGTCCGCGTTCACCATGTAGATGACGCCATCCACGCGGCGGGCGGGGATGCCGGCGGCGCGCATCAGGGCCACGGCCAACAGCGAGTGCTCGGTGCAGTCGCCCTTCTTCTGGCGCAGCACGTCCGTGGCGCGGTCCGCGCTGGCGCCGTAGTCCTTGCGCAGCGTCTTGTAGACCCACGTGTTGATGAGGCGCGCGGCCGTGTACGCGTCCTTCTCCGTGCCCACCAGCTCCTGCGCCTGCGCGCGGATGGCCGGCGCCTCGCTCTCCACCGCGAGCGTGGACTTGAGGTTGGCGCCGCCTTCAGGGTCCGCGAGGGGACGCGGCTTGCGCGTCTGGTTCGCCGGCTGCGTGGCGAGCAGCGTCACCTCCACCTGACCATCCGGCAGCCGCTTGTACTTCTGGCGGTAGGTGTCCACCTGGAACTTCTCTGGCAGGCCCTTCATCACCAGGGTCGCCTTGCCGGGGACGATGGACGCCTCGGGCGGCAGCTCGCGCGGCAGCACGATGCGCGTGAGGCCGAACACCTCCACCAGGTCCAGCCGCTTGGCGACGGCCTCGGGCTCGGCGCGCGCCTGCATGGTCTGGCCAAAGTCCACGCGCACCAGCTTCCCCTCGGGGCTGATGAACTCCACCACCGGGACCTTCTCCTTGTCGGAGAGCGTGCTGACCTTGGAGAGCTTCACCTTCACACCGCCCAGCACCTGCTCCGTGGCCGGCTCCACCGTGGTGACGGTGCGGTAGCTCTCCAGGTCGGTGCCGTCGAGCGCGAGCCCCTCCACCTTGGCGCCGCGCAGCAGCGCCACGCGCGCCTGGTCCGCGTCCTCCACCGTCTCCTTGGGCGCGGGCAGGGCCTTGAGCAATTCGTCCGGCAGGCCGGGGCGCTTGCGCACCACGCGCATCCCGTCCGCCGTCACGGTGCCCTGCAGCACCTGGTCGCCACCGTCTCCGCGCTGCGTGGTGGTGAAGGACACGAGGCGCCCGCCCGGCTTCGCCTCATACACGCGCTCCTCGCGGTGCACGCGCTCGGAGACGCGGGTGCCCACCTGCGCCTTGAAGACCAGCTCGTTGACGCTCTTTACCTTGCCGCCCGGCTGGGCCGAGATGTCCGTGAAGAGCCAGCCCACCTTCTTGTCCATCAGGTACAGGCCAAAGAACTCGCCCCCCTTGGGGCGCGGGACCTTCAGCACGTCCGAGACGGCTTCAGCCTTGGGCGCGGGCGCCGCGGCCTTGGCGGCAGGCTGCGTCGGGGCCGCCCGAGCGACGAGCGGAGCCCCGAGGGCGAGGGTGCCCAGGCACAGGAGGGTGAGCGGAGTCGAGCGGTTCACGAGGGGCATCCCTCCTCCCGAGCGTGGGCCGGAAGGTGATGGTGGGTGGCGCGTGGGCTACAGGCGCTTGGACAGGATGATGAGGTCGTCGCCCACCTTGTAGAAGTCGCGGAAGCGCGCCTCCTCGCCGTACTTCATGGCGGCGTAGAAGCCACGGGTGGGGCCGTAGGCCTCCGTGGCGCTCGTCTCCACGCGGATGATGCGCGCGCGGTGGCGGCGCAGGTCGCCCTCCATGCCAGACACCAGCGCGGCGCCCACGCCCTGTCCACGGACCTCCGGAGCGGAGGCAATCCAGTACAGGTCGAAGGTGCCCTCGGTCATCGGCGTGGGGCCGTAGCAGATATAGCCGATGATCTGTCCGTCGCGCTCGGCGACGAGGATGGAGTAGTCGCGGTTGCTGGGCGTGAGCGCCAGGTCAACCAGCTCGATGGCGCACTCCACCTCCAGCGGCGAGAAGGTTTCGATTCGCCGGATCAGCGCGGCGAGCGGCTCCCGGTCCTTTCCTGCGATGGGTCGGATGTCCATGGGCCCTTTCGAGAGCGATCTCCACGAGGCGCGAGGCCAGGGCGGGATAGTCCATGCCGGCGGACGCCGCCGCCTTGGCGAAGCCCGCGCTCGGATGGAGGTCGCAGTTGGGGTTGATGTCGATGACGTAGGGGATGCCCTCGGGCGACACCCGAAGGTCCACGCGTCCATAGTCCTGACACTCGAGCGCTGCAAATGCTTCCAGCGCGACCTGCACGCACCGGGCTTCCTGCACTGCGTCGAGCTGGCAGGGGCCGGTGGGGGAGTCTCGGAACTCGGGCGAGTCCGCCTCCCACTTGGCGCGGTAGGAGACGATGTTGGGCCGGTCCTGGAACGTGTCACCGAAGTGGATCTCGGTGAGGGGCAGGGCCTGGCGAGGATGATTGCCCAACAGGGGCACGTACACCTCGCGCCCGGGAATGAACTGCTCGACGAGCGCGGGCTGGTGGAAGGTACGCAGCACGGCCTCGCACGCGCGCGCGAGCGCCGCCCGGTCATGCACCACCGAGTCGAAGTCCATGCCCACGCTGGCGTCCTCGCGGGACGGCTTGACGATGAGCGGCCAGGGCAGGTCCACCGCCAGCACGTCCTCCAGGCGACGCACGACGCAGGACGCGGGCGTGGACACGCCGTGCGCGCGCAAGAGCTCCTTCGCCTTGGGCTTGTGCAGCGCCAGCCCCAGCGACAGGGCGGACGAGCCGGTGTAGGGCAGGCCGAGCGCGTCCAGCAGGCAGGGGACGGCCATCTCTCCCCGGCTGTCCGCGGCCAATGACTCGCAGAGGTTGACGACCAGGTCTGGCTGGAGGCGGCGCAGGGTGTCCACGAAGTCCAGGCGGTCGCCTTCGATGGCGAGCGGCTCGGCTGTGACGTCCGCGTGAGTCAAAGCCTCGGACAGCGACTCGGCGACCCGGACCACGTCCTCTCGGGCTTCCCGTCCTGGGTCATCCTCCAGGAGTTCGTGGTCGCGATTGTGCAACAGGGCGATGTGCATTCGTTGGGACCGGAGGGTTAGCACGTCCCCCGGGACGTTCACAGCCCGCACGCACCCGGCCGGTCGGCGTCCGGCAGAGCTACCTCCGGGCGAGGTGTGCGGTACGGTCGGTCACCTCCTGGGGAGGTATCCCGGGGTATGGAAGAGAACCATGCGGATCCGCGACCCCATCCACGGCACCATCACCGTGAGCGACTCGGAGAAGGCCGTCATCGACAGCCGCTTCTACCAGCGGCTGCGCTACGTGCGGCAGCTCGGCTTCGGCGACCTGGCGTTCCCGGGGGCCACCCATACGCGCCACGCGCACTGCCTGGGCGCCATGTCGGTGGCCTCCAAAGTGTTCACGTCCGTGTCGGCGCGCTCCTCGCTCCCCGAGGACGTGAAGGAGCGCTTCTGCACGGCCGTGCGGCTGGCGGTGCTCTGCCATGACCTGGGCCACATGCCGCTGTCGCACGCGTCCGAGCGCATCGCGCCCCGGCGTGCCCTCTTGCGCCTGCCGTCCTGGCTGGACCCCGTGGCGGAGGGCGAGCAGGCCACGCACGAGGACTTCACGGCCAAGCTCATCCTCGACAGCTCGCTGACGCCCATCATCGAACGGGAGTTCGGTCCCGTGGGCATCACCCCCATGGCCGTGGTGGCGCTCATCACCGGCGCTCGTCCGCCGCAGGACCCGGGCTTCACGCACCAGGGGGTGGACTGGACCCCGCTGTTGCGCGCCATCGTGTCCGGTGAGCTGGACGCGGACCGGATGGACTACCTGCTTCGCGACTCGTTCTACACGGGCGTGAACTATGGCCGGTACGACCTGGATTGGATTGTCTCCAACCTGAACCCGGCGGTGAAGGACGGGCGCGCGGTGCTGGCGCTGTCGCGCGCGGCGGCGTTCGCGTTCGAGGACTTCCTGCTCAGCCGCTACCACATGTTCGTGTCGGTGTACCTGCACCACACGTCGGTGAACTTCGACTACATGCTGCGGCGCTACTACGAGGAGTCGCCGGGCGAGTTCGAGATTCCCGCCGACCCGGACGGCTTCCTGCTCTGCGACGACGCGGCGCTCTGGTACACGCTGCGCCGCTCGCGCAACCCGTGGGCCGAGCGCATCAGCACGCGCCAGGGCTTCAAGCTGCTGGCGCAGTTCACCGAGCGGGACACGGGCTATGACCTGGACGTGCTGAGAAGCGCGCTGGTCAGCTCGGGCTTCGAGCACTACACCGTCCAGTCCCAGGGGACGCTCAGCAAGTACGTGGGCTCGGCGGGAGGCAACCCGGGCCTGTTCATCCTGGATATGTCCACGGGACGACTGACGGAGGTGGCGCGCTACACGCCGCTCTACCAGCGCTACAGTGGCGCCGTGCGCCTCACCCGGCTGTATGTCCGGCCGGACCAGGCCGGAGCGGCGCGCGAGATGATGGGCCGGCTCCTCGGCCAGACCCCGCAACCCTGACGGTGCAACCATGAGCGAGCGCCTTCCTGGCATGGGAATCCCCCTGTCGCCCACCGCGGCCGAGCCTCGGCTGTCCGCGGTGGCCATCCTCTACCGGCGCGCGGGTGACGGCGCCCAGGTGTTCTGGGTGAAGCGCGGCGAGGCGCTGCGCTTCGCCGGAGGCTTCTACGCGCTGCCCGGCGGCAAGCTGGACACCGCGGACGCGCGGGTGCCCGTGCGCGGCGCCACGGGTGAAGAGGCCGCGCTGCGTTCGGCCGCGGCGCGAGAGCTCTTCGAGGAGACCGGCGTGCTGGTGGCCGAGGGCGCCCAGGCGCTCCCCGAAGCGCGGCGCGCCGAGCTGCGCCGGGCCCTGCTCGCCGACGAGGTGAAGTGGGCGGACGTGCTCCAGCGCGAGGGGCTGTCGCTGCGCGCGGAGGACTTCCGCCCCGCGGGCCGGTGGATTACGCCGCCGTCGGTGCCCGTGCGCTTCGACGCGCACTTCTACCTGGTGGAGGCGCCGCCGGACTCCCACGCGGAGGTGCTGCCGGGCGAGCTGTCCGAGGGCGCGTGGATCGCGCCCGAGGCGGCGCTGCAACGCTGGCGCGACGGCTCGGCGCTGCTGCACCCGCCCACCGTGCACGTGCTCCAGGTGCTGGCGGACTTCAAGGACGATGCGGATGCGCGCGCGCGGCTCACCATGCCGGCGTACTGCCCGGGCTTCATCTCCCAGCGCATCGAGTTCCAGCGAGGCGTGCGCGTGGTGGCGCTGGAGACGCCCACGCTGCCGCCGGCCATGCACACCAACGCGTATGTGCTGGGGCACGGCGAGCTGCTGATTGTGGACCCAGGCGCCTCGGACGTGAAGCAGTACGCGAAGCTGCTGTCGCTCGTCGCGGGGCTCAAGGCGGAGGGCCTGAAGCCCGTGGCGGTGGTGCTCACCCACCACCACGGCGACCACACGGGCGGCGCGCGCGCGGTGAAGGAGCGGCTGGGCGTGCCCGTCTGGGCGCATGCGCGCACCGCGGACCGGTTGGACTTCCCGGTGGAGCGGCTGCTGCAAGACGGTGAGGTGCTGGAGCTGGCCGGGGACGTGGTGCAGCGCTGGCGCGTGTTGCACACGCCGGGACATGCGCAGGGCCACGTGTGCCTGGTGGACGAACTCAGCCGGGCCGCGGTGGTGGGGGACATGGTGGCCGGCGTGGGCACCATCGTCATCGACCCGCCCGAGGGCAACATGGGCGACTACCTGACGCAGCTGGCGCGCCTGCGGGACTGGCCCGTGACGACGCTGTACCCGGCGCACGGCGGGCCCATTCCAGACGGCCCGGCGAAGCTCCAGGAGTACCTGAAGCATCGCGCCGCGCGCGAGGCGGTCATCCTGGACGCGCTGCCTCCCGAGGGCGCCACGTTGTCGCGGCTGGTGGCGACGGCCTACGCGGACACGCACCCGCTGATGCACCCGGTGGCCGAGCGCAGCGCGCTGGCGACGCTCGAGAAGCTGGCGGCGGAGGGGCGCGTGCGCGAGGAGTCCCTCACTTGGTTCCGCACCGGGGCCTAGAAGCTCCCCGAGAGGCCCACCGCTCCGCCGTCCGGTCCCAGCGTCACGCTGGGCATGACGTGCGGGGCGCGCGCGGAGGACCACTCGAAGCTGGCGATGGCCGCGGCCAGGGGCAGTGACAGCAGCATCGTCACCCGGCCCGCGTCAGCGTCCTGCTTGCCCACGCCCGCGATGTACAGCGCCGTGGACGTCGCGCCCCCAATCAGCGCTCCCGCGTAGGTGGGCACCGCGCTCCCGCGGCCATCCATCCAGTGCCCCGCGACGTAGACGCCCGTCGCCGTGCCGAGCGAGAGCCCCAGCAGCGACAGCCCCACCATGGGCGTCTTGTCCGTGGTGCACACGTCGCCGTTGCACCGCCGCAAGCTGGGCTCGAGCACCAAGGACGTCAGCACGCCCACCAGCAAGCCCGCGCCACCGCCGAGGCCGCCGCCCAGCACCTCCGAGAACACGCGCCGCCCGGTCGATGCGGGAGGCGTCGCCCGGATGCCTTCGAGCCCCGCGCTCGGGGACGTGTTGTCCTCTCGGTGCGTCGGCGTGGCGGGTGGATCCTCGATGGCCGAGACGAGCGGGGGCGGCGTGAGGAGGGGCGCGTCTGTCGCAGCCCGGGCCGGCAGTGCGAGGCCCGTAGCCAGCAGCAGCAGCACTGCCGGAACGTTGCGAACTGGAAACATGGCGACGGCTCCTCGGCGCACCGCCAAGCCGCGGCCGCCAGGGAGGGCGGAAAGCAAGACTTGGACCCGCACCCGGAGGCGGGCCTAGAAGCTGCCCATGAGCCCCAGACGGGCCGAGCCCTGGGCATAGCCGGCCACGGGCACGAGCCGCACGGACTGCCGAGGCGCGACATCCGTGTCGTGGCGGAGGGGGGGCTGGGCCGGGGCTTGGGACAGCTCGTAGCCCACCGTGGCGCCGATGACCGGCAGCGCCAGCAGCGCGGCGGCCATGACGGTGGAGGGGGTGCCCCCACCTTCGCCGTTGTTCAGCGTCACCTGTCCCAGGAGGGCGCCTCCCCAGCCCACCAGGCTGCCCACCGCGGTGGGCCATAGGCGCCCCTGTCCCCCCATGAGCTGTCCGCCCAGGTAGGTCCCCAAGGGAACGCCGATGCATCCACCCGCGATGCCGGCCATCACCGCGAGGATGGAGCACTCATCCGAGTTGCACCCCACCGTGGGCGCGGCGGCCAGGTACCCCGCGAGCCCCAGCCCCAGCACGCCCACGACACCGCCGGCCGCGCCGCCCACCATGTCCACGGCGATGCGCGGCACCGGGTCTCGAGGCGTGTCCGTCACGATGTGGGGAGGCAGGGCCGCGGCGGCCACCGCATGGTTCTGCCCCGAGGCGCTGCCAGCGAAGTCAGGGCGCTCGGTCCGGGGCGCTTCGGGGGCATCCCACCGGGTTGGCGCGCCCTCGTCGGGGACGTCCACCAGGGGCGGAGGTGGGAGCACTCGCGAGGGGCCGCCGAGTGGCTCCTCTCGGGAGCCCACGGCGGTCTCGGTGGTGCTCGTGGAGCCTTCGGTGGCGGCCCTGGAGGTCTGCTGGGCGAACCCGAGGGCGGGCGCGAGCAGCAGGAACATCAGTGCGAAGAGGCGAGGGGGCGTCACCATGCGAAACGCTACTGCAAGGGCGGTGCCCGCGTCGCGCCACTCTCCGGCGGGGGCGCCATCCGCTCACCGCGTGGGCGACGGCGCGACCACACCCACAGCACGGGCGCCAGGGCCAGCAGCAGCTGCGGCAGCAGCGACATCATGTCCGGGTACAGGCCCAGCATGTCCACGGTGATGAAGCGGACGGGGGCCAGGGGCACCACGCCCACCTCCTGCATGGCGTGCAGTCCCTTGCCGAGCAGGATGACGGCCGTCGCCATGAGCACCACGGTGGAGACGCTGAACAGCGTCTTCATGGGCAGCCGGTAGCCCATGCGGCTCACGGCGAAGACGAGCAGCAGGATGACCACCACGCCCAACAGCGAGCCCCAGGCCACGCCCGTGGCCGAGTCCACCGCGAGGCCCTGGAGGAAGATGGCCGTCTCGAAGCTCTCGCGCAGCACGGACGTGAAGGCGATGATGAACAGGCCCGTGGTGCTGCCGCGGCCCAGCGCGCCCTGCATGCGCTGGCGCAGCTCGCCCATGAAGCTGCTCACGTTGGCGCGCGCGTTGAGCCACAGCGCCGCGTACATCAGCATGCCCACCGCGACGAGCGCCGTCAGGCCCTCCAGCCACTCGCGCTGCGCGCCCGCGAGCAGGTGCCGGCCGAGCACATAGGCCAGCGCGCCCACAATCAGCGCGGACACCCAGCCGATGTGCACCACGCGCACCTGCTCCATGGCGCCCATCTTCTTCAGCGCGGCCAGCAGCGCGGTGACGATGATGGTGGCCTCGAAGCCCTCGCGCAGCAGGATGAGCAGCGTCAGCCACACCACGGACAGCATGCTCGCGGTGTCGCCGCTGCTGTTGCGCGCCTGGTCCAAGAGCGACAGCAGCTCACGGCCGTCGTCCTGGAGCTTCGGGCTGCCGCGCTCGGCGGAGATGCGGGCCTGGAGGAACGCCGCCTCCAGGCGCGAGATGAGCTGCGGGTCCCTCGCGCGCAGCTTGGGCTCCACGGGCTCCAGGCCGTTGAGGTACGCGTCCAGGAGCGCCGTCTTCGCGGCGGCCGAGTCGCCCGCGGCGCCCAGGCGCAGCGCCTCGCCCACGCCATGGCGCGCCGTCAGGAGCGAGCGCTCCTCGTCCGCGTCCGGCATGTGGCGGCGCAGGCACGCGACGTTCTTCTCGCCGTACTGCCTCGCGAGCTGCGCGTCCGTGGAGTTGGCCAGGCGCTCCAGCGAGATGCTCGGCGGGGTGCCCTCGCACGGCGGCTGGCGCAGCGTGAAGAGGAAGAAGGCCATGGACCAGCGCTCATCCTCGGAGAGCGTGGGGTAGGCCGGCATGGCCGTGCCGGGCACTCCGAAGCTGGTGGTGTTGAAGGCCTTGTACGGGGTGATGCCGTCCATGCGCTCCGCGTCGTGGAAGCTGGCGGCGCGCGGCTCCATGGTCTCCGCGATGGCTACCTGCGCACGGCCGTCCGCTCCGTGGCACGCGGCGCAGTTGGCCTGGTAGAGCGTGGCGCCTTGCTTCAGGTCCGGCGGATGACGCGGGCTGCGCGCGAGTCCTCCCGCCATCACCAGGTCTTCCACCAGCGTGGCGCAGTCGCGGCTGACGCCCTCCGCGTCCTGGGCGTGCGACACGCGCGCCTGGATGGCCTGCACGCGCGCCACGAAGGCGCTCCCCGCCGGGCCCAGGTCCCGCGCCGTCTCCACGGCCTCGTTCGCGAAGCTCGTCTGCTCCGCCAACTCGAACGCGGAGCGGGACTCGACCGCCGCCGGATAGTCCGCCTGGAGATACTGGAGGATGCCCACCAGCCGATGCCAGGAGCGTCCCTCGTCGGGTGCGGCGGGTTCAGCCCCCAGGGACGAAGTCGACGCGAGCAACAGGCACAAGACCAGGGATGCGGAGCGAGTCACCCGGCCTATGTACCAACCGAAATCCTCTATTTCAATTTTGATATTCAAAATCAAAATTGAGCTGTCCTATCCTGGCGGATGGAGCGGGGCGCTCAGTTGGATTTCGGTCCGCGCTGGTAGGTGAGGAAGGCGTAAGGCAGCTCGCCCTCCGGGTGGCGTTGCTCCTCGACGAGTCGCCAACCGGACAGGTCCAGCTCGGGGAAGTACGTGTCGCCGGGGACGTCCCGCTCGATGCGCGTGAGGTAGAGCGTGTCCCAGCGCGGGAACGTCTGGGCGTAGAGGTCGGCGCCGCCCGCGATGAACACCTCGGCATCGCCCTGGGCCCGGGTGAGGGCGTCCTCCACCGAGTGCACCACCGTCACCCCGGGAGGCGCGTAGTCGCGCTGGCGCGTGACGACGACGGTCGTCCGGCCGGGCAGTGGGCGACCGATGGACTCGTACGTCTTGCGCCCCAGGATGAGCGTGTGGCCCAAGGTGAGGCGCTTGAAGCGCGCGAGGTCCGGGGGCAGCCGCCAGGGCAGCGTGTTGTTCGCGCCAATCACCCGGTTGGCGGCCATGGCGACGATGGCGGAGAGCTTCGTCATACGGCCACGGGCGCCTTGATGGCGGGGTGGGGCTCGTAGCCCTCGATGGTGATGTCCTCGTAGCGGAACGCGAAGAGGTCCGTCACCTCGGGGTTGAGGACGAGGCGCGGTAGCGGCCTGGGCGCGCGCACAAGCTGCTCCTTCGCCTGCGCCACGTGGTTCAGGTACAGGTGCGCGTCGCCGAGCGTGTGGATGAACTCGTGCGCTTGGAGCCCGGTGGCCTGGGCCACCATGTGCGTGAGCAGCGCGTACGAGGCGATGTTGAACGGCAGGCCGAGGAACAGGTCCGCGCTGCGCTGATAGAGCTGGCAGGACAGGCGGCCATCCGCCACGTAGAACTGGAACATCACGTGGCAGGGCGGCAGCTTCATGGCCGGCACGTCCGCCACGTTCCACGCGCTGACCAGGTGACGGCGCGAGTCCGGATTCTTGCGCAGCCCATCCACCAAGAGGCGCATCTGGTCGATGTGTCCGCCGTCCGGTGCGCTCCACGAGCGCCACTGGTGGCCATAGACGGGACCGAGGTCGCCGTCGGCGTTGGCCCACTCGTCCCAGATGGTGACGCCCTGGGCCTGGAGCGAGCGCACGTTGGCGTCGCCGCGCAGCATCCACAAGAGCTCGTGGACGATGGACTTCAGGTGCAGCTTCTTCGTCGTCACCAGGGGGAAGCCCTGGGTCAGGTCGAAGCGGAGTTGGTGGCCGAAGATGCTGAGCGTGCCCGTGCCGGTGCGGTCGCTCTTCTTCGTCCCGTGGCTCAGAACGTGGTCGAGAAGGGAGAGGTACTGTTGCATGGCGGGACCGTGGAACCGATGGACGGGTTCAGGCAGCCCCCATACAAGGGACGCGCATGAAGATCTACACGAAGAGCGGCGACGCGGGAGAGACGGGACTGTTCGGCGGTGGACGCGTGGCCAAGGACGACGCGCGTGTGGATGCGTATGGCGAGGTGGACGAACTCAACGCCACGCTCGGCATGGCGCGCGGCTTCTCGCTTCCTCCGGACCTGGACGCGCTGTTGCAGCGCATCCAGGATCAGCTCTTCACCGTGGGCTCGGTGCTGGCCACGCCCACGGGCACCAAGGCTTCGTCCTATATCCCCGAGCTGAAGGCGTCATGGGCCGAGGACATGGAGCACGCCATCGATCGGTTCGAGGAGGAGCTGCCGAAGATGACGCACTTCATCCTCCCCGGTGGGACGCAGGCCGCCGCGGCGCTGCACCTGGGGCGCACCGTGTGTCGTCGCTGTGAGCGGCGCTCCGTGCCGCTCGTGCGCGAGGGCGATGTGCCCGCGTCGGTGGTCGTCTATTTGAACCGGCTGTCGGATCTGCTCTTCGTGATGGCGCGGCTGGCCAACCACCGGGCGGGCGTGCCGGACGTGAAGTGGATCCCCGAGACGTCCGGCGCGAAGTAGGGCTCGCGGCGCGGGGGCCTTCGGAGGTACGAGGGCGGCGCCTTGAACGTCCTCCCCACCGCGCCCCTGCGTGAACTCGCCCAACAGGTGGGCTTCGACCTGGTGGGCTTCGCGCGCGCCGAGCCCATTCCTCCCGAGTCGCTCCTCTCGTGGGTGGAGGCCGGCTACGCGGCGGACATGGACTGGATGGGCGAGCGGGCCGCCGAGCGGCTGGACGTCTCGATTCTCCTGCCGGGCGCGCGCACGGTCATCTCGTTCGCCAACAACTACTGGCGCGATGACGCGGCGTCGGTGGACTCGCCCATCGCCCGCTATGCGCGGGGCCGCGACTATCACTCGACGCTGCGCGACCGGATGAAGGCGTTCCGCAAGACGCTCTCCGAGCGCTACCCGGAGCTGGGGACCTACGGCGGCGTGGACAGCGGTCCGATGATGGAGAAGGTGTGGGCCGCGCGCGCGGGCCTGGGCTACGTGGGCAAGAACGGGTGCTTCATCACCGAGTCCCACGGCTCGTGGGTGTTGCTCGCCACGCTCATCCTCGACGCGGAGGTGGATGACTACGGGGATGGCCCCGCCGCGGACCGGTGTGGCGCGTGTCGCCGCTGCCTCATGTCGTGTCCCACGGGCGCGCTGGTGGGCAATGGCCGCGTGGACGCGCGCGCCTGTCTGTCCTACCAGACCATCGAGAACCGGGAGCGCGAGGTCCCCGAGGCCTTCCGCCTGAAGTTCGACAACCTCGTGTTCGGCTGCGACATCTGCCAGGAGGTGTGTCCGCTGAATCGCCGGCCTGTGTTCGCGGACCATGCGCGCTTCGAGCCGCGCGCGGTGGCGTCGCTGGGCGCGGTGGAGCTGGCGGCCCTGACGCCCGAGCAGTACCAGGCGCTCATCCCCGGCACCGCGCTGGCGCGTGCACGCTACGACGGGCTTCGCCGCAACGCCGTGTACGCGTTGGGCGTGGCGAAGCAGGCGAGTGCGCGAGGGGTGCTCGAAAAGCTCAGCGGCGACGCGAGCGAATTGGTACGTACCGCGGCGCTATGGGCGCTCAGCCAGCTCGAACCGTGACTTCTTCGCCCGGCGCCTCGTCGCTGGGCTGGGTGTACGCGGCGCTCCTCGTTCAGGTCCTCATCAGCTCGGGGACGTACCTCGCGGGCAAGCGCGCCATGGCGGAGCTTCCGCCGCTCACCGTGGTGTTGTGGCGCTTCCTCTTGAGCGGCTCGGTGTTCGTGCTGCTGCTGTGCTTCACGCCGGGGCCGGTGTTGCCGCCGCGCTCCGAGTGGAAGCGCATCTTCGTGCTGGGGCTCCTGGCGGGGCCGGTGAACCAGGTGTTGTTCTTCACGGGGCTCGCGCGCTCGTCCGCGGCGCATGCGGCGCTGCTGTACGCGCTGACGCCCTTGGGGGTGTACCTGGCCAGCTTGCTGCTCGGGCGTGAGCGTGCGTCGGCGCGGGCCTCGGTGGGCATCGCCACGGCGTTCACCGGGGTGGTGGTGCTGCTCCTGGGCCGAGGGCTGGAGAGCGCGCGCGGGGCCCTGATGGGAGACCTGCTCATCCTGGCCGCGGTGGCGGCGTGGGTCGTCTACACGACCGAGGGCAAGCCGTTCGCGTCGCAGTTCGGGCCCATCCGAGCCACGGCGTGGAGCATGACGATGGCGGCCGTGCTGATGTTGCCGCTGACGCCATGGGTGATGCGGTGGACCCAGGTGAAGGCCGCGAGCGGCGCGGCGCTGGGGTCCATCGCGTACCTGGGCCTGCTCACGTCGGTGGTGGCGTACCTCATCTGGTACTACGCGCTGTCGAAGGTGCCCGCGTCGCGGGTGGCCATCTTCTCGAACCTCCAGCCCGCGGCCACGGCCATCGCGGCGTGGCTGCTGCTCAATGAGGCGCTGCACTGGGAGCTGGCCGTGGGCGGTGGGCTCGTGCTCGCGGGCGTGCGCCTCACTCAGACCGTGCCCGCGCGAGTTGTCGCGGCGAAGGCGCAGGGCTGAGAGACCGCCTCGTCGCGGGCGGCGGCTGGACGACGGCGGCGCAGCAGCCTGCGCTCAGGTGTTTCGCGAGGACCGGCCCGAGGGCTTCGAGTCGAGCCTGGGCAGTGGGTGATGCCGCGAAGTGGCCCGGAGCTTGGAGCCCCGAGGCTTGGGTGGGGCTTGGCGAATCGCCTGCGTTGCGCGCGAAGCCGTCAGGCCGTGCGCCGAGCTCCAGGCGCCCGTGAGATGACGGCCTCATTCGCGGCCTCAGTCACCCGGATCCCAATCGGAGATGTCGTGCTTGGGCTCGGGCGGAGGAACGGGACGCGTCGGCGCGGGCTCTGGCTTCTTGGCCACCGGGGGCGGAGGGGGCGGCGGCTCATCTTCGCTCGCGGCGTCATGCGGGACCGGGGCCGGCGCGGCGGTGCGCGCGACCGACGGCGCGGGGGCGGGGGGCGGGCGGGTCTCCGCTCGCGCCGGACGCGGAGCCTCTTCTTCCGGCTCGGGGGCGGTCGCGGGCGACGGCGCGGGTGCGGGCTTGGGCTCCGAGTCCGCGGCGCGATAGACGCCCTGGCGCGCGGGCGCGGCGGGTGGCGGAGTCTCGGGCGCGGGCGGCTGCTCGGCGGTCTCGAACTTCTGCCCGGGCGCGACGGTGCGGTAGCCCTGGCGCTCGACCTTGGGCGGAGGCGGCGGGTCGTCGAAGGTCTCCTCCTGGGAGCGGCGCGAGCGGGGCGCGGCGGGCTCGGAGTCTCCGAACGGATCGTCCTCGCGCGCCTTGTCCTTCTCCTTCAGCGTGGAGCCCTTGTGGACCGCCTGCCGCTTCAGCGTCGCGTCTGAATCTCTCGCGCCCTCGGGGAGGCCCAGGTCGCGCATCTCCTTCAGGGACGAGTGGCGCGCGCCGCACAGGTCCATGGACTCCTGGCACTGCTGGAGGCAGTGGGTCAGCTTCCCGATGGTCCGCGATTGCCCGCCGTACTCGATGGTGCAGTCCTCCTTGCAGCTTCCGTAATCCTCCTGACAGCCGGTGGGGACGGCGCCCGCCGCGTGGGCGACAGCGCAGACGGTGAACGTGAGCACGAGGACGGACGGAAGGGCACGCATGGCAAATGTGAAAGTTACCAGCCTTCTTCGCTGTCGGCTCCAGGTGCCCGCGATATCGTCGCGGCTCACGTCCGTTCGGGCGAGAGGAGGCACATGGCGGCGGTCAAGGTGGGCATCATCGGGGGCTACGGCCTCGCCCAGGCGCTCGGCGTGGCGGGTCGGGGCGAGTCCCATGTCCTGGAGACGCCGTTCGGTCCCCATGCTGCGCCCATCCTCACCACCGAGTTGGACGGCGTGCCCATCGCCTACGTGTCCCGACATGGCACCGGGCACGTCTACAACGCCACGCGCTCGCCCTACCGCGCCAACCTCTTCGCGCTGAAGCTGCTGGGCATCACCCACGTGCTGGCCGCGGGCTCGGTGGGCAGCCTGCGCGAGCAGGTGGAGCCGCAGCACCTCTTCCTGCCGGATCAGGTGTTGGACCGGACGTATCGCCGCCCCTGTACCTTCTACGACGACGTGGCGGTGCACGTGGAGATGGGCTCACCGTTCTGCGGCACGCTGCGGCGGTTGCTCGCGCAGGCCGCGCCCGCCGCGGAGACGGTGGTGCACCCGTCGGGCACGTATGTCTGCATCGAGGGACCCACGCTCAGCACGCGCGCGGAGAGTCAGCTCTACCGCACGTGGGGCGCGGACGTGGTGGGCATGACGGCCATGCCCGAGGCCCGGTTGGCGCGCGAGGCGGAGCTGCACTACGCACTCGTGGCGCTGCCCACGGAGTATGACGCGTGGTACCCGCGCCCCGAGGACGCGGAGCCCGAGGCGTGGAGCACGCAGGGCTCGGAGCGTCTCCAGGCCGTCACCGCGCGAGGCGCCGCGCTCATCCGCCGCGCGCTGCCCCGCATCGCCGAGTCGCGCGCGTCCTGCCGCTGCGACTCGGCGCTCGCCCAGGCCATCTCCACCGACCGGGGGCGCATCCCCGATGAGGTGCGCACCCGGCTGCGACCCTTGCTGGGGCGCTACCTGCCCGCGGGCGTCGTCTGACCGCGACGGCGCCCGAGCGGGCGCGGACTACTTGCCGCCCAGCTTCTTCTTGATGGCGGGCAGCTGACCCGGGTTGTTGTTGGCGCCGGTCAGCCGGTTCTGCGCGATGTACTTGTTCAGGTCCGCGATGCGCTGCTCATTCGTCGGGTGGGTGCTCAGCCACTTCATCACCGCGGGCGTCTTGCCCTGCTCGGCCTGGAGCTTCTGGAAGAAGGTGATGAGCCCGTGCGGGTCATAGCCCGCGCCGGACGCGTAGCGCGCGCCGTAGGTGTCCGCCTCGGACTCCTCGCTGCGGCCGTGCGCGAGCATGGTGCCGCCGGTGACGAGCTGCGAGGCGATCTGCGCGGCGGCGCCCGGGTTGTTGCCCAGCGCCATCTGGCTGATGGCCTGCAGTCCGTACTGGTTCACCATGGCGCGAGCCGAGTGACGCGCCACCACGTGGCCCGCCTCGTGCGCCATCACTCCGGCCAGCTCCGCCTCGGTGTCCGCCGCGAGCAGGAGGCCCGTGTACACGTAGAGGTAGCCGCCCGGCGTGGCGAAGGCGTTGACCGTCTTCGGATCATTGATGACGTTGACCTTCCACTTGACGTCCGGGCGCTCCTTGCTGGCCTGCGCGAGGATGGGCGCGGAGAGCTGCCGCACGTACTCGACCACCGCCGGGTCCTGCACGTATTGGATCTTCTCCTTCTGCTCCAGCTCCTGCTTCACCTGCTGGCCGATCTGCTCCTCCTGCTGCGGCGACACGACGACGCTGGCGATGGCCTTCTCCGCGCCGATGCGCTGCTTGGTGCAACCCGAGGTCAGGCTCGAGACGAGGGTGAGGCCCACAATCACGTGGAAGATGCGCTGCATGGCCGAGAGGCTCCTTTGCGTTGACTGGCGAATGGGCGACGACGTGCGTTCGCCTCGTAGTCAGCGCCCGGCGCCTGGGCAAGTGCCCCGTGTCGTCCCCCGCGAGCGCGCCTACGCCAGCCGCGACGCGCAGGCCTCGTAGTCGATGTTCTGGAAGTAGGCGTCCACGTACCGGGCGCGCTCCGTGGCCTTGTAGTCCGGCACGAAGGCGTGCTCCCACGCGTCCATCACGAGGATGGGGCGGAAGCCCGCGATGTTGTTCGTCTCGTGCAAGGTGACCCAGTGGTTGGACAGCCACCGGGTGCGCGGGTCCTGGAACGTCACGGCCCAGCCGATGCCCGGCATGGTGGCCACGGCGCGGAAGTCCGTCAGCCAGTTCTCGTACGAGCCGAAGCTCTCGACGAGCGCCTCGGTCAGCGCGTCCGGCACGGGCGTCGTCGCGCCCCCCGGCTGGAGGTTGCCGAAGTAGTACTCGTGCAGGACCATGCCGTTGTACTCGAAGCCCAATCGGCGGGTCAGCTCGGCGTAGGTGGGGTTGGAGCCCGCGGCCTCGCCTCGGGCCTGGAGCCCCGACAAGAGCTCGGTGAGCTTGTTGGTCCGGTTGACGTAGCCCTCGTACAGCTTGAAGTGCACCTCCAACACCGCGTCGCTGATGCCGTGGAGCCCCTTGAGGTGAGGGTAGTGCTGGGGTGCGTACTTCTTCTGCGGAAGGGGAACGGGCATGCGGCCTCCCGGCGCGAGGGACGGACGAGCACTGGACTTTCCTTCATACAGGAGGCCCGCCCACTCCGCGCCGGGCCCCGAGGCGCGGTGTGCTCGGCCGAACACGTGGAGACAGGCGCTGCGCCCGACGTGTGCGCGGTGGTATGTGCCCGCCACGATGCCCGAGCTGCCCGAAGTGGAGATCGCGCGAAGGAACCTGGTGCGTTGGTTCGACGGGCGGCGCGTCGTGCGTGCCGAGGCGGACGACTCCCGCGTCTTTCGCGGCGCCGAGCGCGCCCGCTTCGCGCGCCTGACCGGACGGGTCGAGTCCCTGGAGCGCAAGGGCAAGTACCTGCTGTTCACGTTCGAGCACGGGCGTGGGTTGATGGCGCACCTGGGGATGACGGGGCGCTTCGTGCGCCGGCCGGAGGACCACGTCGAGCGGCACAGCCGCGCCCGCTTCCACCTGGATGACGCCACCGTGTTGCACTTCGCCGACCCGCGCCTCTTGGGGCGCATGGAGCCCGTGCCCGCCAAGGAGCTGTGGGAGCTGGATCCGGTGAAGGCGCTGGGCCGCGACCCGTTGTCAGAAGGGCTCACGGCCGCGCAGCTCCGGGACGCGGTGGGAAGCACGCGCATGGACCTCAAGGTGGCGCTGATGGACCAGTCCCGCGTGGCCGGCCTGGGCAACATCCACGCCGCCGAGGCCCTCTTCCGCGCGGGCCTGCACCCGGCGCGCAAGGTCGAAACGCTGTCGCCGGAGGATTGGCGCCGCCTGGCCCGCGCCATCCACGCCAGCATCGACTTCGGATTGAAGGAACAGGAGGGTGAGGAGCCCGCCTATCTGGAGGATGGCGCCGTCAACCTCTTCCAGATCTACGGACGCGCGGGAGCGCCCTGCGCGAAGTGCGGTACGACGGTGCGCGCCATCACGCAGGGCGGTCGCACCACCCATTTTTGTCCCCATTGTCAGCCTTTGGATTGAAATGACCCGGGGGGTGAGGGCGTTGACGGCGCGAAACCTCGGGCCGGTAAGCGTTGACACCCCCATGGCCCATGGCTTGAATCGCCCGCCCTTTACAGTCGGCCGCGCCGAGCGGCCCCCGGAGCCTGTTGCCCATGTCTCACGCCCTGCTGGCGGCGCTGCTCGTCGCCTCGTCCACGGCCACCGCGCAGACGCCGGTGCCCGAAGGCGGCACGTCCACGCCCGCGCCCACCTCGGCGCCCGCGCCCACTTCGCCCGCCGCGGCGGCCTCCCCGGCGCAGGACACGCCCAGCCGGGATGAACTGGAGCAGAAGCTGGAGGCGGCCAAGAAGGAGTTGCGCGAGGAGATCCGCGCCCAGGCCGCCACGCAGTCCGTGTCCTCCGGTTGGCAGGAGGAGTGGACCGAGGAGAAGCGCAAGCTCGAGATGCTCAACCTGGACGGCTATCTGCGCGTCCGGCCCGTCCTCTTCTACAAGTTCAACCTCGGCAAGCCGGTGCGCGCGCCCGGGCAGCCCAACGGCCTGGAGATCTTCCCCCGCTCGCCGCGCAGCGCGAACGAGAAGACGCAGGCGGGCGCGGACATGCGCGTGCGCCTGGAGCCCACCGTCAACGTCTCCGAGGACGTGCGCGTGAAGCTCCAGGTGGATGCCCTGGACAACCTGGTGCTGGGCTCCACGCCGGACTCGTTCGCCTCGGCGGACGGGCGCAACACCTTCTCGCTGTTCTCCGACAGCCAGAGCCCGCCGAGCGCCGGCATCAACGCGCTGAAGGACTCCATCGTCGTGCGCCGCGCCTACGGTGAGGTGTCCACGCCGGTGGGCATCCTGCGCTTCGGCCGCATGGGCAGCCACTGGGGCCTGGGCATGCTGCGCAACGACGGCAACTGCCTGGACTGCGACTTCGGCGACACGGTGGACCGCATCCAGTTCGTCACCGAGCCGTTCGCGGGCTGGTACATCACGCCGATGCTGGACTTCAACTCCGAGGGCCCCACGTCCGAGCTGAAGAACAGCATGGGCGAGCCGGTGGACCTCACCCAGTCGGATGACAGCCACAGCCTGGTGCTGGCCATCGCCCGCCGCGACACGGATCAGCAGGCGCGCGCGAAGCTGGAGAACAACCAGGGCGTGCTGAACTACGGCCTGTACTTCACCTACCGCACGCAGGCATGGGCGGCCACGGGCTACGAGTCCACGGGCAACGCCAACAGCACGGACTTCGTCCAGCGCGACGCGCACATCTACACGCCGGACCTCTGGCTGAAGTACGAGGAGCAGAACTTCCGCCTGGAGTTCGAGTTCGCCGCGGTGCTGGGCAACGTGGGCAACAGCGCCCAGAGCGCGGCCAGCGCGGGCGCCCCGCTGCGCGACCAGTCGCTGCGCATCGCCCAGTTCGGCGGCGTGGCGCAGGGGGAGGTGCACCTGACCAAGAGCCGGCAGCTCCACCTGGGGCTGGAGCTGGGCTTCGCCTCGGGTGACAAGGCCTTCGGCATGGGCAACTACCCGGGCCGCAGCGGCACGGGCAGCAACGGCACCACGGCCGCGGGCGACGTCGAGGGGCCGCAGTACGGCTGCACCACCGACGGGGCTTGCGACAACGCCATCCGCAACTTCCGGTTCAACCGCGACTACCGCGTGGACATGATCCTCTGGCGCGAGCTGCTCGGCGGGGTGACGGACGCCTTCTACGTGAAGCCCACCCTGCGCTACTCGGTGGCCGAGGGCTTCGACGTGTTCGGCAGCGTCATCTACTCGCAGGCGTTCTACGCCGAGTCCACGCCCTCCGCGGTCAACCACGCGCTGGGCCTGGAAGTGGACGTGGGCGCGCGCTACGAGACCGAGGACGGCTTCGTGGCGGGCATCTCCTACGGCATCCTCTTCCCCATGGGCGGCCTCAAGGACGCGATGTTCCTCCAGCAGGGGCTGAACCAGGACCTCCGCACGCCGCAGAGCATCCGCGGCATGCTGGCCATCAAGTACTAGGCGATGCGCTCCGTGCTCTGGCGGTTGTGCATGGCGGGGGGCCTCGTCGTGGGGCTCTCCGCGTGCGGTATCAAGGGCAACCCGCGCCCGCCGCGTCCACCTCCCGTCACGGAGACGGCGCCGCCCACGGACCCCGCGCGCGGCGCGGTCGCTCCGGTGGGCCCCACTGTCCCCGTTCAGTCGGACGGCGGGATCCCCCCGTGAGCGACTTCGCCTATCAGAAGGGCAGCCTGCACGCGGAGGCCGTGCCCCTGTCGGCCATCGCGGACGCGGTGGGCACGCCCACGTATGTCTATTCGGGCGCGGCGCTCACCCGCCGCTTCCAGCAGGTGGCCGAGGCCTTCGCCGGGCAGCCGCACCTCGTGTGCTACTCGGTGAAGGCCAACTCGAACCTGGCCATCCTCCGGCTGTTCTCCGAGCTGGGCAGCGGCTTCGACATCGTGTCGGGCGGCGAGCTGGCTCGGGTGCGGCACGCCGGCGGAGACCCGCGCAAGACGGTGTTCGCGGGCGTGGGCAAGACGCCGGACGAGATGGCGCAGGCGCTGGACGCGGGCCTGCTGCTGTTCAACGTGGAGAGCGCCGAGGAGCTGGAGGCGCTGGACGCGGTGGGCCGGAGCATGGGCCAGCGCGCGCCGTTCGCCCTGCGCGTGAACCCGGACGTGGACGCGCGCACGCACCGCTACATCTCCACCGGGCTGAAGACCTCCAAGTTCGGCGTGCCGTTCGAGGAGGCGCTCGCGCTGTACACGCGCGCGAAGAAGATGAAGGGCGTGCGCGCGTTGGGGCTCGACTGCCACATCGGCTCGCAGCTCACCGCCACCGCGCCCTTGCGCGCGGCCTTGTCGAAGGTGGCGGAGCTGTACGGCGCGCTCCAGGCCCGCGGCCACGCGCTGGAGTACCTGGACGTGGGCGGGGGGCTGGGCATCACCTACTCGGACGAGACGCCGCCATCGCCCGTGGAGTACGCGCGCACGGTGCTGGATGCGACGCGTGCGACGGGCGCCACGCTCATCCTGGAGCCGGGCCGCTCGTTGGTGGGCAACGCGGGCGTGCTCCTCACCCGCGTGCTGTACCGGAAGCAGACGCCGGAGCGGACCTTCGTCGTGGTGGACGCGGGCATGAACGACCTGCTGCGTCCCGCGCTGTATGAAGCCCACCACGCGCTCCAGCCGCTCGTGCGTCGCCGAGGCAAGGCGGTGGAGGTGGACGTGGTGGGGCCGGTGTGCGAGTCCACCGACGTGCTGGCCAAGGCCCGTCCGTTGCTCCTCCCCCGAGCAGGCGAGCTGTTCGCCTTCATGAGTGCCGGGGCTTACGGGATGAGCATGGCCTCGAACTACAACTCGCGGCCGCGTCCCGCGGAGGTGCTCGTGGACAAGGCCGCCTGGCGTGTCATCCGAGAGCGGGAGCGCGTCGAGGAACTGTGGCGCGGCGAGCGGGCCTGAACGTATAAGCGCCGGCATGAAGACCTTCGAAGGCTCCATGACGGCGCTGGCCACCCCGTTCAAGGACGGGGCCCTGGATGAGGCGGCCTATCGCGCCCTCGTTCGCTATCAGATTGATGGCGGCACGGTCGGCCTCATCCCCATGGGCACCACCGGCGAAGCGGCGACGATGAACGCCGACGAGCGCGCGCGCGCCGTGGCCGTGGTGGTGGAGGAGGCGAAGGGGCGCGCGACGGTGATCGCCGGCGTGGGCAGCAACAGCACCGCGGAGACCATCGAGTCCGTGCGCCGCGCGCGCGAGGTGGGCGCGGATGCCTCGCTCATCGTCACGCCCTACTACAACAAGCCCACGCAGGCGGGCCTGGTGGAGCACTACCGTGCGGTGGCCAAGGCGCACCCGGGCTTCCCCATCGTGGCGTACAACGTCCCGGGCCGCACGGGCGTGGACCTCCTGCCCGAGACGATGCAGCGGCTGTGCGACCTCCCCGAGGTCGTCGCCATCAAGGAGGCCACCGGCAATCCGTGGCGCGCGCTGGAGCTGCGCGAGAAGTGCGGCGAGCGGCTCATCGTCCTGTCCGGTGACGACTTCACCGTGCTGCCCACCATGGCGTGCGGAGGCAAGGGCGTCATCTCGGTGTCCTCCAACGTGGCGCCCCGCATGATGGCGGACCTCGTCGCCGCGGCGCGCGGTGGGGACATGGCGCGCGCGCTCGACCTCCAGGTGCGGCTCAACGAGCTGCACCGGCGCCTGTTCGCGGAGTCCAACCCCATCCCCGTGAAGTGGGCGCTGCACCTAATGGGCCTGTTCGGTCCCGAGGTCCGCCTGCCGCTGGTGCCCCTGTCCGAGTCGCAGGCGCCGCTGATGAAGGCCGCGCTGACGCAGCTGGGGTTGCTGAAGTAGGCCGGCCCGAGGGCGCGCGCATGACTCGCATCGTCATCACCGGCATCACCGGCCGCATGGGCGGCACGCTCCTGCGGCTCGCGCGGGCCACGACGGACCTGCAAGTGGTGGGAGCCACGGTGCGGCCGGGACGCGCGGCGGAGGCAAAGGCCTCCACGGGCCTGACGTGCGTGGAGGAGGAGCTCGGGCTCGCGCTGGATGCGGCCTCCGCGGACGTGGTGGTGGACTTCACCAGCGCGGAGCTGAGCGTGGCCCACGCGCGCGCGTGCGCCGAGCGCGGCGTGGCGATGGTGGTGGGCTCCACGGGCTTCACGCCCGAGCGGACCGAGGCGCTGCGGGGGAGCGCGGCGAAGGTCCCCATCGTCGCGGCGCCCAACACGTCGGTGGGCGTGAACCTCGTCTTCCGCGTGGCCGCCGAGCTGGCGCGGGTGCTGGGCCCGAGCTTCGACGTCGAAGTGTTGGAGGCCCACCACCGCATGAAGAAGGACGCGCCCAGCGGCACGGCGCTGCGGTTGGCGGAGGTGCTGGCCGAGGCGCTCGGGCGCTCGAGCGACGACTTCACCTTCGCGCGGCAAGGCCAGGTGGGCGCGCGCCCGCCGGGCGAGATTGGCGTGCAGACCCTGCGCGGCGGCGACGTGGTGGGCGAGCACACGGTGTATTTCTTCGGCGAGGGCGAGCGCATCGAACTCACCCACCGGGCCACGAATCGAGACCAATTCGGGCTGGGCGCGCTGCGCGCCGCGCGGTGGGTGGCGAAGCGCGCGCCCGGGCTCTACGACATGGCCGACGTGCTCGGCCTCCAGGGGACGAAATGACCGCGCGTTACTGCCGCTTCCTTCACGAGGGCCGCGCGCACCACGGCCGGGTCGAGGGCAACGAGGTGGTGGTCCTCACCGCGGCGCCCTGGGCGGGAGGCAAGGAGACGGGCATCCGCCGCTCGCTGGGCGGGCTGACGCTGCTGGTGCCCTCGGAGGCGTCCAAGGTGGTCTGCATCGGGCAGAACTACCGCAAGCACGCGGAGGAGATGGGCAAGCCCATTCCCTCCGAGCCGCTCCTCTTCACCAAGCCCTCCACGGCCCTCAACGGCCACGGCTCGCCCATCCGCATTCCCCGCGCGAGCCAGGAAGTGCACTACGAAGCGGAGCTGGCGCTGCTCATCGGTGAGCGGCTGAAGAACGCGGACGAGGCCACCGCCGCGCGCGCCATCTGGGGCCTGACCTGCTTCAACGACGTGACGGCGCGCGACATCCAGAAGCGCGAGATTCAACACACGCGCGCCAAGGGCTACGACACCTTCGCCTGCGCGGGCCCGTGGGCCGTGACGGGGCTGGCGTCCGGAGACCTGCGCATCCAGGCCCGCGTCAACGGACAGGTGCGGCAGGACAGCCGGACGTCGGACATGGTGTTCAACGCCGCCCGCCTGGTGTCCTTCATCTCGCACGTGATGACGCTGCTGCCCGGCGACCTGGTGAGCACGGGGACGCCCTCGGGCGTGGGGAAGCTGGAGGCCGGGGACACGGTGGAGGTGGAGGTCGAGGGAATCGGAACCCTGGTGAATCCGGTTGAGATGGAGCCGTGAGCGCTACCGTCTACGTCGGCCTGGGGTCCAACGAGGGGGACCGCGAGGCTCAACTCGTCGCCGCCCTCTACGCCATGTCCCGCATTGACGCCGTGGCCGTGCTGGCGTGCTCGTCGTTGTTCGACAGCGCGCCCGTGGGGCCCGAGCAGCCTCGCTTCCTCAACGCGGTGGTGGCCCTGGAGTGCGGGGTGGCACCGCAGCGCCTGCTGTGCATCCTCCAGCAGATTGAGGAAGACCTGGGACGCCGTCGGGGAGGGCCCCGCTGGTCTCCCCGGCCCATCGACCTGGACATCCTCTTGTGGGACGAGCAGGTGGTCGCGGACCCGAATCTCCAGGTGCCGCACCTGGAGCTGCACAAGCGCCGCTTCGCGCTGGAGCCGCTCTCGCAGCTCGCCCCCGAGGTGAAGCATCCCGTGTTGGGGATGTCCGTGAAGGAACTCCTGGGGAAGCTCGCCCCGCAGGATGTCCACAAGCGCGAGGCCCTCTGGTGGCCCGACGCGAGCACTTCCCGCCTTCCGGTGAACGACTCATGAGCCTTCCCCTCGCCCTGGCGACCGCGGCGCTGCTCGCCGCCGAGCCCTCGACGCTTCCTCCCGGCCACCCGGTCATTCCTCCGGGGACGCAGGCCTCGCCCACGACCGCGCCCTCCGCCGCGATGCCCGCGGGCCACCCCGCGATGGGCACCGCGTCCGCGGCTCCCTCGGGCGCGCTGCCTCCCGGACATCCCACGCTGGGCGCGCCGGGCACGGCGCCGGCCGCGCCCAATGGGCCGCTGCCGCAGGGGCATCCGCCCGTGGCCGAGTCGGGCCGGGCGCCTCCGTCCGCCGAGGAGCTGCTCAAGCAGCTCGACTCCACCCAGGGCCTGCGCGAGCGCGAGAAGACGTTCGAGATCGCCTCGTCGCTGGGGCGGCTCTACTACCTGAATGGCCGGCACACGGACGCCATCACCTACCTGCAGCAGGCCGAGGGACGCGCGCAGCCGGTGCGCGACGTGTTCCTCGCCGCGCGCAAGAAGCTGGGCAAGGCGCCCGTGCCCACGGCGGAGGCGGCGAACTGCGGCTTCACGCCCGGCATGGCGCTGGAGGCCATGGCCACGGTGGCGCAGGAGCGGGTGAAGAAGGGCGACACGGCGGGCGCGGCGGCGTGCGCGCGCGCGGCGCTGACGCCGGTGCTGGACGTGGAGGTGATGCGCGGCAACTCGCTCTACCTCACCGGCAACTCGGCGGGCGCGCTCGCGGTGTACACCCGCGTGCTGGAGCTGGAGCCCGGCCAGGAGGAGGCGCTCTTCGCGCGCTCGTCGGTCCTGTTCGAGTCCAACGGTGAGGACCTGGCCGCGCTGAAGAAGGCGGCCGAGGGCTTCGACATGCTGGCGGATGCGCGCCCCAACTCGCCGCGCGCGCCCATGGCCAAGCAGCTCAGCCAGACGGCCAAGGACACGGTGAAGGCCGGCGGGCGTCAGAAGTACCTGGAGACGCGCGCCGCGGATCGCCGCATCCGGCTGTCCCAGGCGGTGGCCGCCATGCCGGCCCGGGGCAACCCCGCCGAGGCCGATGGCCCGCGCGCGCTCACGCCGGAGATGGTGGAGGCGGTGCAGAACACCGAGCACACGCCGGAGATGGACCAGGGGCTGGCGAAGCTGGTGGAGGAGGGCGAGGAGCACCTGGCTCACGGCCGCTACCAGGAGGCCCTGGCCAACTACACGCGCGTGGTGCCCTTCCAGCCGCAGAACGGGCGCGCCAAGGCGGGCATGGCCTGGGCGCTCGTGGGCCTGGGGCGTCCCATGGCCACGCGCATCTGGGGCGTGGCGGTGCAGTCGGACGCCGCCGCGGTGGACGCGCTGGGCGACACGCTCAAGTCCAAGGGCGACGCCAAGGGCGCCAAGGCGCTCTGGGAGAAGCTGGCCCAGGACGCGCCCGAGTACGCGGGCAAGGCGGGCCTCCAGGCCAAGATGGCCCAGTAGGCCCCGCCAGACTTCAGACGAACTTGGAGGCCAGCAGGTCCTGCACGTCGAGCAGGCCCACCGCGCGGCCCTCCACGTCCACCACCGGGAGCTGATCCACGCGCAGCTCCCGCATCTGCGCCGTGGCCGCGAGCACCAGCGTGTCCGGCGTCACGCACCGAGGGCGCTTGCCCATGACGGCGCGCACCGGCACGTCGAAGTCGGTGTGGCCGCGCTCCACGAGCCGGCGCAGGTCTCCGTCCGTGAAGATGCCCACCAGCAGTCCGTCCGCGTCCACCACGCAGGCCGCGCCCGGGCGGCCCGGCGTGTTGGTCATCACCACCACCGTCTCGGACAGGCGCGCGGTGTCGCGCACCACCGGGTTGGACGGCCCCGAGCGCATCAGCTCGAACACGCGCAGCACGGAGCGGCCCAGCTTGCCGCCCGGGTGCAAGAGCGCGTAGTCGTCCGTGCCGAACGGCCGCGAGCGCAAGAGCGTCATGGCCAGCGCGTCGCCCACCGCGTGCAGCGCGGCCGTGGAGGCGGTGGGCACCAGCCCCATGGGGCACGCCTCTTCAATCCGGCCGATGTCCAACACCACGTCCGAGCCCCGCGCCAGCGCGCTCTCCGCGTCGCCGGTGAGCGCCACCACGGGCACGCCCATGCGCTTGAAGGACGGCAGCAGGCGCACCAGCTCCTCGGTGGCGCCGCTGTTGGACATGGCGAGGATGACGTCGCCCCGGCCCACGCGGCCCAGGTCGCCGTGCACCGCCTCGGCGGGGTGCAGGAAGACGGAGCGCACGCCCGTGGACGCCAGCGTGGAGGACAGCTTCTGGCCGATGAGCCCCGCCTTGCCCATGCCCGTGACGACGACCTGGCCGGTGCACTCGCGCACCAGCTTGAGCGCGCGGAGGAAGGACGGGCCCAGTCGCTCGGTGACGCCGAGGATGGCGTGGGCCTCCGCCTCCAGCACGCCTCTCGCGTAGGCGAGCGTGGCGGCGGCGTCCTCGTCCACGGGGGGCGGCGAGGTGGGAGCGGAGCGGCCGGGGAGGGCCCGCAAGCGGGGCTTCTTGGCAGGGGAGCGAGGGGAGCGAGCCATGGCGACGGGCGCTACCTTTATCCCCGGGCCCGGGGCCCTGGCCACCCTTGACGCATGGGGGGCCATCGGTTACGGGCCTGCACGGCCGGCTGCCTGCGACTGGCCGCACCCACCCTCTACCTGCAGGTTCAATCCCAAAGGGGACGAGATGAAGTTCTTCATCGACAGCGCCGACGTCGGGGAGATCCGCAAGGCCCACGAGATGGGCTGCGTGGATGGCGTCACCACCAATCCGTCACTCCTGGCCAAGGTGGGCCGGAGCCTGGACGAGACCATCCGCGAAATCTGTACCATCGTGGACGGCCCCATCAGCGCCGAGTGTGTCTCGCTCGAGGCGCCCGAGCTCATCAAGGAAGGCCGCGGCCTGGCGAAGATTCACGACAACGTCGTCGTGAAGATTCCCATGGGCGTCGAGGGCATGAAGGCCGTCAAGGCGCTCACCGCCGAGGGCATCCGCACCAACGTCACCCTCTGCTTCTCCGCCAACCAGGCCCTCTTGTGCGCCAAGGCCGGCGCCACCTACGTGTCGCCTTTCGTGGGACGCCTGGATGACATCTCCCAGGACGGCATGGAGCTCATCGCCCACATCCTGGAAATCTTCCAGAACTACGACTTCGACACCCAGGTGCTGGTCGCCAGCGTGCGCAACCCGGTGCACGTGCTCCAGTCCGCCCGCATGGGGGCGCACGTGGCCACGCTCCCCTACAGCGTCATCACCCAGCTGGCCAACCACCCGCTGACCGACGCGGGCATCAAGAAGTTCCTCGCGGACTGGGAGAAGGTCCCCAAGACGAAGGGCTAGTACGTAGGACTGGCGGTCCGGCGGCTCCAAGGGTAATTGTTGACTACTGAATCAACCCGAGGAGCCGCATGGACTTCCAGCTCACCGAATCGCAGCGCGCTTTGCAGGACGCGGCGCGCAAGTACGCCCGCGAAGTGGTCCGCCCCAAGGCCGCGCACTACGACGAGACGTCGGAGTTCCCCAAGGACCTGCTGTCCGCGGCGTTCGAGCTGGGACTCATCAACATGGCCATCCCGTCCGAGTACGGCGGCCTGGGCCTGTCGCACCTCGAGCAGGTGATGGTGTGCGAGGAGCTGGCGTGGGGCTGCGCGGGCGTGGCCACGTCGCTCATCGCCAACGACCTGGCCAACCTGCCCATCATCCTTCACGGCACGGATGACCAGAAGAAGCGGCTGCTGACGCCCTTCACGCAGAAGGTGAAGTTCTCCTCCTTCTGCCTCACCGAGCCGGGCGCCGGCTCGGACGTGGCCGCCATGAGCACCACCGCCCGCCGCGAGGGCGACTTCTACGTGCTCAACGGCTCCAAGTGCTTCATCACCAACGGCGGCTATGCCGACCAGTTCACCGTCTTCGCCACGGTGGACAAGGCGAAGAAGCACAAGGGCATCACCTGCTTCGTGGTGGAGGGCCGTCCGCAGGGCCTGACCACCGGCAAGCACGAGAACAAGATGGGCCAGCGCGCCAGCAACACCACCACCGTCACGTTCGACGAGGTGCGCGTGCCGGTCGCCAATCGCATCGGCGAGGAGGGCCAGGGCTTCCTCGTGGCCATGGCCACGCTGGACAACAGCCGCCCGCTCACCGCGAGCATCTCCGTGGGCATCGCCCGCGCCGCGCTGGAGCACTCGCTGGAGTACTCCGCCCAGCGGCAGACCTTCGGCAAGCCCATCCGCGAGCACCAGGGCGTGCAGTTCATGCTGGCGGACATGGCCATGAACACGCACGGCGCGCGCCTGCTCACCTACGAGAGCGCCTGGGTGCTGGACCAGGGCCAGCGCAACACGCTCCAGTCCAGCTACGCGAAGTGCTTCGCGGCGGACATGGCCATGAAGGTCACCACGGACGCGGTGCAGGTCTACGGCGGCTACGGGTACATGAAGGAGTACCCCGTGGAGAAGCTGATGCGCGACGCGAAGCTCATCCAGGTCTACGAAGGGACCAGCCAGGTCCAGCGGCTCGTCATCGCGAAGGAACTGTTCAAGTAGTACAGCAAAACTGTGACCGGCGGCCGTTTCCCGTTGCCGCCGCGTCACGCGAATGCCTATTAATCCTGCCCGGTCGCGCGGTGCGTCAAGTCACCGCGCAGGGTGTTGTTGGCCCGCCGCACTTTCCAGTCGCTCCTCGCAAGGAGAAGCAACGCCGTGAAGATTCTCGTCACCGCCAAGCGCGTGGAAGATCCCGAGTCGAAGATCAAGGTCAAGCCGGACGGATCGGGCATCGTCCAGGAAGGGTTGAAGTACAAGATCAACCCCTTCGACGAAATCGGCGTCGAGGAAGGGCTTCGGCTCGCGACGAAGCACGGCGGCGAAGTCATCGTCGTGTCCATCGGCCCCAAGGACGTGCAGGAGCAGCTGCGGCACGCGCTGGCCATGGGCGCCCACAAGGCGGTGTGGGTGAACCACGCCGGGGCGTTGGATCAGCTCGGCATCGCGGCGCTGCTCCAGAAGGTGGTGGAGAACGTGAAGCCGGACCTCGTCGTGCTGGGCAAGCAGTCCATCGACGATGACCAGAACCAGGTGGGCCAGTACCTGGCCGAGTTCCTGGGCTGGGGCCAGGCCACGTTCGCCTCCAAGGTCGAGTCGCTGGAGAGCGAGGCGGAGAAGAACAAGGTGCCCGCGGTGGCGCTGACCGCGGACGGCAAGGCCGTGCGCGTGGTGCGCGAGGTCGACAACGGGTTGGCCACGCTGGAAGTGCAGCTGCCGGCCGTCGTCACCACGGACCTGCGCCTGAACCAGCCGCGCTACGCGAGCCTGCCGGGCATCATGAAGGCCAAGAGCAAGCCCATCGAGGAGCTGACGCCGGAGAAGCTGGGCGTGGACGTCACGCCGCGCATCCAGGTGCTGAAGATGTCCGCGCCCCCCGCGCGCAAGGCGGGCATCAAGGTGCCGGACGTGGCCACGCTGGTGGAGAAGCTTCACAACGAGGCGAAGGTCGTCTGAGTCGCGCGAGCGCTCCCTTCGTCACGCACCCTTTCGAGAGACTGGAGTCAGACAGATGCCAATCGTTCTCATCGTCGCCGAGCAGCAGCCGGACGGGAACCTGCGCAAGGCCTCCCTCAACGCCATCTCCGCGGGCAAGGCCCTGGCCGACAAGGCCGGCGCGGAGTTGCACCTGGTGTTGCTCGCCAAGGACCCGGCGAAGCTGGCCGAGGAGCTCAAGGGCACCGGCGCCAAGGCGGTCCACACCGCCGCCGCCCCCGAGTTCGAGCACTACCTCGCCGAGACCTACGCGCCCGCCATCGCGGCGCTCGCCCAGGAGCTGAAGGCGGACTACGTGGGCATGGCCTCCACGGCGCAGGGCAAGGACCTGCTGCCGCGCGTGGCCGGTCGCCTCAAGGCCGCCATGGCCACCGACGTCATGGCCATCAACGGCTCGGGCGCGGACATCACCTTCACGCGCCCCATGTGGGCCGGCAACGTGTTCGCCGAGGTGAAGCTCACCACGCCGGTGAAGGTGTTCACCGTGCGCGCCACGGAGTTCCCGGCCGCCGCGACGGGCGCGGGCGCCGCCGAGGTGAAGACCTTCGCCGCGAAGGTCGAGGCCTCCAAGACGAAGTTCGTCGACTTCAAGGAAGTGAAGAGCGCCCGCCCCGAGCTGACCGAGGCGCGCGTGGTGGTGTCCGGCGGTCGCGGCACCAAGGGCGACTTCAAGGAGATTGAGGCGCTGGCCGATGAGCTGGGCGCCGCCGTCGGTGCCTCGCGCGCGGTGTGCGACGCCGGCTGGGTTCCCAACGACTTGCAGGTCGGCCAGACGGGCAAGGTCGTCGCTCCGCAGCTGTACATCGCGGCGGGCATCAGCGGCGCCATCCAGCACCTGGCGGGCATGAAGAGCTCGAAGACCATCGTGGCCATCAACAAGGACCCCGAGGCCCCCATCTTCCAGGTGGCGGACTACGGGCTCGTGGAGGACCTCTTCAAGGTGCTCCCCGCGCTGCGCCAGGCCATCCACGGCCTCAAGTAGTCACGCGCCCCTCATGGGGTGACGGCTGAAGACGGGGGCGGACGCGGAGCAGCACTTCCGCGCCGCCCCTGTGCCGTTGTGGGGCTACAGCTCGATGTCGCGTCCGCGTCCGGGTGCGGCCTCCGGTGGAGGATGCGCCGTCCGGGGCGTGGCGTCCTCGCCCGAGCGCAGGTCGAGGATGCGCCCGTCCTCCAGCTCCACGTAGAGCTGCTGGAAGACCCACTGGCCCTCTTGCTCGTCGGCCTCCACGTGCAGCGTCCCGTTGGCGCGCGCGCCGTCGAGCGGCAGCGTGAAGGCCGTGCGCGTGTGTCCGTTGACGGTGCTCGTGGTGGCGTGGCGAGGGAAGCTCGGGTGGATGGGCGCGCCCAGCTCCTGCTGCACCTGGGGATGGTCCCTCGCGATGGCCACCGCCTCCGCGTAGGCGCCCGCGCTGTCCTTGAGCGAGCCGAGTCCGAGCAGCAGGGCGCCCAGGCAGCCGCAGGCACCGAGCGCGCCCACGAGGATGATGACCATCACCCACTTCCAGTGTCGTCCCCACCACCCCTGCCGCGGGGCAGGCGCGTGTCCACCATCCGGCATTGCCTCCATGGCGCCGCTCCCCTCCGCGCGCCGCTCCGGGCCGGAGGGAACGCGGGGCCGCCATCAACCATGGTCGCGCCGGGACGGCCATGGCCCCCGCGCCCATCCGGCCGCTTCCCCACACTTGGTGGCGTCCTCCCTCCCCGGGTAGCATGCCCGCCGTGCTCCGTCAGGGCCGGGGAAGCACGGGACACCGCGATTCCACTCCCGGAGACAGAACGGTGTCCGCCCCCATGCCCCGAGCCGTAACTCCATGGACGACTGGCTGAGCGCGGTGCCCCGACTGCACCCTGACGCCGTCTCCGTGCGGTCGCGGGGCGTGCTCTCGGTCCTGGGACCGGGGGAGACGTTCCTCCACACCTTCGAGGATGACGCAGGGGCCTCCCAGGTCGCCGAGCGCATCCTGGAGCTGGCGGATGGCGAGCGCTCGGTGGAGGACATCTCGCGGCAGCTGTGCGAGGAGTTCGACGTGGATCCAGCGCTATGTCGTCAGGACACGGCGCGCTTCGTGGCGCTCCTGGTGGAGCGGCAGGTGTTGGTGCTCGCGGCACGGGGAACCGGGTCCCCACTTCGGCACAAGGAGTGACGGGCATGCATCGAGCGACTTGGACTGGCTTGCTGGCGGCGATGGCCGCGGTGTGGATCTCCGGGTGTTCCTGCGGCGGCGAGCCGCCCGTCGAGTCACAGCTCGCGGTGGACTTCGAGTCCCCCAAGGACGGGCAGCGCCTGGCGCTCGACGAGGATGCGGACTCCGCCACGGACGGCTTCCAGCAGGACGTGGTGGCGGTGGGCCGCGACACGGCGGGCCGCGAGGTGAAGCTCTCCAGCGCGAAGCTGGAGGTGCGCGCCGGCAGTGAGCAGGCCTGGACGGCGGGCCCCTCCGCGCGCATCGACGGCGCCAAGGTGCGCTTCTCCTCGGTCACGCTGCCGCTGCGCACCAGCGTGCTGCGCGTGACGGTGGAGGAGTCCGGCTCTCACCGCACGGCCACGCAGACAGTCACGGTGGCGGTGGGCACGGAGGTGCCCAGCGTGGACCTCTCCTCGCCCGCCGAAGGTCAGGTGCTGCGCGAGGCGGACGACGCGGATCCGACCACGCCGGGCTACCAGGTGCGCTTCGGGCTGAAGGGCACCGCACTGCGCGGCGCCAGCGGCCTCCTGTCTTGCGCGGGCGTGTGCGGCCTTGCGCCCGTGCCCTTCACGCTGGGCCAGGACGGCAGCGCCACCGTGGTGGCCACGCTCACCGAGCCCGTGCGGGAGGCGCAGATGGCCCGCTGCACCGCGGTGCTCAAGCGCGCCACGGGTGACGTGACGTCCGCGCCGCGCGGCTTCACGCTGGACACCGAGGCGCCTCGGCTGGTGGTGGCCTCGCCCGTCGCTCCGGTGGCGAGCCCCACGTTCGACGTGGTGGCGGTGGTGCGCTCGGTGGAGGACGGCAGCACGGCGATGCTGTCGCGCGAAGGCGCGGACTCGGTGCAGACGCAGGTGCGCGCGGGAGCGGTCACCTTCACCGCGGTCACCGTGCCGGGGGATGGCGCCTTCGACTTCCGCCTGCGGCTGACGGACTCGGGCGGCAACGTCACCGAGCAGCCCCTGCGCGTGGTGGTGGCGAGCGCGGTGCCGGTGCTCGCGCTGGAGGTGCCCGCGCTGGTGACGAGCGACGCCAACGGCGACGCGGCGGACGGGGTGCAGGCTCCGGCGACCGTGAAGGTGAACGGGCTGCCGGTGGGCACGGACGTGGAGCTGTGGACCACCGTGACGAGCCGGCTAGGACAGCCGCTTCGCGTGGCGACGGTGGCGAGTGGCGCGGACCGGGTGGCGGCGTTCCAGTTGGACCTGGCCGAGGGCGCCAACACCGTGAAGGCGTGCGTGCGCAACGCGGCGGGCCTGCAGACCTGCTCGCAGCCCACGACGGTGTCCGTGCAGACGGGGCGCTCCACGTGCCGCATCGTGGAGCCGGCCGCGCGTGAGTTCGTCACGGGTGGCTCGGTGGCGGTCCGGGTGGATGCGCCCAACGGGGCGGTGACGCTGGCTGAGGTCGCGTCGGATGGCACCACCATCAGCGTGTCCGCCACGGCCTCGGGTGGCGCCGCGACGCTCACCGCGCCGCTGACGCAGGATGGCGCGTGGAGCCTGGTGGCCTCGTGCGCGGGCGGCGGTCGCAGCCAGCGTGTCATCGCGCGGCGAGACACGGCGAAGCCCGCGCTGACGGCCACCGTGCGCGACGCGGTGGACGGGCGCATCGGGGCGAACTTCGTCGACACGTCCGTGCAGCCCGGCATGCAGGTGGTGCTGGACGTGAAGACGGACGCGGACTCGCAGGTGTTCGTGGACGGCTGTGGCCTGACGGGCACCGCGTCCGCGGTCGCCAATGGCGCGGGGGTGGCCACGCTGCGTGGCATCAGCGTGCCGGCGACGGGGACGTGCACCTTGACGGTGCGCGCGGTGGACCCGGCGGGCAACTCTGCCACGCAGACGGTGGCGGTGGCGTCCGCCTTCGCGGAGTCCTCGCTGTCGTTCGCGGCGCCGGATCCGAACCGGACGCTGGGCCCCGCGGACGGCACGGCGGTGACGGGCGGACTGTCGGTGCCCATGACGCTCGCGTTCGGCGAGGGCGTGTCCGGCGTGCTGAAGCTGTACCGCGACACCACGGAGGTGGGCTCGATGGACGTGGCCTCCGCGGAGGAAAAGAAGACGTTCACGGCCGTCACGCTGAGCGAGGGCGTCAACGTGCTGCGCGCGGTGCTCACCAACACCGCGGGCGCGGGGGCCTGCGCCAGCGCGCTCTACACGCTGGACACCACGCCCGAGGCCATCGCGCTCACCGCGCCGGGTGCCTCCACGCAGTACTCGCTCAACGAGGACCAGGACCCCGCCACGCCGGGCATCCAGCGCCCGCTGTCCTTCACGCTCAACGGCGCGTCGTCGTCGGCCGTGGTGGACGTGTGCACGGACATCGCGCTCACCGTGGACCGCACGCCGTGCCGCGATGGCAGCGGCTGGTTCACCCTGGCGTCGTCGCTGCCCCCGGATACCACGCGCTTCTCATACCCGGATGGTCAGTACTCGCTGAAGGTGGTGCTGGATGACTCGGGCCGCACGTCCGAGTCCGCGCCGGTGACGCTGCGCGTGGACGGCGCGCGGCCGGAGGTGACGGCGCTCGAGTTCGTCGGGGATAGCAACGGCGACCGCATCCTCAACCTCGCTGAGTCTCCGAGCGGCGCGCCGGTGCTGCGCGTGTCCACCACGGGCCTGGAGGCCGGGCGGCCCGTGCAGGTGCGTGACGCGCGGTCGCTCGCGCTCATCGGGCAGGCCGTCTCCACGGGCTCGCGCACGGATGTCACCCTCACGTCGATGGCTTCGCTGTCCGAGGCGGATGCGGCGCTCGTGGTGGTGCTCACGGACACGGTGGGCAACGTGAACCGCACGGTGCAGGCCAATCCGCCCAACCCGTTGGATCCGCTCAACGCGGCGGCGCTGACGGACTTCCGAGTGGACCGCGTGCCGCCCACGGTCAACGTGAGCGCGCCCGCGGTGGGCGCCACGCTGGGGCCCGCGCAGGACGCGGATCCGATGGCCTCGGGCTATCAGCTCCGCGTCAGCATGCTGACCAGCGCGGACGTGGGCGCGGATGGCGTCCTCTTCACGCTGGAGCCGGGGCTCACGCCGGTGTCCCTCACGCCCTCGGGCCGCGCGGTGACGCACGACTTCACCGTGCCGGCGTCGGGCACGCAGACGTACACGCTGACCGTCACCGCTCGCGACAGCGCGGGCAACCCCAGCACGGCGGTGACTCGCATCGTGACGGTGGACCTGGAGGCCCCGGTGCTCTCGCTGGAGAGCCCCACGGCGGGCCAGCAGTCCGACTCGGCGCTCGTCGCGGTTCGCGTGGCGGTGCAGGGCGGAGACGGGCTGACGGCGCGCGTCTACTCGACGCCCGAGGGGAGCGGCACCCGCGTCCAGGTGGGAGCGCTGCCCGTGTCCCAGGGCGTGGCCCAGGGCACGCTCAACTTCCCGGATGGTCGGCAGGCGGTGACGGTGGAGGTGGATGACCCCGCGGGCAATCGCGGCACCGCCAGCGCGGCCGGCGTGGATGTCCACCTGGTGGGCTGTGACGTGTCGCTCACCTCGCCGGCCGACGCCGTGCGCGACTTCATCCAAGCGGACGACGCGGCTCCGGGTACGCCCGGGCTCCAGTACACGGTGCGTGGCCACACCTCGCGCTGCGCGGGCCGCACCGTGTCGCTGCTCAAGGGCACGCCGGCCGTCGCGGTGGGCACCTCGCTCGCGGACGCCAGCTCCGGCGACTTCACGTTCCCCGTGACGCTGGCCGATGGCGAGCAGGGCCGGCTGAGCGTGGAGATGGTGGACGCCAACAACAACCACACCTCCGACTTCGTCGACTACACGGTGGACATCACGCCGCCGACCATCTCGACGGTGTCGCCTCCCGCGACGCAGCTCACCTTCGTGGCCGCGTCCAACGCGCACCTGTTCCCCACGCCCGAGGCGGGCTACGTGAAGGACGTCTCCCCGGGCGGCGACGCCGAGGCGGACTTCGACGTGACGGTGGCGGGGGCCGTGGGTGGCGCGTTCCAGTTCTTCTACCGAGGCCAGCCCGTCTCCACCTCGGCGAGCGTGGCGCAGGACGGCCAGCCGCAGACGGTGCGCCTGGTGCTGCCGCATGACACCAGCGGTTCGCTGGAGCTTCGCGTGCGGGACCGGGCCGGCAACACGGCGGTGCGCACCGTCACGGCGGTGGTGGACGTGGTTCCTCCGGCGCAGGTCTCGGTGACGCGCACGCTCGTCAGCGGCGCGGAGCGCAGGGCGCAGGTGGACGTGGCGTGGACGGCCAGCGGCGACGACGGCGTGTCCGGCGTACCCACGGGCTACGACCTGCGCTGGACGACCGAGACGCAGCTCCCGGGCGGCATCCCGAACGAGACGACCTGGTACAGCAACAAGGTCCGTCAGGAGACCGGTGGTCTGTTGCCCGCGGGCGACACCTCGCGCCGGCTCACGTTGCCGCCGCTGGCGACGTACTTCATCGAGGTGCGCGCGCGCGACGAGGTGGGCAACCTCTCCGACCCGCGCACCATCCCCGCGCTGGTCAACTCGCACGCGACGACGCTGACCAACCCCACCGCCACGCTGGGCATCTTCGGCTCGGCGCTCGCCAGCGGCGACCTCAACGGTGACGGCCGCGATGACCTGGTGGCGGGCAACTTCCGCAACGCCTCGTCGGGCACCGCGGACATGGGCGGCGTGTACATCTACTACGACGCGACCAACGCGAGCGTCGCGCCGCAGGTGCTGCTGCCGCCCACGTCCGAGGCGCAGCAGTACTTCGGCACCGAGGTGGCCGTGGGCAACGTGGGCGACGCGGCCAACGAGCGGCGGCCGGACGTGCTGGTCGGCTCGCCGCGCTGGTCCGCGTTCCGGGGCCGCGCGTTCCTGTATTTCGGCCGGGCCAATCAGACGGTGGACCCCTCGCCGGTGGAGTTCCGAGGCCACGCGGGTGTCGGCGCCACCAACCTGGGCTGGGCCGTGCGCATCCTCCCGGACCTCAACGGCGATGGGATGGGCGAGGTGCTCCTCAGCGCGGACGGCGAGAATGGCGGACGCGGGCGCATGTTCCTCTTCTTCGGACGCACGCGCGCGGACTGGCTGGCCGCCGCGACCGGACACGAAGCGGACAACGTGCCCTTCATCCCCATGGACTCGGCGGACCGCATCATCGAGGGCACCGAGGCCCCCATCGCGCCCGCGACGTCCACGCTGTTCGGCCGGCGGCGCGGACAGGCGAACGTGGGCGACCTGGACGGCGACGGTCATCCCGAGCTGTCGCTCTCGGTCCCCAACGACAAGTTCAACCTCGTGTACATCTTCCGGGGCAGCCTGCTGGCGTCGCGCTCCGGGCCGAACGTGGCGGACCGCACGTTGCTCGCCTCCGAGGCGCTCCAGACGCTGACGCTGGGCGCGGCCGGTGGCGGTGGACCCAACGGCTTCGGCGTGGACGTGGTGGGCGCCACGAGCTTCGGTGGCACGGCGGCCGTGGACCTCGTGGTGTCCCAGCCGAGCGTGAACCGGGTGAACTTCTATCTGGACGGCACCACGGCCGGGTTCAGCGCGCAGCCCACCTCCAGCCTCCAGGTGGCGGACGATGCCAGCGTGTCGGGAGCGCGCTTCTTCGGCTACGTGCTGGCGACCGCGGACATCAACGGCGACACGCTGCCGGACCTCGTGGTGAGCGAGGCCGCCACGGCGGGCTCGTCGGTGTGGGTGATGTACCACGGCGCTTCCGGGCCCACGCCCTTCGACGCGGTGGCGGGCGACGGGTTCGCGCAGACGCGCTTCAAGGGCATCAAGTCGCTCGGCTCGGGGCTGGCGGTGGGCGACTTCAACGGCGATGGCGCCGTGGACGTGGCGGCGGGCGACCCGTTCGACACGCCCGGTAAAATCACGGTCTGGTATTAAGGGGACACCCATGAGGTCGGAACCGAAGGCGCCGTCCCAGAAGAAGCCCTACCGCCCACCCCAGGTGCGGTCCGAGAAGCTGCTCGTCTCGGACCTGTTCACGGTGAGCCGCCCGCTCGACTGCGACCCCGTTTACGATCCGCGGCCCGCCTGCAACTGAGGACCTGGCATGGCGCGGCTGCGCATCGGCGAGTGCGTCTGCGACGTCGATGACGCGCTCCTCGCAGCGGCGCGGCCGCGATGCCAGGCGGGCCCCTTCCTCGTGGGGCCCGAGTCTCACCCCGACCTGTGGCTTGAGCGCGACACTGCGCTGAGCCCGGGCGGGCACCTCTTCCAGCGCGCTCGGCCTGAACTCGGCGGCTTCGCGTTGGAAGGGAGCACGCTGCGCACCTCCGCGCCACTCTCCACGTACCCAGCCGAGTTCGCCCTGCGCGCGCTGTTCCAACTCGCGGTGCTGCGCCAGGGCGGCTTCTGCGTCCACGGCGCGGGCGTCGTCCTGGCGGACGCGGCGCTGGTGGCGCTGGGGCCGAGCGGCGCGGGCAAGTCCACCTTGTCTCGGCTGTGCCTCCAGTCCGGCGCGGCGCTGCTGTCGGATGAGCTCGTGGCGCTCTTGCCCGGGGGGCGTGTGCTGGGCAGTCCGTTTTCGTCCGAGCCGGACCTGGCCGCCTCGCGCGTCGAGGCCCGCGCCCACGCCCTGCTGCTCTTGGAGAAGGCCCCCGCCGAGCGGCTCACTCCCGTGGCTTCGTCCGAGCTGCTCGCGGCGCTGTTGGGCCAGCGGTTCCGCGCGGTGGCGGAGCTGGAGCCGGGGCCTCGGGTGCTGACCTCGGTGGGCGCGGTGGTGGCCGATGTGCCGGGCTTCCGGCTCGCCTTCCGCAAGGACGTGGCGGTGGCGGGCTTCCTCGCGGAGTGGGTGGCGCATGGCACGACAGCCTCCGGCCGCTGACGCCCTCCTGGACCTCCTGGCCCAGCTGCCTCACGGGCACCGTCTCTGGGTGCGCGGCGCGGGGCGGAGCCTGTACCCGCTCCTGCGCAGCGGGGATGCGGTCCGCGTGCAGCGCTGCGGCGTGGAGTCCCTGGCACCCGGGGACGTGGCCCTGGTGCGCCGAGGGCGGCAGCTCACCGCGCACGTGGTGTGCTCCACTGAACCTTGGACGACGGCGTCATTGCTGGGGAACCTGGACCCGCCTGGGGGCGAGCCGCTCGGGCGGGTCGTGGCGGTGCGGCGGGGAAGGGTGGTGGTGCCGTTGCCCCGGCCGTCCCGACCCGCGTTGTGGCTGGCACACCGGGGCCTCTCGGCCATCTGGGCGCGGCCCCGAGCCCGGGTAGTCTACCGGCACGTGCGCGACTTCTTCTTCTCCGGCTGGTCGCTTCCGTTGCGGCGCCTCTTCGTGGGGGCGCTGTCAGTGCGCCTGTTGCGGGAGGAGGACCTGGACGCGCTGCTCGTCTTCGCGGGCGAGGGGCTGGTGGTGTCCGCCGGCTTCCTGCGCCGCCAGCTCCGTGAGCGGTGGGGTCTGCGGCCCGAGGAGCGCGCGGGCGCGGCGGCTGGCGCCTTCGACGACTCGGGGCGCCTGCATGGCTTCGCCTGGGTGGACGACTACCGGCAGGAGGGACTGGCCCTGGAGGGGCTGTGGGTCCGCTCGCTGGTGGTGGCGCCCCGAGCGCGGCGGATGGGCGTGGCCTCCGGGCTGGTGCGCTGCCTGCTGGCCGAGGCGCGGCGGCAGGGCGCGGACCGCGTCCGGGCGGACATCGACGAGGACAACACGGCCTCGCTCAGGACTTTTCGCGGGCTGAGCTTTCGTCCGGCCCCGCCCTCGCTTACCCAGCGCACGAACCAGGAATGGGACGCGGCGGGAGGGAGCAAGCGCCTGGTGGTCCTCGAGCGGGTGTTCGAGGACTGACGCACCAGGGGTTGCGCTGCCCCGCCCGGCTGAGTGAAAAGCACGCGTCCCGTTTTCCGCCATCTCGAGCCGAGGCCCTCGTGAGCACGCCCGCTTCCGCGACTCCACCGCTGTCTGCCGTGACGCCCCCGTCGTCGGGTGCCCCCGCCCCCAAGAATGGGGACGGCTCGTGGCTCAACGCCGACCGCGTCTTCCTGGGGCTGCTGGTGGTGTTCTTCCCCCTGGCGGTCGCCTCCCACTTCTTCTTCCCGGGCACGTGGACGTTCATCCTGTGCGCCGTGGCGCTCGTCCCGCTGGCGCGCCTGATGGGCGAGGCCACCGAGGTCATCGCCCACAAGCTGGGCAGCGGCCTGGGCGGCCTGATGAACGCGTCGTTCGGTAACGCCGCCGAGCTCATCATCGCGCTGGCGGCGCTGCGCTCGGGCCACTCGGACGTGGTGAAGGCCTCCATCACCGGCGCCATCCTGGGCAACATCCTGCTGGTGCTGGGCGCGGCCATCCTCGCGGGTGGGCTGAAGTTCCCCAAGCAGACGTTCAACACGACGGCGGCCCTGTCCGGCTCGGCCATCATGTTCCTGGCGCTCACCGCCATGGCCATCCCGGACCTGTTCCATGCGGTGCGCGGGCCCGCGGCCGACGCGGTCATCTTCCCGATGTCCGTGGCCATCTCCATCATCCTGCTCATCGTCTACGCGCTGTCGCTGCTGTTCGCGCTGCGCACGCACGCGCACCTGTACGCGGGCGAGGACCACGGCACGCCCGAGGAGCTGCCGAGCTGGAGCCCCAAGAAGGCCGCCGTCGTCCTGCTGGGCGCCACCCTGGGCGTCGTCGTGGTGGCCGAGTTCCTGGTGCACGCCATCGAGCCGGCCATCGCCACGTTCGGATTCACGCACACGTTCGTGGGCGTCATCATCATCGCCATCGTGGGCAACGCGGCCGAGCACTCGACCGCCATCCTCATGGCGCTGAAGAACAAGATGGACCTGGCGTTCAACATCGCCTTCGAGTCCTCGAAGCAGATCGCCCTCTTCGTGGCGCCGGTGCTGGTGCTGCTCTCCATCCCGCTGGGCCAGCCGCTGACGCTGGAGTTCAGCCACATGGAGGTGCTGGGCATGGCCATCGGCGTGGGCGCCGGGACGCTCATCGCGCTGGATGGCGAGTCCAACTGGCTGGAGGGCGTGATGCTGCTGGGCGTCTACGCCATCCTCGGCGTGACCTTCTATTTCATCCCCTAGCGTTCCTTCTTTCGTGGCGGGCTGTCGGTGTTGAATTCCTCGTCGGACATCATGCGGAGCACCCCGGGGTCGGCGAGGCTCCAGGCCGACGGCGCCCTGGCGCTCATCACCGCGCTGTGGGGCGTCACCTTCGTGGTGGTGAAGGACGCGCTGGGCTACAGCGACCCCTTCTCGTTCCTCGCGCTGCGCTTTGGGGTCGGCGCGCTGCTCTTGAGCGCGCTGGCGGGCCGCGAGGTGCTGCGTCCGCGCAACCTGCGCCATGGCGCGCTCTTGGCCACGCTGCTGTTCCTGGGGTTCGCGCTCCAGACGATGGGGCTGGCGGAGACGACGCCGTCGCGCTCGGCCTTCATCACCGGCATGTGCGTGCTGTTCGTCCCGCTCCTGTCGCTGGTGTTGTTCCGTCGGGTGCCGCGCCTGGGCTCGGTGCTGGGCGCGGTGCTGGCGGCCATCGGCCTGTACGCGATGACCCGGCCGGACACGAGCTCGGGCACGTCGGGCTTCTCGCGGGGCGACCTGCTGACGCTCGGATGCGCGGTGGCCTACGCGGGCCACATCACCCTCACGGAGCGCTATGCGCCCAAGGAAGGGGTGATGGGGCTGGTGGCGGTGCAGCTGTGGGGTGTGTCGCTGCTGTCCCTGGCGTGCCTGCCCTTCGTGAATCGCTCGGTGACGTGGACGCCGTCCTTCGTGGGAGGCGTGCTGGTGTGCGGGGTGTTCGCCAGCGCGCTGGCCATCAGCGTCCAGACGTGGGGACAGGCGCGCACCACGGCGGTGCGCGCGTCGCTCATCTACGCGATGGAGCCGGTCTTCGCGGCGGGCTACTCGGTCGCGATGGGCTACGAGGTGCTGGGCCCGCGCGAGTGGTGGGGCGGCGGTCTCATCCTCACGGGGGTGCTGGCCTCGGATGTGGGCACCGCGGCGTGGGGCTGGTGGCGCGCGCGACAGCAGGGCACGGCCGCCTGAGACGCGGGCGGCCGAACGCCCAAGTGTCAGCGGCGCACGTCGCTCGGACGCGCTATACCCCCAGCCCTTCCGATGAGTGTGGAGCTGAGGCGAAACGGGTTGCACTTGACGGGGACCGCGCTGTCCCTGGACGCGAAGCGCAAGTCGCCGCTGTCCTTCGTCAGTCATGGGCACGCGGACCACATCGCGCGCCACGAGCGGACCATCGCCACGGCGGCCACGCTGCGCTTCATGACGCACCGGCTGGGGCCCATCAGCGCGCCGCTGGCCGTGCCCTACCGTCAGCCCTTCGAGCTGGGGCCGCTCGTCCTGGAGCTGCTGCCGGCGGGGCACATCCTCGGCAGCGCGCAGCTGCGCGTCATCCGGAGTGACGGCCGCCGCATCGTCTACACGGGCGACCTGAACGTGGTGCCCTCGCTCACCGCCGAGGCGACCGAGGTGGCCGAGTGCGACACGCTCGTCATCGAGTCGACGTTCGGCCACCCGCGCTACCGCTTCCCGCCGCGCGCGGAGGTGCTGGGGCAGGTGGAGTCGTGGGTGCGCGCGCACTTGGAGCGGGGCGCGGTGCCCGTGCTGTTGGGCTACCCGCTGGGCAAGAGCCAGGAGGCGATGAAGTACCTGTCCGGCCGAGGCTTCCGCCTGGTGGCGCACGACTCCATCTACGAGATGGCCGAGCTGTACGCGGAGCTGGGCATGCCCGTCGGGAACGTGCGTCGCTACGAGGGCGCGGTGGAGCCGGGCGAGGTCCTCTTCTTCCCGCCGCACAAGGTTCGCGGAGGTGGGCTCGCTCCGTTGTGGCCTCGGGCCACGGCGGTGCTGACGGGGTGGGCCATGGACCCTGGCGCGGCGCGACGCTACAGCGCGGACGTGGCGTTCCCGGTGTCGGACCACGCGGACTTCCCCTCGCTGGTGGCGTACGCGAAGGCCACGGGCGCAAGCGAGGTCGTCACCTGTCACGGCTTCGCGGATGAGCTGGCGCAGGCCCTGCGCGATGCGGGCCTGGATGCGCGAGCCTTGGGCAAGCCGCAGCAGCTCGCGTTGCTCTGACGCGGCGTCGCGCGGCGGAGTAGAACAGGGGCCTCCATGCGCGCTCCCCACCTCACTGGTCGCCTCGTCCGCGTGCTCGTGTGCACCGAGCAGAAGACGTTCGTCACGCGGGAGGTGCCCGAGGTGCGGCTCTCGTTCGAGGGCATCGAGGGAGACCGTCACGCGGGGCTGACGCGCCCAGCGGATGTCCGCACACCGTGGTTCCCTCGGGGCACGCCCATCCGCAACACGCGGCAACTGTCGCTCGTGGCGGACGACGAGCTGGCGGAGGTGGCCTCCAAGCTCGGTGTGCCGCAAGTGCTGGCCGCGTGGCTGGGCGCGAACCTGGAGCTGTCCCGAGTCCCCCGCTTGACGCACCTGCCGCCCGGCACCCGGCTCTTCTTTCCCGAGGAGGCCACGCTGGTGGTGGAGGGCGAGAACATGCCCTGCACCGGCCCGGGGGAAGTCATCGCGGAGCATCACCCGGACCGCGAGGGACTCGCGAGCCGCTTCGTGAAGGCCGCCTTCCAGCGCCGAGGACTGGTGGCGTGGGTGGAGCGTCCGGGCCTCGTGCGCGCGGGCGACGAAGTGCGCGTGATGCTGCCCGCGCCAGTGACGTACTCGCTGCCCGGCGGAAGTCCCGCGAGCTGACGTCTCGCGCGCAGCTCGCCGAGAGCGGGGCAGGGCGCCCGAAGTCCTGCTCGCCCTGGGCCGTTCCCGAAGCGGGGCCTCGGTCCACGCTCGCCTTACGGCCTGCCGCGGGAGCTGGGGAAGGAGGCCGGGCAGCACCTTGGGGGTCGTGCTGTTGCGGAGGTCCACCTGATGATGCCTAGGAGGCACCTCTTGCCGATGAAGCCCTCTCTCGTGGGACTCGCCTGTGTACTGGGACTGATGGCGGCCATTCCGGCCCATGCGGATGAAGCCAAGGATGTCCTGGGCCGAGACGTCCCCGTCGGCAAGGGGCGACCGGCGCTCGTGCTGTACGCGAACCGAGGCACCCGCGAGGTGCTGCGCGACCACGCCTTCCGGTTCGCCTACAGCCTGCGCCAGGAGCACCCCGTGGTGGTGGTGCACGTGGACCTGCGAGACATCCCCGGTCTCTTCAAGGGCACCGCGCGCAAGGAGATCCGCAAGAGCTACGCCGAGTCCTTGGACGAGATGCGCCAGCTCTTCCGCGAGCACGGCGAGTCCCCGCCCGCGGACCTGGACGCGTCCTTCTTCATGGTCGCGGACTCGGACGGCTCGCCGCACCAGGGGCTGGGGATGGAGAAGGGCTTCCACCAGGCGCAGGCCCAGGTGGTGAGCGCCACGGGCCAGGAGCTGGCGCGCGGCCCCTTCCCGAGCGCCGCCGCGAAGATGGGCCAGGCCATGGCCGCCGCGGGCGCGCCCTCGGTGGCGAGCGCCGCCACGCACCGGTGAGAAAAGCAGAAGGCCCGGCCGCTCTCACGCGCACCGGGCCTTCTCGTGCTTCCGTTCAGCGCCGGGCGGAGTGCGCCCGGCGTCGCCTTACTCTTCCGGCGACTGGACGATGAGCTTCTCCTTGCCGCACACGTCGCAGCGCAGGTGGACGAACAGGTCGCCCTCGCTCTCCTCGGGCACCTCGCCCTCGGGCACGCCCAGCTCGGCCTTCGCGAGCGCCGCGACCTTCTCCGGAATCTCCGAGGCCTTGAGCGACTGCACGTAGGTCATCTCGCGCTCGTGGCACTCGCGCGTCTCGGGCCCGGTGAGCCACGCCGGCTCCATGCCCTCGGGCAGCCGGCTGACCAGCTCCAGGTTGGTGACGGACTCGGCCAGGTACGCCAGCCGCCGCAGTCGCGACTCGTCCGGCAGCGCGGCGAAGACCTGGAAGCCCTCGAAGAGGGCGGTGCGGTCCTCCCCGGTGGCCAGCTGCGCCAGCTCCATGGCCGCGTCGCTGGACTCGAGCGCCTCGTCCCAGTTGTTCTCCGGGCTGAAGCCGGCCTCCAGCAGCGAGGTGTACAGCTGCGTGGCCGCCAGCCGGCGCCGCGCCTCCTGCAGGTGCTCCACCACCTCGTGCGGCAGCCGCAGCTCCAGGAGCGCGCCCGTCGTCCGCGGGTCGATGTCGCCCGTCAGGTCATCCACCTCCACCGAGGCGCGCAGCATGTCCTTGAGCGTCTTCGCGGTGGCGAAGCGGAACAGCGGCAGCACGCCCACTTCGCGCAGGTACATGGCCGCCACGTGGGCGTCCTTGGTGCCCATGCGCAGGGCCTTCTGCGCGCGGTCCACCGCGCCGGGGTCCGCCGACGGCTTCTTGTTCTCCAGCCGCGTCTTCACGGCCTCGCGGTAGAGCGTCTCCAGCGCGTTGCCCGGCGGAAGCCGCTGCGGCAGGAGCGGCCGGAGTCCCGGCACGTCCAACACCCACAGGGGCGGCATGGGCATCCGCTTGAGGGCCCGGAAGAAGAGCGAGCCGGGCGGGTCCTGCGGACGGAAGGGCGGCAGGTCGTCACCCAGGGGCTCGTTGCCCAGGATGGACGGGGCGCCACCCTGCGTGCCGAGCACCTTGTCTCGTTGCTCGCGGGTGAAGGCGGTGATGCCCTGAGCGGGCGGTGGGGGCGGCGGCGGCGCTTCTTCGCCATCCAGGCCCACGACGCGGTCCATGTCCACGTCGTCCATCTCGATGTCTTCCAGGCCCTTGGCGCCCGTGAAGTCACAGCGAAGCAGCTTCAACTTCTCGAAGGTACAGCCCTCGAGGTTGGCGCCGCGGAAGTCGCAGTCCTGCAAGCGACCTCCATGGAAGTAGGCGTTGGAGAGGTCCGAGTCGCGGAAGTTCACCTTCGACAGGTCGCACCGCTCCCATTCCGAACCAATCAGGCCAAGGCCCGACAAGTCCGTGTTGGCGGAGAAGAGCTGCGTGAACGTGGCGCCGGTATGATCGGTCGGAACCTGGCCGGCCTTGCGCAGCCGGTTCCATTCCGCCGAGCCATTCTGGAGCAGCTTCTCGATACTGGGGGCTTTCGGCATGGACCGGGAATTATTCGTGTGGTCTGGTCCGGGCGCCAGCACAAATGATCGAGTACCGAATCGAAGCCGACACCGCCGGGATGCGCCTGGACAAGCACCTGCGCAAGCGGATGCCCAACGTTCCCGTCAGCCACCTCTTCAAGATGATCCGCACCAAGAAGGTGCGGGTGAATGGGAAGCGGGCCCAGCCCGAGCAACAGCTCGCCGAAGGCGACGTGCTCACCATCCGAGGCAGTGAGGAGCAGCTGCTCCACGCGGAGCGTCCGAAATCGGACCGTCCGCCCCCCCCGCCGCCGCCCCTGGAGCCGGACCGGCTGGTCATCCTCACGGAGGACGACTGGTTCATGGCCGTGGACAAGCCCAGCGGCATGGCGGTCCACACCGGCAGCGGCATCACCGGCGGTACGCTGGTGGACTATGTGCGCGCCTACCTGGGCCCCAAGGCGGTCCGCAACGACTTCGCCGCGTCCCCGGCGCACCGGCTGGACCGGGAAACCTCGGGCGTCATCCTGGTGGCCAAGCGCCGCCCGGCGATGGTGCACTTCACCGAGATCTTCACCCACGGCCACCCCAAGAAGCGCTACCTCACGCTGGTGAAGGGGAAGATGCCCCGCGACTCGGGCACCATCGACCTGCCCCTGTCCGAGCACCAACAGACCGCCGAGTCCAAGGCGCGTCGGGGGGTGAACATGCAGGAGGCCCTCACCCGCTGGACGCTCGTCCGCCAATCGAGCGAGGCGGCCCTTCTTTCCTGCACCATCGAGACAGGGCGCACCCATCAGATAAGAAGGCACTTGACGGCCATTGGCCACCCGGTGGCCGGGGACAAGAAGTACGGTGACTTCGCCTTCAACCGCGACGTGCGGGCGCGCTGGGGGCTCAAACGTTTGTTCCTGCACGCTGAGCGCATTGAGTTTCCGCACCCCGAACATGGGGGGAAGGTCGCCGTCGAGGCGCCCATGCCCCCGGAGCTGCTGGACGTGCTGAAGCGGGCCGCGCTCCAGCCTTGAGCCCCAGGACTCGATAGAACGCGTATGTCCGACCCGAAGAACGACCGCAGCCGCTCGAAGCTGGTCCTCGACGGCGTGCCCCCCCAGCGCTTCTTTCTGGTGCGCTTGCTGAAGCTGGTGTGCGTGCTGGCGCTGTCGGGCGCCACCGCCGCCGTGCTCGCCGTGGTGACCGCCTACTACATCTTCTCCGATGGGCTGCCCGCCATCCCGAAGGTGGACGAGTACTCGCCCCCCATCGTCACCGAGGTCTACACCGACGACGCGGTGCTGGCCGGCGAGTTCTACAACGAGCGCCGCAAGGTGGTGCCCTACGAGCGCATCCCCAAGCGGCTCGTGCAGGCCTTCATCGCCAGCGAGGACTCGAGCTTCTTCGACCACCAGGGCGTGGACGTGCTGGGCACCGCGCGCGCTGTCTCCAAGACGGTGATGTCCAAGCTGCACCTGCGGGCCGGCGGCGTCCAGGGTGGCTCCACCCTCACGCAGCAGACCGCCAAGGCGGTGCTCATCTCCGCCGAGGGCTACAAGGAAGCCACCGCCAAGACGCCCAAGCGCAAGATTCGCGAGGCCATCCTCGCGTTCCGGCTGGAGCAGGCGCTGACCAAGGAAGAGATCCTCTATCTCTATCTCAACAACGTCTTCCTCGGGCACCACAGCTACGGCGTGCAGAGCGCGGCGGAGAACTACTACCGCAAGGATGTTCGCGACCTGACACTGGGCGAGATGACGCTCATCGCGGGTCTGCCGCAGGCGCCCAGCCGCTACTCGCCCTTCCTGCGTCCGGAGGCCGCGCGCCGGCGCCGCTCGTACGTGCTGGGCCGCATGCTGACGGAGGGGATGATCTCCAAGGCGGAGCATGACGCCGCCAACGCCGAGCCGGTGAAGGTGTATCCGGTGGAGGACGTCTTCCACGAGTTCGCGCCGTACTTCACCGAGCAGGTGCGCAAGGACGTGGTGGACCGCTACGGCAACCCCGTCCTCCTGAAGGAAGGCCTCAAGGTCTTCACCACCATGGACAGCGAGCGCCAGCGCGCCGCGCAGGACGCGGTGATGGACGGCCTGCTCTCCGTGGACAAGCGCCAGGGCTACCGCGGGCCGGTGCAGCAGCTCGCCGGTGAGGCCGAGCGCCGCGCCTTCATCGAGAAGGCCAAGAAGGCCATGGGCAAGGAGGAGCTGGTCGACGGCCGGCTCTACGTGGGCATCGTCACCGCGATGGACGACGACGGGAAGGGCGCCGACGTGCAGGTGGGCCCGTACCAGGGCCGGCTGCCGCTCTTGGGCATGCGCTGGGCGCGCAAGGTGAATCCGGAGGGTTACTACCCCGCGATGATGATCACCTCGGTGAAGAAGGCCCTGAGCGTGGGCGACGTCATCGTGGTGCGGCACGTGACGAAGAAGGACCTCACGGACGACAAGGAGCAGTGGGACAAGAAGCTCGCGGAGGACATCCCCGAGGAGGGCGCGAAGCTCTTCCGGCTGGAGCAGACCCCCGAGGCCCAGAGCGCGCTCGTCTCCATCGACCCGCATCGCCAGTACCTGAGCGCCATGGTGGGCGGGTACGACTTCGACGACAACGAGTTCAACCGCGCCTTCCAGGCGTGCCGTCAGCCGGGCAGCTCCTTCAAGCCGTTCGTGTACTCGGCGGCGCTGGAGAACCTGAACTGGACCGAGGCCACCGTCATCGTGGACTCGCCCATCGTGGAGCACGACCCGGACAACAAGGTGTCGTGGAAGCCGGAGAACTACAGCGAGGCGTTCGTGGGCGACGTGCTGCTGCGCACCGCGCTGGTGAACTCCATGAACATCCCCGCGGTGAAGACGTTCGCGGCGGTGGGCGTGAAGCCCATGGCCGAGTGGGCCAAGAAGCTCGGCATGACGACGCCGATGAACATGGACTTCTCCGCGGCGCTCGGCTCCTCGTGCGTGTACCCGTGGGACCTGGCCAACGTGTACTCGACGTTCAACCGCTACGGCCGCAAGAAGCCCACGTACTTCATCCGCAAGGTGGAGGACCGCTTCGGCCGCACGCTGGAGGACCACACCGCGTTCGATGACCCCTGGGCGCCGCTCCAGGACCGCGTCGCCGCGGGCTACGCGCGCCTCTTCGAGCCGGGCGATCAGGTGATGAGCCCCGAGACGGGCTTCATCCTCACGCACCTCCTGCGCGGCGTGGTGCTCCAGGGCACCGGCGGTCCCGCGCAGCGGTTGGGCAAGCCCGCGGCCGGCAAGACGGGCACCACCAACGACTCGTTCGACGCGTGGTTCTCTGGCTTCACGCGCGACCTCGTGACGGTGGCGTGGGTGGGCTACGACCTGAACCCGCACCCGCTGGGCCGCTACGAGACGGGCGGACGCGCGGCGCTGCCCATCTGGCTGGCGTACATGAAGCGCGCGCTGGAGGGCCGGCCGCAGTCCGAGTTCTACCCGTGGCAGTCCATGGACCTGGTGCGCCTCAACATCGACAAGAAGACGGGGAAGGTGGCCCCGCTCGGCGCGAAGAACTCCGAGATCATGTTCTTCAAGAAGGGCACCGAGCCGAAGGAAGAGGTGCCCGACAAGAACCAGGTCGGCGTCGACCAGTTCATGATGGGCGCCCAGTAGCGGCCGCCCTTCACGGGAGCGCACAAGCGCGGGCTCCCTTCGCGGGAGCGCCCATCAGTGGGCGCTGCTCGGGAGGTCCTTCTGGCGACGCGCTTCAGGCCCCGGCGCCGTGGAATCGGCGCGAGGGCTCGACGTGCTCCTCCAGCGCCTTGCGCAGCGAGGCCGCGTCGGGGCCCGCCTCCAACACGGAGCGCGCGGCGGTGGGGATGACCTGCCGCTCGCGCCCGGCGAAGAGGCGGGGCAGGTCTCCGAAGCCCGCGCCCTGCGAGCCGATGCCGGGCGTGAGCAGCAGCGCGCCGCCCAGCCGCTCGACGACGGCGCGGTCGCCCTCCGGCAGCGTGGCGCCCATCACCGCGCCCACGGGCAGCGCGTCCGGGCCCGCCTGCGTGTTGAAGGCGCGGATGCCGTCCGCCAGCGCCTGGGCCACGGTGCGGCCCTCTGAGTCCAGGGCGGACTGGAGGCCCACGCCCTCGGGGTTGGACGAGCGCACGACGACGAAGGCGCAGGCGCCGTGGGCTCGCGCGCGCTCCACCGTCTTGGCGAGCGCGCCCAGGCCCAGGTACGCGGTGAAGGTGGCCGCGTCCACGTCATAGGGACTGCCCGCGCCGAAGAGGGCCTCCGCGTACGCGTCCATCGTGGAGCCGATGTCGCCGCGCTTGACGTCCAGCAGCGTGAGCGCGCCCTCCTGCTTGAAGCGCACGAGCAGCCGCTGGAGGACCTGGAGTCCGCCGGGGCCGTGGCGCTCGAAGAAGGCGCTCTGCGGCTTCACCACCGCCACGCGCGGGCCCACCGCGTCCGCCAGCCGCTCGCAGAAATCGCCCAGCCCCTGGACGGTGTCCGGCAGTCCCCAGCGCGCGAGCAGGTCACGCGACGGATCAATGCCCAGGCAGAAGGGAGAGCGCTGCGCCGCGAGGAGCGCGAAGCGCTGGGCGAAGGATGGACGGGACGACATGGAGGACCTCACTTGAGCCGGCGCGCGGCGGCGTCGAAAAGGGGATTGGGCAGCACCTTCACCAGCCGCATGGGCGCGGAGAGCTGCCAGGGGAAGCGGACCTCGGCCTGGGCGCGGAAGATGGCGCGGCCCATGCGCTCCACGGCGTCCTCGGTCTCCATGAGGAAGGGCATGGGGAAGCGGTTCTTCGCCGTCATCTCGCTCTTCACGAAGCCGGGATAGACGCACGTGACGTGGACGCCCGTGCCGGACAGGTCCACCCGCAGGCTCTCCAGGAAGGTGGAGAGGAACGCCTTGGAGGCGGAGTAGGCGGCGTGGCCCGACAGTCCGCGCTGGCCCGCGAGGCTGGAGATGCCCACCAGGTGCCCGCGTCCGCGCTCCACCATGCGAGGCAGCACCGCGCACAGCGTGGCGCAGGCGCCGGTGACGTTGGTGTCGATGATGGCGCCCACGCGCTCCCACTCCATGCGCTTTCCATGGGTGGGGCCGCCGACGCCCGCGTTGGCCACGATGAGGTCCAGGCCGCCGCACTCGTCGTCGAGCTGCTGGATGCGCGCCCGGGTCCGGGCCTCGTCGGTGACGTCCATCTCCACCGGCTCCACGGTAGCGCCGGCCGCTCGGGCCTCGGCCGCCAGCGCGTCCAGCTGCGACAGGCGCCGTCCGGTGGCGAACACGCGCAGCCCTTGCTTCGCCAGCCACAGCGCCAGGCCTCGACCCAGGCCGCTCGAGGCACCTGTCACCAGGGCCGTCCGATAGCTCGTCTCCGCCATGTGTCCTCCGCGCCCGCGCTTCGGGGCGCAACGCTTCTGCCATGGTTGGCCGGGCCTCGGGCACACAAATGCGTGGCGGTGTGGCCCCATGGGGCGGGGTGCGGTTCAAGGGCCGTCATCGCCGCGCGCCACCAGGGCGATGGCGTGCGTTCTGACCCGGTCGCACCGTGGGGCATCCTCTTCAGGGAGCACCGCACATGGGGTCGTGGAACTGCGTGCTGGCCGTGGACGACGACCCCGACATCCTGCTCGCCTTCAAGGACGTGCTGGAGCTGGAGGGCTACGGCGTGGCGCTCGCGCGCAGCGGCGACGAGGCGCTGGCGCTCATGTCGCGCGGCCTGCGCCCGGCCGTCATCCTGTTGGACCTGCTGATGCCACGGATGAATGGCTGGGAGTTCCGCGCGCGCCAGCTCTCGGACGCGCAGCTGGCGGACATCCCCGTGGTGGTCGTGAGCGGACAGGGCGTGAGCGCGCGCGAGGCCGCCTCGTTCGGCGTGGACGGCTACCTGAAGAAGCCGCTGAGCCTGGACCAGCTCCTGGACGAGGTCGCGCGCCACACCGCGGCGGGGCGGCGCGTGGCGGAGCCTTCGCGCGGATGAGGCTCAGCCTCGCGTGAGCACCGGCCAGTAGCGCTGGAGCGCGAGGCGGCTGGCGGCCACGGCGTCGCGGGCATCCCGGTGGACGGGCTCGGTGGGGAACGAGTCGCGTCGGCCCGCGAGGACCTCCACGCAGGCATGCACGGACTGGGACAGGCCGGGCAGCGAGTAGCCCCCTTCCAGCAGCAGCACCAGCTTGCCGCCGCTGACCTCCTCGGCGAGCGCGCGCACCGCGGAGCACATGGCGGCGAAGCCTCGCTCGGTGAGGTCCATGCCACCTATGGGGTCGTGTCGGTGGGGGTCGAAGCCGGCGGACACGAGGATGAGCTGGGGGCGATAGGCCTGGGCCACGGGCAGCAGCAGCTCCTCGAAAATCATCCCGTAGTCCGCGTCGCTGTTGCCACCGGGCAGGCCGCAGTTGACGGTGTAGCCCTCGCCCTCGCCTGTGCCGATCTCGGGCGCCGCGCCGGTGCCTGGGTAGTAGGGGAACTGGTGGACGGACTGGTAGAGCACGTCGCGCCGGTTCCAGAAGGCGGCCTGCGTGCCGTTGCCGTGGTGGACGTCCCAGTCGAGCACCAGCACGCGCTCGGCGCCCAGCCTCCGGCCGGCCTCGGCCGCGATGGCGGCGTTGTTGAAGAGGCAGAACCCCATGGCGCGCTCGGGCTCGGCGTGGTGGCCCGGGGGGCGCACGAGGGCGAAGGCGTTCCGTGCCTCGCCCGCCATCACCGCCTCCACGGCCTGCACCGCGGCGCCCGCCGCCAGCCGCGCCGCGTCCACGCTGTCGGGGGACACCTGCGTGTCCGCGTCGATGCGCGCGCTCTGCCCGCTGAGCGCCTCCAGGGACGCGCGCATCGGGGCGGAGTGCACGGAGGCCAGCTCCGCCTCGGTCGCGGAGCGCGGCGCGATGAGCCGCGTGCCCTCCACGGGGGTGCGCGCCAGCACGCCGAGGATGCTCCGCAGCCGAGCGGGCGACTCTGGGTGTCCCGCACCCGGGTCATGCTGGAGGAAGAGGGGGTCGGTGAGCAGCAGCGTGCGCGTCATCCACACGACCTTACGCATCCGGGTGGGGGGAAGTCAGGCCCAGGGGCTTGTTCGCCGCTTCCCCGGTTCTTGCTCCGCGGGTGTCTCCCTCCCTACAGTGCGACGGCCTTGGCACGTCGCTTCAAGAAACCCGGTCTCCGGGGCATCCTCCTCGGCTCGTTCGCGCTGGCCCTGGCGCTCATCCTGGGCGCGCTCTACTTCGTCGTTCCCGCACAGGTGGAAGACCATCTGGTGCAGCGGCTGCTCGCGCACGGACACGACAAGGCCCAGGAACTCCAAGGGCTGCTCGCGGGGCAGTCAGGCACGCAGGCTCCGCTCGGATTGGAGCGCCTGTACCGCCCGGATGATGACTTCAAGGTCGTGGCGGTGCTGTCCGCGTCGGGCGACGTGCTCGCCGCCTCGCCCCTCACGCCGCCGCCCTGGTTCACCGACGAGCTGCGCGCGCGTCATGCGCGCTCGCCCCTTCCTCCGCTGGATGGGCTGACGTTCTCCAACGGGGACGTGGCGGTGGTGGAGCAGGTGGCGCTCGCGGGTGGTGCCACGGGGCAGGTGATGGTGGTGGTGGACTTCACGCGCCTCAACCCGGTGCTCCAGTCGCTGCGCCACACGGTGCTCGCGGCGTTCGGCGTGGGGCTGGTGCTGTTCCTGCTGGTGGCGTTCCTCATCTCGCACGCGTTCATCATCCTGCCGCTGGACGCGATGATGTCCATGGCGCGCAAGCTCGCGGAGGCGGACCTCACCGGCCGCGTGGAGGTGCGCCACTCCACGGACGAGCTGGGCGAGCTGGCCGAGGCGCTCAACCGCATGGGCCAGAGCTGGCGCGACACGCTGGGCCGCGTGCGCGGCGTGTCCGACGTGGTGGCGGGCGTCATCGAGCAGATCCACCGCACGGGCACCACGGTGTCCTCGGGCGCGGGCACGGTGCAGTCGCGCGTGGAGGAGACGTCCTCCTCCATGGTGCAGATGATGGCCTCGCTCCGCGGCATCGCGGAGAACGTCGAGGTGCTCTACCAGAGCGCCGAGGAGAGCAGCTCCTCCATCATGGAGATGGCCGCCACCAACGACGAGGTCGCGGAGAACGTGCAGGCCATGGCGGCCAGCGTGGAGGAGACGACCAGCGCCATCGAGGAGATGACGTTCTCCATCAAGGAAGTGGCGCTCAACATCACCGCGCTGTCCACGTCCACGGAGGACACGTCCTCGGCCATCAGCCAGATGGACGCGGCGATTGGGCAGGTGGAGGCCAACGCCAACGAGACGGCGCGCCTGTCCGAGCAGGTCTTCGAGGACGCGCAGACGGGCGTGGAGGCGCTGCGCAAGACGCTGTCGGGCATCGACCGCATCAAGGAGAACAGCCGCAGCGCGGCGGGCGTCATCGACAGCCTGGGGCGCCACATCTCCGAGATTGGCAACATCCTCAACGTCATCGACGACGTGGCCGAGCAGACCAACCTCCTGGCGCTCAACGCCGCCATCATCGCCGCGCAAGCCGGTGAGCACGGCAAGGGCTTCGCGGTGGTGGCCGAGGAGATCAAGGACCTGGCCGAGCGCACCGGCGCCTCCACGAAGGAGATCGCCGAGCTGGTGCGCAGCATCCAGGAGGAGAGCCGCAACGCCGTGGTGGTGATGAACCAGGGCGTGAAGAACGTGGAGGACGGCGTGCAGCTGGGGCGCGAGGCCGAGGGCGCGCTCCGGAAGATCAACGACAGCACGCAGAAGTCCACGCAGATGGTGAAGGCCATTGCCCGCGCCACGGTGGAGCAGGCGCGCGGCAGCAAGCAGGTGACGGCCGCCATCCACCGCATCTCGGAGACGGTGCAGCAGATCTCCAAGGCCTCCAACGAGCAGGCCAAGGGCGGCGAGCAGATCATGAAGAGCGCCGAGCGGATGAAGGCGCTCACCCAGCACGTGCAGCGCTCCAGTCAGGAGCAGGCGCACGGCAGCAAGCAGATCACCCGCTCCATCGAGAGCATCAACGAGATGGTCACCCACCTGAACCGCGCCCAGAAGGAGCAGACCAAGGGCAGCGAGCAGGTGCTCAAGGCGGTGGAGACCATCAAGGGCGTCTCCGAGCACCAGACGCGCTCGGTGCGCCAGTTGGAAGAAGCCATCGACAACCTCCAGCGCCAGGCGGAGATCCTCCGCGCCGAGGTCCGGCGCTTCCGCGTCTGAACCCCGCCTTCATGACCCCTCCCGAGTCTCGGTCGTCGTTCTCCCTCACCCCGGTGGAACGCGGGGTGGTTGTCATCGTCGCCATCGTCCAGGCGCTCATCTTCGCCTTCGGATGGCTCCCAATCGCCGGAATCGACGGAACAAGGCCCGCGCAGGAGCCCAGCGCCGTGCTGGCGGTTCTCTCTCGATCCACCTTGTTCATCGGGCTGGGCGTGGCGCTCTTGGGAATCGTGTTCCAGGATCGCTTCTCGCGCCGCGCCGTGCTGGCTGTGGGCACGGTGACGCTCCTGGTGGCGATGGGGCTGGGGTCCGTGCACGCAGACGCGACGCTGAGTGCCCTGTCCTACGTCGTCGCCGCGGTCTCAGGGGGCATCCTGCTGCCGTCGTCGATGGCCGTCATCGTGGAGCAGGTCGGCCCGGGCCGCCGCGGCCTGGTGATGGGGATGGCCTCGGCCCTGGCGGTGTTCGCCCAGAACGCAACGGTGTATGCCGTGACGCCGCCCGGGGATGCGTCATGGGGGCATGGTGCGGCGCTTCCCTGGCTGCGGGGCGCCGTGGTGCTCTTGTCCCTGGGGCTGGCATTTGCCCTCTGGAGGCTGCCGCCCGGTCGCGGGGGCCACGACGTGGACGCGGCTCGGGGGAGCGCGCGGTGGCTGTTCGAGCCGAAGGAGGCGTGGCTCGCGTACGTGCTGCCCGGCCTGGTCACCGTGGCCGGGGGCTTGGCGATCGCGGGTGCCATGAGGTACCGCCTTGCGAGCCCCTTCAATCATCTCTCGGCTCCTGTCGATGAGCGGCTCCTGGTGGGGGGGCTGTGCCTCGTGGGGCTGGTCATCGTGGGCCGGTTGTCCGATCGGTTCGGAGCGCTGCATGTGACGTTGAGGGCGCTGGCCGTGGGGTTCGTTTTCGTCAGTTGCCTGTGGTTTCGGACAGGAGCCCTGGCGGCGTTGGGGGTCGTCCTCTTCTCCGTGCTGCAATGGGTGCTGCGGGTAGCCAGCTTCGAAGCGGTGGCGCGGGTCGCGGGCTCAGGAGCAAGCGGACGCTTCATGTCGCTGGTCGCCGCGGTCACGTCCCTGGTCACCATCGCGGCCCAGTGGATCCACCCCGCCCCTCAGTCGGTTGAGGAACTGCACCGGCCGATGTCCGGGCTTACGATCGCGATCTGCGGAGGACTCGTGCTGGCGATCGTGGCGGTGCTGTCGCAGTTGCAGGAGGCCGTGCGCGAGCCCAGGGAGGACTCCTCCGACACGGAGTTGTCCGGCGCCTCCCCACCGCGTTAGTTCTCATCGCGGCGCTCTTGTCCGTTTCGCGCCGCGTCCTCTTGAAAGTCTTCATGTCTGCTCCCCAAGCCGCGCCTTCCTCTCTCACCCCCTTCGAGCGCACGGTGGTGCTGCTCATCGGCGCAGTGCAGTTCATCAACATCCTCGACTTCGTGATGGTGATGCCGCTGGGCCCCTACTTCTCCAGTGGCCTGGGCATCGCGTCGTCACACATTGGGACGATTGGCGGCAGCTACACCGCGGCCGCGAGCGTGGCGGGCTTGGTGGCCGGCACGTTCCTGGACCGGTTCGACCGTCGCAAGGCGCTGGCGGTCTGCATGATGGGGCTGGTCGCCTCCACGGCGGCGGGCGGTCTGTCCACGGGACTCGTGACGCTGTTGCTCGCGCGGGTGTGCGCGGGCGTGTTCGGCGGGCCCGCCACGGCGCTGTCCATGTCCATCATCGCGGACCTCATCCCCGCTGAGAAACGCGGCCGCGCGCTGGGCCTGGTGATGATGGCGTTCTCCATCACCTCGGTGCTGGGCGTGCCCATCGCGCTGCGGTTGGCGGAGATGGGCGGCTGGCGCATCCCGTTCCTCGGGGTGGCGGCGCTGGGCCTGTTGGTGGTCGCGGGCGCCATCTTCCTCTTGCCGCCGGTGCGCGGACATCTGTCACCGGAGCGACAGGCCGCGCGGCCGGTGAGCGTCCTGCAACTGCTGGGGCGCACGGATGTGCAGCTCTCCTATCTGACGACGGCGCTGGTGATGATGAGCGCGTTCATGCTCATCCCCAACATCGCGCCCTACCTGCTGCAGAACCTGGACTACCCGCGCGAGAACCTGGGCAACATCTACCTGGCTGGCGGCGTGATGAGCTTCCTCGCGCTGCGGACGGCGGGCCGGCTCGTGGACGTGTACGGCTCGTTCCGGGTGGGCACGGTGGGCGTGGCGCTGGGCGTCGCCTCCATCTACGTGGGCTTCGTCGACTTCCCCCGCTGGCTGCCCATCCCCGTGCTGTTCATGGCCTTCATGCTGGCCAACGGCGTGCGGAATGTGTCCTACAGCACGCTGGTGACCAAGGTGCCCGAGCCGGCGGTGCGCGCCCGCTTCATGTCGCTCCAGTCGGCGGTCCAGCACATGGCCTCGGCGCTGGGGGCCTTCCTGTCCTCGCAGATCCTGACGGACGAGCCGAATGGCCACCTGGGGGGCATCCCGACCGTCGCCACGGTCTCCATCGTCCTGGCCCTGGGGGTTCCTCCCATGCTGTGGATCGTCGAGAACCGGCTGCGCGCCCGAGCCCAGGCGGCCCCGGTCGGCGCCCCGGTACCGGCCACCCGCTGACGGCCAGCCCTGCCAGGCGGGCCGCCGCGCCGCGAATCCAGGCCGTGGGGTAGGGGGCGCGGTGGTCCGGTCGCCCGCCGCGCGGGGGGACATGCGAATGCCCGTGGGTCGGTGTTGGTTGCACCCGCCGTCCCGGGGCGCGATAACCCCGCCAGTCTTCTGGAGCCGTCAGACCATGTTCAACATCGGCGCAGGCGAAATGGTGCTCATCCTGGTGGCCGCGCTGCTCGTGCTCGGGCCGCAGCGGCTGCCCGAGCTGGCGCGCGCCATCGGCAAGTTCATGCGCGAGTTCCGCCGACACACGGACGATGTCCGCAACGTCGTGGAGCGCGAGTTCTACGCCATGGACGAGGAAGTCAACCGCGCGCCGCCCCCGCCCATGGGCCGCCCCGGTTCGCGCTTCGCGCCGCCGGATGCCGCGCCGCCCGTTGTGCCGGTGCCGGTGCCCCCACAGGCCGAGGCCGCCGTGACGCCCGCCGAGCCCGCGCTGCTGCCGGAGACGACCGCGGCCAGCGTGGCGACCGAGTCCCTGGCGGCCCCTTCCGAGACCGAGCCAGAGCCCGCGCTCGCCTCCTCTCCCGCGCCCACGCCCATTCCTGGCACGGTGGCGCGCAACGCCCCGAAACGGAGCTGAGCCCTGATTCGCCCGAGCGCTGACTCTTCCGAACTGCGCATGAGCCTGGTGGAGCACCTCACGGAGCTCCGCTCGCGCCTCTTCAAGTGCACCATCGCGGTGTTCGTGTTGGGGGCGGTGTCGCTCGTGTTCGCCAAGCCCATCTTCGGCCTGCTGATGCGGCCGGTGCTGGACGCGCTTCCCCCCGAGGGACGCTCGCTCATCTACACGTCGGGTATCGAAGAGATCAACGTGTTGATGAAGGTGGGTGTCTACTGCGGCATCTTCCTCACCACGCCCGTCATCCTCTGGCAGATCTGGGGCTTCGTCTCGCCGGGGCTGTATCCGGAGGAGCGCCGGTATGCCTCGCCCTTCGTGGTGCTGGGCTCGGTCGCGTTCCTCACGGGCGCGCTGTTCTGCTACTTCGTGGTGCTGCCCTCGATGTTCAAGTTCCTCCTCAACGAGGAGGACACGCTGGCGCTGGAGCAGCGGCTGGACACCGCGAAGCTGACCGCGGACGACGCGCTGCGCTTCCTGCGCGTGGGAGAAGCCGAGCGCGCGGGCCAGCTCGCGAAGCAGGCCAGCACGGCGCTCACCTCCGCGGGCGATGGACAGCTCGACGCGCCGCAGGTGGTGCCCGCGGCGAGCGTGGAGATGGCGGCGCGCCTGGAGGGACTCGGCAAGCTGGTGGACGCGGTGGCGGCCGGGTTGGGCTCGCAGGCGCGCGGCGTGCTGAAGCAGGCGGTGGAGAAGCGGGTGGAGGCGGTGGAGGCCTTCGGCAAGAAGGACTTCCTGGCGGCGGCGACCGCGATGGACGCGTCGGCCAGCCTGTTGGCGGGCGTGGCGCCCACGCACAGCGAGGAGCTGGCGGGGGTGTGGAAGCTGGAGAAGGAGCTGGCCGAGGGCCACGCGCGCAACCAAGCGGAGCGGTGGACGCGGCCCATGCTCACCATGGATGAGCAGCTCTCGCTGGTGCTGCTGCTCATCCTCGCCTTCGGCATCATCTTCGAGATGCCGCTGGTGATGGCGGTGCTGGGCATTGTCGGCGTGGTGCAGTCGCGCTGGCTGTTCCGCTACCAGCGCCACGCCTTCGTGGTGTGCCTCATCGCCGCGGCGGTGATTACGCCCACGGGCGACGTGGTGAACCTGTCGCTCATGGCTGGCCCCATGCTCATGTGCTACGAGCTGGGCGTCCTGGCGGTGTGGCTCATCGAGAAGCGCCGCAACAAGGCCGCGGCCACCACGGACATCGCGCCGGTGCCGTAGGATTGGCGCCATGGCCTCCTGGGGGCGACGGCTGCTGGTGAACCTGCGTTACCTGCGCGCGCTGATGCGCAGGTTCCGCACGACGTTGCTGTTGGCCCTGGGGCTGTACGGCGTGGGGCCGCTGCTCTTCCACTGGCGCTACGTGGGCCCGAGCGGCGAGGGCATCTCGTTCGGCGAGGCGCTGCACCACGTCTACTTCCTGCTCTTCGGTCAGCCGTCGTTGCCGTACGTCAACGACTGGCTGGTGGAGACGCTCAACTTCGTCATCCCGCCGGTGGGCATCGCGCTGGTGGCGGATGGCGTGGTGCGCTTCGCGTACCTGTTCTTCGCCCGCCACAAGAACGACAAGGAGTGGGTCGCCGTGGTCTCCGAGACGATGAAGGGACACGTCGTGGTGTGCGGCGCTGGCCGCGTGGGCTACCGCGTGGTGACGCAGCTGCGCGAGATGGGCCGCGACGTGGTGGTGGTGGAGAAGCGCGAGGATGCCGCCTTCGTCTCGGCGCTGCGCGACGAGAACGTCCCGCTGTTGATTGACGACACGCGCAGCCCGCTGTGTCTGCCGCGCACGCACGTGAAGCACGCGTCCGCCATCGTCTGCGCCACGGACGATGACCTGGCCAACCTCAACATCGCGCTGGACGCGCGGCGGCTGAATCCAGACATCCGCGTGGTCATCCGCCTGTTCGACGACGACCTGGGCGCCAAGGTGCGAGACACCTTCCACGTCGAGGCGCTCTCCAGTTCCTCGCTCGCGGCGCCGGCCATGGCGCTGGCGGCGTTGGATCCGCGCATCATCCACTCGTTCCGCATCGCGCAGCACCTGATGGTGGTGTCCCTCTTCGAGGTGCGCGAGGGGCTCACGGGCATGACGGTGTCGCAGGTGAGAGATCGCTTCGGCGCCCTCGCGCTGGCCCTGCACCGGGGGCCGCAGGAGGTGCTCAATCCCTCGGGAGATGAGGCCTTGCGGGACGGGGACCTGGTGACGCTCCAGGCGCCTTATCCCGAGTACTTGCGGCTTCGCGCCTTCACGCAGGAGGGGCCGCCTCCCGCGTGGACGGACCGCGACAACTTCCTCATGCCGGGCCACCGCGACGTCGGGTAGCCGCGCATTGGATTGCGGCGACGCGGCACGCTGAATAAGACACGCGCCCCCTGCTGCTTGGAGCGCTCGCGCATGTCTCGCTTCGTGTCCGTGCTGCTGTTCGTCCTGGTGAGTGGCTGTGTCTCGGCGCGTGCTCCGGTGGGGGCACAAGTGACCCTGGCCTCGCATGGCGATGCGCGCGTGGGCACGTATGTGTCCTCACCCTGGGGCTTCAGCACGTCGTCGTATTGGATTGAGGGCCCCACGGGGCTCATCCTCATCGACACCCAATTCCTGCCCTCGGCGGCGGAGGAGTTCGTCACCTGGGCGGAGCACGTCACGGGGAAGAAGGCGGAGCTGGCCATCGTGCTGCACGCCAACCCGGACAAGTTCAACGGCACGGACGTGCTGCGCCGCCGAGGCATCCGCGTGGTGACGAGCGCCCAGGTGCGCGCGCTCATCCCGGCCATTCACGTGAAGCGCACGAAGGCGTTCCTGTCTCGCTATCAGCCGGACTACCCGACCGAGGTGCCGTTGCCGGACAGCTTCGGGGATGCGACGACGGAGCTGAGCGCGGGCGGCGTCACGGTGAAGGCGCACGTCCTGGGCGCGGGGTGCAGCGAGGCCCACGTGGCGGTGGAGTACGAGGGGCACCTGTTCGCGGGAGACCTGGTGGCGAACAACGCGCACAGCTGGCTGGAGATTGGGAAGACGGACGAGTGGCTGCGGCGCCTCGCCGAGCTGCGCGCGCTGAACCCCAAGTTCGTCCACCCGGGGCGCGGACCGTCGGGGGGCGCGGGCCTGTTGGAGCAGGAGACCGCGTACCTGGAGCGCGTCATCGCGGAGGTGGCGGTGGAGAAGCCCCACGGTGCGCTGACGGACGCGGCGCAGAAGCGGATTCGCGAGCGTGTCATCGCCGCGTATCCGGGCCTGGGCTACTCGGTGTTCCTCGGCATTGGCCTGCCGGCCGAGTGGGCACGGCAGGCTCACGCCGAGGCCCGGGCGGAGTAGTCAGCGCCCGCGCAGGGCCTGGGCAATCTTCAGGATGTCCGCGAGCACGCCGGCCGCGGTGACCGCGCCGCCGGCTCCCGCGCCCTGCACGAGCAGCGGGAAGTCCGCGTAGCGCTCGGTGGCGAAGGCCACGAACGCCTCCGAGCCTCGCAGTCGCGTCGCGGGGTGCTCGGGGCCCACGGCCATCGGGCCCACGCGGAGCACCGCGCCGTCCTCCGCGCGCGGGTCGATGCGGGCCAGGTAGCGCAGCGTCTTGCCCTCGGCCCGCAGTCCCTCGATGCGCTGGGTGAAGGTGCCATCGAGCCCTTCGAGCGACGCGAGGAAGCGCTCCACATCGCGCTCTTCCAGCAGCGCCTGCGGGACAAACGGCTCCACCGTCACATCCTCCAAGGACAGGGGCAGGCCCATCTCTCGCGCGAGGATGAGCGCCTTGCGCGCGGCGTCCGTTCCGGCGAGGTCCTCGCGAGGATGGGGCTCCGTGAAGCCTCGCTCCCGAGCGGTGCGCACGGCGCGGGACAAGGGCACGCCGCGCATCAGCTCATCGCTGAGGTAGCCGAGCGTTCCCGAGAACGAGCCCTCCACGCGGTGCACGCAGTCGCCCGTGCGCACCAGGTCCTTGAGCGTCTGGATGACGGGCAGGCCCGCGCCCACGGTGGTCTCGTAGTGGTGGGCCCGGTGATGATGACGGGCCGTGCCGCGCAATCGCTCCCACGTCTCCAGCGAGCCCGTCAGTGGCTTCTTGTTCGCGGCGACGACGTGGATGCCCCGCTGGAAGGCCTCCAGGTAGAGCGACTCCATGTCCTCGGCGGCGGTGCAGTCCACCAGGATGGGCGCGGGCAGCCGGCGCAGCGGTTCCAGCAGTGCGCGCACCACGGGAGGCGAGGCGCCGATGGGCACGCTCTCGATGCGCTCACGCCACTGCTTGGGCGGAATGCCTCCCGGGGAGAAGAGGACGCGGCGACTGTCCGCGAGCCCCACGAGATGGAGCTGAACGCCGTGCTCGCGCGCGAGCGTCTCCTGCTGCGCGCGGATCTGCTCCAGGAGGTGACTTCCCACCGTGCCATGTCCGAGCACGAGCAGGCTGACTTCCTCGTGGGCGATGTGGAAGGCCGCGTGCACCGTGCGCACCGCGAGCGAGGTGTCCGGACCATCCACCACGAAGGACAGCGAACGCGCGGTCGCCGCCTGCGCCACCGCGCGCACGTTGATGCCGAGCGCTCCGATGGGATGGAACAGGCGTCCCGCCACGTTCACGCCCTGGCCCATGGCCTCGGCCACGAGCGCGACCTGCGTCACGGGGGCGCGAAGGCGAGGTGGAACCAGCTCACCACGTTCCAGCTCCGTGGCCAGCGCGCGGCGTAGGACTTCTTCCGCGCGAGCGACCTGGGCGCGCGGCAGCACGATGGCCACCGCATGGCCGGGAGGAGACTGCGCGGCCATCCACGCCGTGAGGCCCTCGGCCTCCAGCGCCTGGAGCGCGCGCGGGCCCACGTGTCGCGCGGACTCCACCGCGCCACTCTCCAGGGAGAGCAGCGCGAGGTCTTCCAGAGACACCACGCACGTGGGCAGGCTGCCGTCGCGCGAACCAGGCGAGTCGATGAGCGTGCCCGGCTCCTCGGGGTGCTCGAGGTGCCGGACGCGGGAGGGCACGTCCGCGTCGCGCAGCATGGCCAGCGCGCGAGGATGCAGCGTGGTCATGCCCAGGTGCGCCAGCTCCAGCGCCTCCGTGTAGCTCAGGTGCGGTACGGGTCGCGCATCCGCGACGTAGGCGGGATCCGCGGTCATCACCCCGGGGACATCCGTCCAGAGCGTGAGGGGCGTGCCGAGGAGCGCGGCGAGCACGGCGGCCGTCTCGTCCGCGCCGCCCGGGACGCGGAGGAGGGTGCGTGCATCGTGGCTTCGTCCGAAGCCACTCGCGTGGAGGCTCGTGCGGCCCTCCCACTGGACGCGCAGGTCCGCCACGCGGGCGCGCGTGTGTTCGCGACTGACTCGCGCCGGGCCAGGTGCTGCCTCCAGCACCACCCAGTCCGCGGCGTCCACCTCCAGCGTGGGCAGGCCGCGTCGGGCCAGCAAGCGCGAGAGCAGTGCGACCGTGAACCGCTCGCCCGCGCCGGACACGGCTTGCTCCAGCGAGACGTTGGGCTCACGGGTCGAGCGGGTGCCGTCCAGCGCGCGACGTGCGGGCTCCAGCCATGAACCGAGGTAGCGAGCGCCGTCCTCCTCCGGAGTCGCCAGCGGGTTCGACGCTCCGAGTCTGCGCTCCGCTTCTTCCAAGAGCAGCAGGCCCCGCGCGAGCACGGCATCGAGTTCCTGCCGAGCGCGCGCAGCGGAGCCCTGAAGGGACTCCGCGAGCGCGGCCTCCAAGCGCGCGGTCAGCCACGACGGAGAGGAGAGCACGGCCACGCGCGTGGCCGGCGCGGGCTCGCGAGCGAGCTGCAATGCGATGGACGCGAGTCCCTCCGCGGTGTCGAGCAAGAGGGGCGCATAGCGCGTGACATAGACAGGAGCGGTCATGAAGTCTTGAGAGCCACCGAGCGGGACAGAGTGGGTGCGCGCGCAGGAAGTGAAACGTGTCGGCCCTCTGAGTCCAGCCGAGTGGGCAAGTACCCCGCGACATAGACGAACGCGGTCAACATGTCCTGCACGCGATTGCGCAAGGCGGAGTGGGTGTGCGCCCAAGGATCGCGGCGTGTAGGACTGCTGAGTCCAGCCGGTGGGGTGAGTCGCACCTGATGGAGCGTGACCCCGTCATCACGTCCTCCTCGCCACCGCTCCAGGGAGCGCGGACGCGCGCGTCTCGCGACCGGGGACTCCCGGCGGGAGCGCGAGCGCGCGGGTGAGCAAGGCCGACAGCGGTCCCCACTCCAAGAGGAAGCCGTCATGCCCGTGCTGACTGGACAGTACGGCGTGCTCGGCGTGGCGGCCCGCCGAGCGCAGGCGCCGCGCGAGCGCCACCATGTGCTCGGGGAAGAAGAGCTGGTCCCGGTCGATTCCGATGCTCAGCGTGCTCGCGAGGATGCGGCCGATGCCGGGGCCTCCCCGCGCCTCGGGCACCCGTGACAGGTCGTGATGGTCCATCGCGCCGAGCAGCGCGAGGTAGGAGCGCCCGTCGAAGCGGGCCTCCAGCTTCGCGCCCTGATGCTCCAGGTAGCTCTGCACCGGATACAGCGCGCGCGATGACCACGCCTGCGGTCGAGGTTGCTTCGCGTCGAGGCCGGTCTCGGCGCGATACGTGAGCGTGGCGAGCTGCCGCGCCACCTCGAGCCCCCGTCTGGGGGACTCGGGATAGTCCGGGTCCAGCAGCAGCACTTGGCGCGCCACGTGGTTCCAGCCCACCACCCACGCCGAGGCGCACTCGGCCGTGGCGATGGGGGCCATGCGCGCGAAGCGCTCGGGATCCAACGCGGCGAGGCACAAGACAATCATTCCGCCCAGCGAGCCGCCCGTGACGAGCGCCACCTGGTCCACGCCGAGCGCATCCAGCGCGAACAGGATGGAGCGCGCCTGGTCCCACGGCGTCAGCGTGGCGGGCAGGAGCCGCTCATCCACTTGCAGGTCTCCCTTCTCCAGCGGAGCCGCGGGCCCGAAGCGCGAATCGTCCACGCGTCGAGGGAACCCTTCATCCGCCGGACCCGAGGTGCCGTAGCAGGAGCCCAGGTTGTTGAAGCACAGCAGCCGCATGCGCGTGGGGTCGAGCGCCCGGCCCGGGCCGATGACGGGCTCCCACCAGCCGCCCTCGCCACCCGCGCGCATGTCACCCGTGAGCGCGTGCACCACGAGCACCGTGGGCACGGGCGCGGGCGCGCGGGGAGGCGAGGGGCGACGCAGCGGCTCGACGACGGGGCGTTGCTCGGCGGCGGTGCGACGCACGACGCGGAACGTGGCCTCCCGTGCCGCCTCCTCGGAGAGCACCTGCGCGCGGGACTGGAGCCAGGGGAGATCCTCCTCGGGCCCCCACCACCAACCCCTCACGAGGTGCGGCGCCACCCGCGCGCCGGCCTCCAGGGGCAGGTCGGGCAGGGTCAAATCGAACAAGCGCGGCGATGGCGCGCGGAAGGCGGTGCTCACGGCAAGGCTCCGGTCGGGATGTGGCGTCAGGTGGTGGCGAGGGCCTGGTCGAGGTCCGCGTACAGGTCGTCCAGGTGCTCCAGGCCGACCGACAAGCGCACCAGGTCATCGGACACGCCTGTGCTCAGCCGCTCCTCGGGGGTGAGCTGCTCATGTGTGGTGGAGGCCGGGTGGATGATGAGCGAGCGCGTGTCGCCGATGTTCGCGAGCAGGCTCCACAGCTTCACGCAGTCGATGACCTTGCGCCCCGCCGCGAGTCCGCCCTTCAGGCCGACCGTGACGAGCCCGCCGAACCCATTGCGCAGGTAGCGCCGCGCGAGCGGATAGGACGGGTCCTCCTCCAGCCCGGGGTAGCGCACCCACGCCACCTTGGGGTGCTGCTTCAACCACCGCGCCACCGCGAGCGCGTTCTGCGAGTGCCGCTCCAGTCGCAGTCGCAGCGTCTCCAGTCCGAGGATGAACGCGTGCGCGTTGAAGGGGCTGAGCGCGGGGCCCAGGTCGCGCAGTCCCTCCAGCCGCGCCTTGAGGATGTACGCCGCGGGGCCGAAGGCCTCGGTCAGCTTGAGGCCGTGGTAGCCCGGGTTGGGCTCGGTCAGCTCGGGGAACTTGCCGTTCGCCCAGGGGAAGGTGCCGCCGTCGACGATGACGCCACCAATCGAGGTGCCGTGCCCGCCGATGTACTTGGTCGCGCTGTGCACCACGATGTTCGCGCCGTGGCGCAGCGGATTGAAGAGCGCGGGCGACAGCGCGGTGTTGTCCACGATGAGCGGGATGCCCGCCTCGCGCGCGACAGCCGCAATGGCCTCGAAGTCCGGCACATCCAGGCGCGGGTTGCCGAGCGCCTCCAGGTAGACGGCCTTCGTCTTCGGGCCGATGGCCTCGCGGAAGGCCTCGGGGCGTCCTGCGTCCACGAAGCGCGTGTGGATGCCGAGACGGGGCAGCGTCACCTTGAAGAGGTTGTACGTGCCGCCGTAGAGGCTGGCGCCGGATACCAGCTCATCTCCGGTGCGCAGGATGTTGAGGATCGCCAGCGTCTGCGCGGCCTGTCCCGAGGCGACCGCGAGCGCGCCCACGCCCCCTTCGAGCGCGGCGATGCGCTTCTCGAAGACGTCCGTGGTGGGGTTCATGATGCGCGTGTAGATGTTGCCGAACTCCTTCAGTCCGAAGAGCGCGGCGGCGTGGTTCGCGTCGCGGAAGCGGTAGCTCGTCGTCTGGTAGATGGGCACCGCGCGAGCGCCGGTGGTGGGGTCGGGCTCGTAGCCGGCGTGGAGGGCGAGGGTGTCGAAGTGCTGCGGACGCGGGGCGTTGGGCGTGCTCATGGCAAAAGGAACTCCTGCGCGGGCGCTCGAAGCGCTCGCGGGGGGAACGGCGTGGAAGTGAGTGGAACGTCAGTGGGACTGCGGACGGCGGGGCGGGGGACGGACGGCGCTGCGACGCTGCTCGGTAGGAGCGAGAGCGGAGGCCTGAAACGACGAAGCCCACCGACCCTCGCGGGTGGGTGGGCTCCGGTGACTCGCCAGGGGCGGCTGTGTCTCAGCCGACCGCGGCGGGCTTGGGCCCACCCGGAACAGGCTTCAGACACATGTACATGTTGGCGAAGGATGCGGACATGAGGGCAGCAGAAGTAGCGGCACCTCCGCGCGCTGTCAAGCCAGGGGCCTGTGACGCTCAGGTGTCACGCGTTGTCGGCCGGACGCTTGCTCGTGTCTCAACTTCCGCCGCTCGCATCGAAAGACCCGCCCTGTTGGGGCTGGAATGCCGCCGTTAGCTTTTCCGGAGGACATCTTCCGGAGCGAAGCGAATGCAGCGGTACGACGTGGTCATCGTGGGAGCAGGGCCAGCGGGCTTGAGCGCCGCGCTGGTGTTCGGGCGGGCGCGCAAGCGCGTGTTGCTGTGTGACGCGGGCTCTCCGCGCAACGCGAGGGCGGAGCACATGCAGGGCTTCGTCACGCGAGACGGCACGCCGCCGCCGGAGTTCCGGCGCATCGGGCGCGAGCAGCTCCAGCCCTATCCCAACGTGGAGGTGCGGGACGCGCGCGTGGCCGCGGTGGACGTGATGCGTCCTGGCTTCCAGGTGCGCTTTGAAGACGGCACACGGGTGGACGCGCGCCGCGTGCTCCTCGCGGTGGGTGTCATTGACGAGGTGCCGGAGCTGCCGGGCTTCCGCGAGCTGTGGGGCACCTCCATCGTCCAGTGTCCCTACTGTCACGGGTGGGAGGTGAGGGATCGCCCCTTCGGCGTGCTGGCCACCGAGCCCGCGCACCTGGACTTCGCGCTGTTCCTCACGGGCTGGTCGCGCGACCTCGTCGTCTTCGTCGCGGCGCCGCTCGTCCTCACCCCCGAGCAGCGCGCGCGTCTCGTGCGCGCGGGCCTGAAAGCGGAGGAGCGCCCCATGCGCGCGCTGCACGGAACGAACGGGCACCTGGAGTCCATCGAGCTGGTGGACGGCACGCGCGTGGCGCGCGAGGTCCTCTTCGCCCGGCCGCCTCAGCACCTGCCGGAGTTCGTGCGGCGGTTGGGGCTCGACCTCACCGAGCAGGGCTTCGTGATGGTGACCGAGCCGTACAAGGAGACCTCGGTGCCCGGCCTGCACGCGGCGGGTGACGTCACGACGATGCTCCAGGGCGCGCTCGTGGCGGCCAGCGCGGGAGCGAGCGCGGCCTACGCGATGAACCACGCGCTCAATCAGGAGAATGTGGAACGCGTCATCGCGGGCGAGCCCTGGCCCACCTGAGTCTTCGTCATCAGGGGCGATGCTGGCGGCGCCAGGCCGCGGGCGTCATCCCCTCCGCGCGGCGGAACACGCGGATGAAGTGCGTGGGGTCCGCATAGCCCACGCGCTCGGCGATGATGTCCACGCGCTCGTCGGTGTGCAGCAGCCGACGGCGCGCGTCCGCCACCCGGCCCGAGATGATCCACTCGACAGCGCTGCGGCCCGTGGAGCGCTTGAGCACGGTGGTGACGTGCGCGGGCGTGCGGCCCACCGCCGTCGCCACGTCGCGCAGGGAAATGGGCTCCAGGCAGTGCCGCTCGATGTACCCGAGCGCCTGCGCGACGAGCGGAGGTCGCGCCTCGCCGTGGCTCCAGTCTCGGGCGCGGGTGACCTCCGCGAGGATGAGTGTCAGCAGGCTCGCCGACACGCGCTCCCCGAGAGGACGGTCCGTCACGCGCGCCTCGTCCTGCAGCTCGGAGATGAGTCGGACCAGGTGCTCCTGTCTCGCGGAGGGGATGCGCACCACGGCCGAGGCCCCGCCGCGCACGCGCTCGAACGGGTCGAGCAGCGCGCTCGCTTCCGAGAGCGTGAGCGCCAGGGGATAGAGGCCCACACACCAGACGCCCGCCTGCTCGGAGCTGAGCAGGTGGTGCCGCTCGCCAGGGGGCACGAGGAGCACGTCGCCCGGCGTGAGGGACAGGCGGGTGCGCTGCTCCATGACGGCTCGGCCGCGCGTGTACAGGAGCAGCGTGGCGTGGTCATGCGTGGTCGCGGTGCACCGAGCGGGCACGTACGACTTCGCATCCTCCCGCGTCACGAAGAAGCCGCCGGCGTGGGCGGGGCTGAGAGAGGTGGGCACCGAAGGGATCTAGCGCCCATGCTCGTGCTCGGCAGGCCCTTCGTGTGGCGGTGCGAGAGCGAAGGGGACCGCCGCGCCCCTCGCTCTCCTGTCGTGCGGCTAGTTGCCGCCCGTCGCCGTGTTCCAGACCTCCACGGCCCGACCGATGTGATCGAACGCGCAGTGCTCCGCGTCCGCGATGACCTTCTCGTCCAGGGGGAAGTGCAGGTTGCGATAGGCGGTGATGCTGCCCTGGATGTCGGTGAGGTACATGTCCTTGCTGCCGTACGTGTAATAGAGCTTCGTCGAGCCGCGCTTCGTCGCGTTCGTGCTGTCCCAGTCGAGCGAGCCCGACCACGGCGCCTCACCGCCACAGCCGAGCGCATACACGCCCCGGTACGTGTCGCCGTACTTCGGCAGGAAGCTCGCGGTCAGGAAGACGGAGCCGCCCGACGAGCCGCCGAACAGGATGGGCTCATCGAGCAGGTCCCATCCCTTGCGCAGCGCCTCGATGACCTTCACCAGCGTCGCGGCGTTCTCGCCGGCCAGGTCCCGGTCCGCGCTGGTCGCGTTGTCCGTGCACGTCGTCAGCGAGGGCTTCGTCCACCAGGCGCAGTTGTTGGGGGCGCGCGCGGACACGTAGAGCGTGCGGTGGCTGGACGTCCACGGCACCTGGAGTCGTGGGGCCGTGTTGCCATCATGCGCGCGCGCGCCGTCGCCGTGCAGGTAGATGGCCAGCCGCAGCGGCTCCGTGGACGTCGTGGCGGCGGGCTCGACAATCTTCAACTGCGAACCCGCCACCTGCACCACGCAGTACGAGTACGTCGTCCCGTTGTTGACCACCGTGCCCGTCGTCTCGCACGTCAGCTTGCCGGAGCCGTGTGAGCTGCTCGGCCCCGTGCCGGCATCGGTGCCCGCATCCACGATGGGGTCCGTGCCGCTGTCCGGGGTTGTCCCGGCGTCGATGCCCGCATCGGTGGAAGTGGATGGAGGCTCAGTGGGCTCGTCGGAGCACGCGGCAACGCTCAGCACGAGCAGGGCGGACCAGAGGACTCGGGACATGATGCTCTCGGATGAAAAGGACCTACCGAACAGGTCCCGCCAGGGGTGGGTGCCGCGATTCTCGCCGGCTCGCCTCGACCGTGGGCGCCTTCTCGCGACAGGTCCGCGCACGACGGCTGCCGCTGGCCAGCCGGCTTCTTCCTCGGTATACGGATTTTAGTCCGGAAAGGAAGTTCTTCCATGAATGGACGCGTGAACTTGATGGCCCCGGAAGTCCGGGCCAATCCCTATCCTGTCTACGCGACGTTGCGGCGCGACGCGCCCGTCGTGCAGGTGGATCCCGGCGGGCTGTGGGCCCTGTCTCGGTACGAGGACGTGTCCGCGGCGTTCAAGAACCCGCAGGTGTTCTCCTCGGCGGGAGTGCGCACGACGACGGCGCCGGCGTGGCTGGGGCACAACCCGTTCTCCGAGTCGATGATCGTCATGGATCCGCCGAACCATGGCCGGCTGCGCGCGCTGGTGAGCCGCGCGTGGACTCCCACGGCGGTGCAGCGCATGGAGGCGCGCATCCGCACCTTCACCCAGGGACTGGCGGAGCGCCTGCGCGCCGAGCAGGTGACGGACTTCGTGGAGACGTTCGCCATGCCGCTGCCCGCGAGCGTCATCGGCGAGCTGTTCGGCTTGGACCCCGCGCTGACGGACCGCTACAAGCGCTGGTCGGTGGAGCTGTCCAGCGTGTCCGCCACGACGGAGAAGGACGTCCACCGGCACGCGTCCATCCGCGACACCGTGCGCGAGATGGAGCAGTACCTCTCCGAGGTGGTGGCGGATCGGCGCGCGCATCCTCGCGATGACATGGTGACGGACCTCCTCAACTCGCGCGTGGAGGGCGAGGCCCTCAGCGACGCGGAGTTGATGAGCTTCCTGTTCCTGCTCGTCGTGGCGGGGCTGGAGACGACGGTGCAGCTCGTGAGCCACTGCGTGCGCATGCTCATCGAGCACCCGCACCTGACGGCGCGCCTGCGCGCGGACCGCACGCAGATAGCTCGCTTCGTGGAGGAGGTGCTGCGCTTCGAGCCCTCCGTGCACGGCATCGTGCGCGTCACGACGCAGGACACCCCGCTGCACGGGGTGACGATTCCGGCGGGCGCGCGCGTGCTGCTGCTCATCGGCTCGGCCTGCCACGACGAGTCGCGCTTCTCCAACCCGGGCACCTTCGACATGGACCGCGAGGGCGTGAACAACCTCCCCTTCGGTCACGGCATCCACTTCTGCCTGGGCGCGCCCCTGGCTCGACTGGAGGCGCGCGTGGCGCTGGAGGTTTTGCTGTCGCGCTTCAGCGGCTTCAGCGCCGCGGGGCCGCTGAAGTGGAACGGGTCGCTCACCGTGCGCGGGCCGCTGTCCTTCCCGCTCATCGCGCACGCGGGATAGTCGCGCGCCGCGGCGTGACTCAGGTCGGGGCCTCCAAGGGGCCTCGGCCGCGCGCGGCCGCGAGGGTCATCGCGCCCAGGCCGAACAGCACCGTGGCCAGGGCCACGAGCCCACCCACGAGCGGCACCCAGCGCACCGCCATCAACAGCATCAGCCCCACCAGCAAGCTCAGCGCGAGCGAAGTGCCCGCGCGCCCGAAGCGCTGCATCAGCCACTGGCCCACCATCATCCCGACGACCGGGAACGCGAGGACGAGGCCCAGCGCATACACGGCCAGCACGAACAACCCCAGCCACCAGCCGCCCACCAGCGCACCCACGAAGAACACCCCGGCCGCGAGCACGGGCAGACCGAAGAAGAGCACCGCGCCCCAGCCCAGGCTCTTCCACGGTTGCTCTCGAAGCACTGCGGGCGCGCGGCGCGCGAAGCGAGGTGACAGCAGCGCGACCACCATGCCCAGCGCGAAGAGGCCCACCACCGAGCGGACCCACGTGTACGCGAGCATGAGCGGGCCCGCGCGTCGGTGCTGCACGGGGAGGCGCTCGAGCTGACCCGCCACGGAAGCGCCTGGGTCGATGATGGCGCCCTCTCCGCCGCGATAGCTCAGGTTGCCGTGCACGTCGGCGCCGCTCGTGAGCCGCAGCGTGTCCACCTGCGCGTGCACGTCGCCTCCCACGGGCGCGGAGACGATGAGCGTCTGCGCCGCGGCCTGGAGCCGGCCCTTCACCGGTGAAGCCACCTCGGCGCGGTTGCCCGCGAAGAAGAGGTCGCCCCCCACGCTGGCGGAGCGGCCCATCCGCAGGTCATTCGCGGCGAGCATGGCGTCCTTGCCCACCGGACCGCTCAGGTCGAGCACGTTGCTGGCTGCCCGCACGCTGCCGGCGATGCGCCCGGACAGGTGCGTCTCGCTCGCGGCGGTCTGCACGTCGCCGCCCACGGTGCCAGTGACGTCCACCTTCTGCCCGGCCGCCACCACGTCGCCCCGCACCGTGCCTTCGACGTGGACCTCTCTCGCGAAGACGTAGAGGTCATCGTTGATGATCTCCTGGGGCCCCACCGTCACCACCTGCCCGGTGCGCACCGTGGCCGCTCGCGCGGACAGCGGCGCGAGGACACCCCAGCACAAGAACATGAGGAGCAACGCACGCCCCTGTCCTCCGGGGCTCGGCCTGGACCTGTTGGACATGACGACCCTCCTCCCACGGCTTGGGGATGCGCGCGCCCGGAGGCAAGCGGGGAGGGGAGGGCGGGGCGAGCGGAGGTCCGCGTGCCCCTCGGGCAAGACGTCAGGCCTCGATGTCGAAGGCGAGCGACGCGCGCTCCCCCGGCGCCACGTGCAGCAGGCCCTCACCGGTGGCGAGCGCGCCCCCGGCCGCAGTCCAGGGCTCCACGCAGACGAAGTCCTTCCCCTTCAACGTCCACACGACGAGCAGGCGGAACTCGGGGCTCCACGAGAGCGTCACCGGACGCAGGCCCGGCCCTCGGTCCAGGCGGGTGCCAGGACGCGAGTGGTCGCGCAGGTGCAGGTCCACTTCATCGAGCGTGAGGTCGAACCCCGTGAAGGGCACCTCTCGCTTGTGGTGGTTGTCCCACGCGTGCGTGGCGTCGGTGTCCACGCGCGCCTCGGCCTTCGCTGCGTCGGGGACGCTGAAGTACGGGTGGAAGCCCAGGTGCAGCGGCAAGGGCCGCGAGTCCCGGTTCTCCACGTCGAAGTCCAGCGTGAGGCGGTGGCCCACCAGCGAGAAGGTGAGCTGCGCATCGAACGCCCAGGGGAACTGTTTCAGCGTCTCCTCGGAGGAGGACAGGCCCACCACCAAGAGCGAGTCCTCCGCCTGCCGCACGGTCCACGGCAGCCGCCGCGCGAAGCCGTGCTGCGGCAGGGTGTACGCCTTGCGCTCCGCCGGATACGTGTCGCCCGGCAGCGGGCCAGCGATGGGAAACAGCACGGGGATGCCGCCCCGCACGTTCTTGGAAGGGTCGGCCACGGAGGCGGCGTCGAGGAAGAGGACCTCGTCGCCTCCCACCACCATGCGCGTGACGAGCGCGCCGCGGGAGGGGATGACCTCCACGCGGCACTCGCCATCACGCAAGGCATAGGTGTCCAGACCCGCGATGCCCGGGAACGGAGCACTCATGGGTGAGGCTTACTTCCCCTCGCGCGGATCCACGTCCATGAACGGATAGGCGACCTTCGTCGGCGGGACGAAGTTCTCCTTGATGGTGCGCGGGCTGCTCCAGCGGAACAGGTTGATCATCGAGCCCGACTTGTCGTTCGTGCCCGACGCGCGCGAGCCGCCGAAGGGCTGCTGACCCACGACGGCGCCCGTGGGCTTGTCGTTGATGTAGAAGTTGCCCGCCGCGTGGCGCAGCTCGCGCTGCATGGTCTCGATGGCCTTGCGGTCGCGCGCGAACACCGCGCCCGTGAGCGCGTAGGCTGCGGACTGGTCGCACTCGCGCAGCGTCTCCTCGAAGCGGTTGTCCGGGTAGACGTGCAGGCCCACCAGCGGCGCGAAGATTTCCTCCTGCATGATGCGGTGGCGCGGGTTGGTCAGCTGCACCAGCGTGGGGCGCACGAACCAGCCCTCGCTGCGGTCCGTCTCGCCGCCGGCGACGATGGTCGCCTCGCTGCCGCCCGTCTTCGCCAGCTCGATGTACGAGGAGACCTTCTTGAAGGACTTCTCGTCGATGACGGCGCCCATGAAGTTGCGGAAGTCCGCCACGTCGCCCATGCGCAGCTCGTGGATCAGCTCCTGGAGGCGCGGCTTGAGCTTGCCCCACAGCGACTCGGGCACGTAGACGCGGCTGGCCGCCGAGCACTTCTGGCCCTGGTACTCGAAGCCGCCCCGGACGATGGCGACGGCGAGCGCCTCCAGGTCATCCGCCGCGGACGCGTGCGCGAAGATGAAGTCCTTGCCGCCCGTCTCGCCCACCAGCCGCGGGTACTGCTTGTAGCGGCCGATGTTCTCGCCCACGGTGCGCCACATGCTGTTGAAGGTCGGCGTGGAGCCGGTGAAGTGGATGCCGCCCAGGTGCGGGCTGGCCATCACCGGGTTGCCCACGGTGGGACCGTCGCCGGGCAGCATGTTGATGACGCCGTCGGGCAGGCCCGCCTCGCGCAACAGCTCCAGGCCGTACCACGCGCTGAGCGCCGCGGTGGAGGACGGCTTCCACAGCACCACGTTGCCCATGATGGCGGGCGTCACGGCCAGGTTGACGGCGATGGACGAGAAGTTGAACGGCGCGACGGCGAACACGAAGCCGTCCAGCGGCCGGTAGTCCAGCATGTTCCACGTCTGCGGCGAGTTCTCCGGCTGCGTGGAGAGGATCTGCTCGGCGAAGTGGACGTTGTAGCGCAGGAAGTCGATGAGCTCGCAGGACGCGTCGATCTCCGCCTGATGCGCCGTCTTCGACTGGCCCAGCATGGTGGACGCGTTGAGCAGCGGGCGGTAGCGCGTGGCCAGCAGCTCCGCGGCGCGCAGGAAGATGGCGGCGCGCGCGTGGAAGGGCATCCGCGCCCACTCTTCCTTGACGGAGAGGGCGTTCTGGATGGCCTGCTCCACGTGGCTGGCATCCGCCTCGTGCAGCGTGGCCAGCACGTGCTGGTGCTTGTGCGGCATGCGCACGGTGTCCGTCTTGCCGGTGCGGATGTGCTTGCCGCCGATGACGACGGGGATCTCGATCTTCTCGCCGCTCATGCGCTTGAGCGTGGCCTGGAGCTCGGCGCGCTCCGGCGTGCCGGGGGCGTGCGAAAGGACGGGCTCGTTCTTGGGAGCGGGGACGCGGGGAATGGCGTTGATCACGCGAAGGACCTCGGGACGAAAAGAAATGAGCGGGGGGACATATAGCCCGCCAGACGCCCCGGGTCAGCGTGCAACCCAGGACGCGCGTTCGGGCTCCGACATCGGCGCCAACGCGCTCACTCGGCCGTTTCTTCCGGTCCGCTCGCCGTGAGAGCGGCTCAGCGCTCGCCCGCTGCCCGCTCCGCCGCGGCGCCCCGCGCGCGCTGCAGCACGGCATGGAGCTGCGCGATGAGCACCGCGGGCTTCACGGGCTTCACCAGGTACGCATCCGGTCCGGGCTGCTCGGCGGCTTCGCCTGGACGCGGTGCGTAGCCGCTGACGAAGACGACGGGGATGTGCTGGAGGCTCGGCTCGGCGCGGAACCGACGGCACAGCGCGTAGCCATCCAGGCCGTCCATGTTCACGTCCGACAGGAGCAGGTCCGGCGGCTGCGCCAGCGCCAGCGCCAGCCCCGCTTCGCCGTCGGCGGACACCGTGCAGTCGAACTCACCGGACAGCAAGAGCCGCAGCGTCTCGCGCATGGTCCAGGAGTTCTCGACGATGAGGACCTTGGGCTTCACGGGCTTCGACTCCGAGGGGACCAGTGTCCGGCGCATGGGCGCGGCCTTCGCGCCAGAGGGACGGGCACGCAGCATCCCCCCACTGTCCGGTACCGAGCAAGAGGTCCGTGCCACCCCATGGAGGGCGACTGTGCCCTAGCGTTTGGGCGGCGTCTTCTTCTCCGTCGTCCACTGTTCGCCGCGCTCCACGCTCGCCTCCCACGGTGTCTCCTCGAGGGGGCTGGGGTCCACGTCCGCGCGCGCGGACAACTCCCGGCTCGTCTCGGCGGCGTCACGGTCGAGGGCGTCCTCGACCTGGCCGCGATCTCGCGGCTGGAAGTCTTCGTGCTGGGGGCTGGCCATGGTGACTCGCCTTTCCTTGGGTCGCGCTCGCGCCCGCGTGTCTCAAGCTGCGGCGTCTCGCGCGCCCTGGACACCCGTGCGTCCGACTCGCTTGGGCGCGGTGGGGGCGGACAGACGCGCGGTCTCACCCACCCGGTGCGTGGATGGAGGCGATGTCGGACCCAGCTTTCCTCGAAAGTGTCCAACTTGGTGTGTTCCCACCTCTCCCACCCTGCGTCGTTCCCATGAAAACGTGATATTCCTCTGACTTCTGAATTAGCCCGGCTTGACCCATCGTGTGAGCGACGAAGAGAAAACGACGGTCCTCGACGAGCGCACGCGCGCGTCCTCCAGCACCTGGGGGGAGCGGCCGCGCACACCCGTCACCTTGCCGTGGGCGGGGTTGGGGGAGCGCCGCTCGTTGGAGCCGGGGATGGTGGTGACGGGCCGCTACCGGGTGGCGTCGCTGTTGGGCGAGGGCGGCATGGGCCGCATCTGGCTGGCGGACGACACGCACGAGATGCGCCGCGTGGCGCTCAAGGAGATGCAGGTCCCCGCGGGGCTGACGCAGTCGAAGGTGGAGGACCTGGTGCTGATGTTCCGGCACGAGTTCTTCGCCATGAAGAAGCTGCAGCACCCGTCCACGCTGCGCGTGTTCGACTGCGGACTGACCGAGGCGGGCAATCGCTTCATCACGATGGAAGTGGTGGGCGGGCAGGACCTGAGCACGCTCGTGCGGGACGTGCCGATGGAGGCGAGCGCGCTGTACCGGGTGCTCATCCAGATGGCGCAGGTGTTGGCGTTCATCCACTCGCGCCTCTACGTGCACTGCGACATCAAGGCGAGCAACGTGCGCATCACCGAGTCCGGCGCGGTGAAGCTGATGGACTTCGGCGTGATGCACCAGCTGGGCACGCCGAGCCCGGGCCGCCTCAAGGGGACGCTGGAGTACCTGGCGCCGGAGTGGCAGCGCGGCGCGAGCATCGACGGGCGCGCGGACCTCTACTCGCTGGGCGTGATGGCCTACTACCTGGCCACGCGTCGGCTGCCGTTCAAGCGCACCAACCCCGCGGTGCTGCTGGCGGATCACCTGACGCGCCCGCCGCCGCGGCCCTCCAGCCTCTGCCCGGTGGATCCGCACCTGGAGGAGATCATCCTCCTGCTCATGGCGAAGGATCCGCGCGAGCGCTTCCAGGACGCGGGTGAACTCCTGGAGGCGCTGTGCCACGCCAGCGGCGAGCCGCTGCCCGAGGAGCCGCTGTCCGCGCGAGCCAGCTACCTCCACGTGCCCGAAGTGGTGGGGCGCGAAGCGGAGCTGGAGGGCCTGATGAACGGCCTGGCCGAGGCGGACTGGGGCCAGTCGCGCGCGGTGCTCATCGGCGCGCCCGCGGGCGTGGGCAAGACGCGGCTGCTGCAAGAGTTCGAGCTGCAGGCGAAGCTCGCGGAGCTGCCCTTCGGTCGAGGCCAGTGTCGCGCGGAGGGACTGGCGCCGCTGACGCCCGTGACGCAGGCCTTGCGGTGCCTCTTGCCGCACACGCCCACGGAGATGCTGGAGCGGCTGTCGCCCAGGCTGTCGCGCCTGTTGCCGTGGCTGTCCTCGGACGCGCCCGAGGGAGCGCTGCGCGAGGAGGGCGAGGAGAAGCTGGCGTTCTTCGAGGCGCTGGCCGAGTGGGTGCGCGCGCTGGGGCAGCGGTTGCCCTTCGTGCTGTGCTTCGAGGACCTGCAGTGGGCGGACAGCGCCTCGCTGGAGGTGCTCAACGTGCTCATCCGCGCGCTGCACGGCACGCGCGGAATGCTGGTAGGCAGCTTCCGCTCCGGTGAGCTGAGCCGGCTGAGCCTGGCCTTCCAGACGGTGGACGAGAAGCTCACCGCGCGGCTGGACCTGGAGCCCTTGTCCGCGGCGCACGTGGGCACGTTGGTGGAGCTGGCGCTGCCGGGCTTGTCCATGCCGGAGGGCTTCGTGACGCGGCTGCATGCCACGACAGGCGGCAACGCGTTCTTCGCCACCGAGTGCCTGCGCATGCTGGTGGAGGCGGGGGCGCTCACGCGCGTGGGCGGACGTTGGAGCGCGGCCGAGGACCTGGGCACGCGCGAGCTGCCCGCGAGCATCCAGGACGCGGTGCTGGCGCGACTGGCGAGCGCGCCCCAGGAGCAGGTGGCGCTCTTGCGGCGGCTCGCGCCCGCGGGTCGGTTGTTGGATCTCCCGCTCGTGCGCGCGCTGGCGGAGCTGCCCGAGGCGGAGCTGTTCGCGGTGCTCGATGGCATCGTCGAGCGGCAGTTCCTCCAGGAGGTGGAGGGCCGCTACGTCTTCACGCACGACACCGTGCACCAGGCCGTCTACGACACCACGCCCGAGGCCGAGCGGCGCGTCCATCATGGCCGGGTGGCTCGCGCGCTCCAGGCGCTGCACGCGCAAAGAAAGGGCCTGGCTCGGGCGGTGGGTTGGCACTTCGCGCGCTCGGAGGAGCCTCAGCGCGCCATCGTGCCGTTGCTGGAGGCGGGGCGCGCCGCCATCGAGGCCCAGGCGCTGCTGGATGCCACGCTGCTGCTGACGGAGGCCGCGGGGCTCCTGGAGGTGGCGCCAGACTTCCCGGAGCGCGCGGATCAGCTGCTGCGCACGTGGGTGTCGCTGGTGGAGGTGGGCTATTCGAGTGACCCGCCCACGTCGCTGACGTACGCGGAGCGCCTGTCCGCGCACTGGGCCGCGTCACCTGCGCTGGAGCTGGGCCGACGCGAGGCGCTCGCGAGGTTGGAGTCCGCGCGGGAGGGCTCGGCGACCGAGCGCGCGGAGCGGCTGTGCCCGCTCTTCCGCGAGGTGGCGGTGGATGCGCGCATGGCGCCGGTGGATGTCTTCTGGAAGCACTCCGAGCTGCGCATCCTGGAGAGCATGGCGCTGACCGTGCTGGGGCGCACCGAGGACTTCGAGCGGCTCCAGGAGCGCGTGAAGGCCGAGCACCCGGAGGACTCGCCGTATCGCGCGGGCGTGCTCATCGCGCGCGCTTCGCTCAGCGCATACAGCGGCCAGTGGGCCGGCGTGCTGGAGGCGCAGCGCGAGCAGGTGGAGCGGCTGCGGGGCTTCCGCAACCTGGTGGGCCGGCCGCCTCGGCGACTCGCGTGGGCGCTGGGGATGGGCGGCTACTTGATGAACGTCAACCGCGCCCTGCGCGGTGAGCCGCTGGACGAAGAGGTCGTCCACGAGGGGCTGGCGCTCGCGGAGGCCTACGGCTTCCTGGACGTGCGCGCCTTCCACCTGTTCTCGCGCGTGGCGCGCGCGGCCTTCACCGGAGACGGCGCCGCGTTCGTGCCCGCGTTCACCGAGAAGGCCGAGCTGGTGCGCCGGCTGGGCAACCCCCGGTTGATGGAGCGCAACCTCGCCGTCTTCACGCCGCCGTACTACCTGGAGCGCGGCGAGCACGAGCTGGTGGCCGCGGTGGTGGCGCGCGCGGAGTCGCTCGCGCGGGTGATGCCGGAGGATCAGCGGCTGCAGTACCACGTGCGCGTGTACCAGGCGTGCCGGGACGTGCTGTTCGAGGACGCGGCGGCGGCGCGCGAGTCGCTGCCGCGGGCGCTGGAGGCCGCGCGCGCGGGCCACCTGCGCATGGAGACGCTGGTGCGCGTGTACGAGTCCCGCTTCGAGCGGGAGCAGGGCAACCTCGCGGCGGCGCGCACCGCGGCGGAGGCCGCGCTGGCTCGCGCGTTGGATCCCGTGCTGGCCAATCCCTGGGACGAAATCCTGGCGCGCCGGGCCCTGGCGCCCTTGGTGCCCGCGGAAGAAGGCGCGCAGCACCTGCGGCGCGCGCTGCTCCTGGCCGAGGCCACGGGCAACGTCCTCCAGGTGGGCCACGTCTACCTCGCCCATGCGGAGCGCCAGCCCGCGCCCGAGGACTCGGTGCGCGAGCTGGAGATCGCCGAGCGCGCCTTCCTCGCGGCGAAGGCGGTGAACCTCCATGCGCTGGCCGAGTCGCTGCGGGGCGCGATGCAGCGCCAGTGTCTGGTGAAGCGCACGGCCTGAGCGGTGGGCCCGGCTTCCCCGCGCCTCGGGTGGGAGGGGTAGAGTGCCCGCCATGGCGAATGCCCCGCTGCGCTTCTATTTCGACTACATCTCACCCTACGCGTACCTCGCCTGGACGCGGATGCCCGCGCTGGCCGCGCGGCACGGGCGCGCGCTGGAGCCGGTGCCCGTCCTCTTCGCGGGGATGCTCAACGCGCTGGGCTCCATTGGCCCCGCGGAGATTCCGCCCAAGCGCGTGTGGGTCTTCAAGCAGACCTTCCGACTGGCCCATGACCTGGGCGTGCCCTTCGCGCCCCCGCCCGCGCATCCGTTCAATCCGCTCCTCGCGCTGCGCGTGACGGCGGCGGTGAGCGAGCCCGAGGCGCGCGCGCGGCTCATCTCGGCGCTCTACGCGGCCACCTGGGGCGGCGGCACGGGCATCGAGACGCCGGAGCAGGTGGGCGCCGTCATCGCGTCCGTGGGGCTGGATGCCCCGGCGCTCCTGGCCGCGGCCCGCTCGGACGAGGTCAAGGAGCGCGTGCGCCGCGACACCGAGGCGGCGCTGGCGGCGGGCGCGTTCGGCGTGCCCTCCGTCCTGGCGGATGGCGAGCTGTTCTGGGGACAGGACTCGCTGGGTCACCTGGAGCAGTTCCTGCGCGGCGAGGATCCGCTCACCGCCGCGGACCTGGCGCGTTGGCAGCACCTGCCCGCGTCGGCGTCCCGGCGCTGACGGTCGCCCGCGCATGCACGTCTTCACCCAGCTTGGCATCGTGGTCGGCGGCATCGTGCTCGCCGGCGTGCTCCTGTCCCTCAACTTCTGGCGGGCGCTGCTCTACCTCTTCCCGAGCAGCGTGCGGGTGGAGGCGGAGGCCCCCGCGGACCAGATGGCGCTGCCGGAGGCACTGCGGCCGCTCGCCCGGCAGTTGGAGGCGCTCGGCTTCGTGGCGCTCGGCAGCCACGACGAGAAGCCGCTCCTCCAGCGAGCCAGCCGTTCCTACGACTGGGCCCACCCCACCGAGCAGGTCTTCGCCACGCTCCACGAGGGGCGCCAGGGCTCGCCCCGGCTGTACCTGCTCACGCCCCTGGCCCCCGAGGGCTTCGTCATCACGGCGGACTACCGCCGCCCCGCGCTGGACCTCCCGGGGCGCTACCGGTCGGGTTCACTGGACGACGCTTCCCCCGAGCGCCTGCTGAGGGCCCACGCGCGGCGCCTGGAGGGGCTGTCTCCCACGGGAGACTTCACCTGGGAGGGGCGCGTGCAGGCGGGGCGTTCCTGGTATCAGGGGCTGGGGCGCCATGAAATCCGCCGGCAGAACCTGCAAGGGCTGTTGTGGACCGCCATCGCGCTTGCCATCGTCGCCAGCGCCTTCCTGGGGCGGCGGGCTTCCTGACTCGCCTCACCCTGGATATCCACGGCGCGCGTGCACCGCGCGCCCCACGAGAGTAGGTAGACGAGCACCATGAAGAGCGTGTCCAAGTCCGAGGAGATCTTCTTCCTGTCCGGCAAGCGCACCCCGTTTGGCACCTACGGGGGCAGCCTCAAGGATCTCAGCGCCACCGACCTCGCGGTGGAGTCCGCGAAGGCGGCCCTCGCCCAGGCGAAGGTGGCCCCTGAGCTCATCGAGCACGTCGTGTACGGCAACGTGGTCCAGACGAGCGCGGACGCCATCTACCTGCCTCGGCACGTGGGCCTGCGCACGGGCGTGCCGGTGCCGGTGGGCGCGCTGGGCGTGAATCGGCTGTGCGGCTCGGGCTTCCAGGCCTTCGTGACGGCCGCGGAGATGATGCTCACCGAGCAGGCCGCGTGCGTGCTCGCGGGCGGCACCGAGTCCATGAGCCAGGCGCCCCACGTCATCCGCGGGGCCCGCTGGGGCCTGCCGCTGGGCAAGGGTGGCCTGGAGGACATGCTGTGGACGGCCCTGACGGACAGCTACACCGGGCAGGCCATGGCGCTCACCGCCGAGCAGCTCGCGGTGGACTACTCGCTCAGCCAGGAGCAGGTGGACGAGTACGCGGTGCTCACGCAGAAGCGCTTCGCGGCCGCGCAGGAGGCCGGGCGCCTCAACGACGAGATCTCCGCCGTCACGCTCAAGGGCAAGAAGGGCGACACGGTGGTCTCCCGCGACGAGCACAACCGTCCGGAGACCACGGTGGACACGCTGCGCAAGCTGCCCAAGGTGTTCAAGAAGGACGGCGTGGTGCACGCGGGCGCGGCCAGCGGCATCTGTGACGGCGCGGGCAGCATGGTCATGGCCACGCGCGGCTTCGTGGAGAAGCACGGCCTGAAGCCCATGGCCCGGCTGGTGAACTGGGGCATCTCCGGATGTGACCCGAAGGTGATGGGCATTGGCCCGGCGCCGGCCATCCGCAACCTGCTGGCGCGCGCGCAGTGCAAGCTGTCGGACGTGGACCTCTTCGAGGTCAACGAGGCCTTCGCGCCGCAGTACCTCGCGGTGGAGAAGGAGCTGGGGCTGCCACGCGAGGCGACCAACGTCAACGGCGGCGCCATCGCCGTGGGCCACCCGCTGGGTGCCTCGGGCGCGCGCATCACCATGTCGCTGGCGTACGAGCTGAAGCGTCGCGGCGCTCGCTATGGTATCGGATCCGCCTGCATTGGCGGTGGGCAGGGAATCGCCGTGCTGATTGAGGCGCTCTGAGCGCGCGGGCGGGGCTGGCGGGGACACGACTTCGGGACGGGACGTGAGATGAGCAACGAGGTGGATGCGAAGACGGCCCGCGAGCGGGCCAAGGCCATCGCCGAGCAGCGCCGCGCGGAGCGTCGCAACCGCAAGCGCAAGTGCGTGGTGTGTGGGGTGGAGGAAAGTGACAAGACGCCCCTCACGGCCCACCCGGAAGGCATCGGGCCCGCCTGCAAGGACGAGGTGGCCTGTCTGTCCCGCCGCGCCGCCGCGCGGTGAGCCCCTGCCGCCTCCCAGGGCGGAGCTCGGGCGTGGGCGCGGGTGTGCGCAAGGCACGCCCGCGCCGGTTTGTCGGGCCCGTTTCTTGATGGTGGCGGGCCTTCGGTGTAAACGTCGAGAATCTCTGGTTACTCGAGGGTCGGAATGGGCGTTGCCAGCTTCACGGGAGTCAAGGTGTTCTCCACCACGCTCGCGCGTGACCGCGAGAACATGGGTGAGAACATCACCAAGTGGCTCAAGGAGAATTCCCAGGTCGATATTGTGGACAAGGTCGTCACCCAATCCTCCGACAAGGAATTCCACTGCCTGACCATCACGCTCTTCTACCGCCACAAGACCTGAGCGGACGGACCTGTCGTCGGACAGGGACTCTCGAGGGCGCTTTGCTCCGTTCATCCGGAGTGAGGCGCCCTTCGTCGTTGTGTCGTTTGGGGTTGCGAAGCGGGCGACCTTCCACCAACTTTGGGCGGCTATGCGACCGATGAGGAGCTTTGGCGGGGGTGGTGGTGGGTTTGGCCTGCCCAGCCTGGAGACGCTGTCCGCGAAGCTGGCGGTGGCCCTGGTGGGCATCTCCGTGCTGTTCCTCGCCACGGAGCGTGGCCAGGGCAACTTGCTGCTGCTGCACCCGGCGGACGTCCTGGGGCGGTTCTTCCTCTGGCAGCTCGTCACCTACGCCTTCGTCACGCCGGACGTGCTGGGCATCCTGTTCGGCGCGCTCATCACCTGGTCCATCGGCGGGTTCCTCGAGTCCACCTGGGGCGGCCGCCGGCTGCTGATGGCCTCGCTGGGCATCACCACGCTCTCCGGGCTGCTCACCTGTCTGCTGGCGCTCGTGACGCCGCTGGCGGGCGCGTACGCGGGCGGGCGGATCCTCACCACGGTGCTCTGGGTGGCGTACGGGCTCGTCATCGGCCGGGGGCAGACGAACTTCTGGGGCATCCCGCTGTCCGGCAACATCTTCGCCGCCATTGGCGCGGCGTTCACGGTGCTGCAGCTGTTGAGCAGGCCGTGGCAGTACCTCGCGCCGGACATCCTGAGCCTGCTGCTCGTGTTCGCCTACGTGCGCGGTGGCAGCCCGCGCCGGCTCTGGCTGTACTTCCAGCACTGGCGCCTGCAGCGGCAGCTGCGCGACCGCTCCAAGCACCTGCGCGTGGTGGAGCGGGACCGCAAGGATCGCGACCAGTTCCTCAACTGACGCTGACGTGACGCAGCCCCGCGCTCGCAGGGCCGCGTCCGTGGCTTCGCTCAGTGCGCGGCCTCGGCGTGGCCGTACTGCTTGAGCTTCCGGTAGAGCGTGGCCACGCCGATGTCGAGCTGCTCGGCCGTGCGCGCGCGGTTGCCGTCGTTCCGCGCCAGCACCGCGAGGATGTATTCCTTCTCCATGTCCTCCAGCCGGCGTGGGTCCCCGGTGGGAACCAGGCTGGGCGGCGCGACGCGCACCTCCTCGGGCAGGTCATCGCGCTCCACGCGAGGGCCCTCGCACAGCGCCACGGCGCGCTCGATGGCGTTGCCCAGCTCGCGCACGTTGCCCGGCCAGGGGTAGCGCAGGAGCTGATCCGCCGCTTCGGGGGAGAGTCCGGACACCTTGCGGCCCAGCCGCTCGGCGGCCTCGGCGAGCAGCATGCGCGCCAGGGGCAGCACGTCCTCGCGGCGCTCGCGCAGGGGCGGGATTCGCAGCTCGATGACGCGCAGCCGGTAGTAGAGGTCCTGGCGGAAGCGTCCGGTGCGCACCTCCTCGGCGAGGTCGCGATTGGTGGCGGCCACCACGCGCACGTCCACCTTGCGGTGGGTGTTCTCGCCCACGCGGCGGACCTCCTTCTCCTGGAGGGCGCGCAGGAGCCGGGCCTGCATCGTCGCGGGCACCTCGCCCACCTCGTCGAGGAAGAGGGTGCCGCCGTGCGCCGCCTCGAAGAGTCCGGCCCGGTCGTTCGTGGCGCCGGTGAACGAGCCCTTCGCGTGGCCGAACAGCTCGCTCTCCAGCAGGCTCTCGGTGACGGCGGCGCAGTTGACCGCGACGAAGGCCTTGTGGGCGCGGCTGGACTCATCGTGGATGAGCCGCGCGACGCGCTCCTTGCCCACGCCGCTCTCGCCCGTGACGAGCACCGTGGAGTCCACCTTCGCCGCGCGCCGCGCGAGTCCGAGCACGCGCTGCATCGACTCGGCGCGGGCCACCATGCCCGAGGGGTCCTCCGTCACGCCGGACACGCGGGCCAGGGATTGGCGCTTCGCGCGCAGCTTGCGCTCCGTCTGCTTGAGCGCCTCCGTCACGTCTCCGAGCACGCCCTCCATGCACTGCGTCTCGTAGAAGCGCAGCACCTCCTTGCACTCGGTGCTCCACTCCTCGGCGGGGCGCCCCACGATGCGGCAGTCTGCGTCGCCCTTGCCCACGCAGCGGACCTCGGTGCAGTAGATGGGCTTGCCGTTGCAGAAGCTCATGTACCCGGAGGCGAAGCCCGTGAGGCTCCAGCACACGGGTTGATCCGCCAGCCCCAGGTGCAAGAGGTGCTGCTCGGCCTCATAGGACTCGCGCCACTGGGCCTCGGCGAAGGGCTCGGGGCCATCCTCGGGCTTGCGCTCCAGGCGCTCCACCAGCACCTGTCCTTGGAGGGTGTGCAGCCTGCCGCCCGCCCGGCGCCACTGTGATTCGTCGGGCCAGGGGACGGCCGTTCGCATGGCCTCGGCGGTGCGCCAGCCGTGCGCGTAGCCCATGCGCGTGAAGATGCCGCGCGCCGCCGTCATCCCCAGCAGGCCCACCAGCTCCTTGCGCTGGAGCCCCAGCGCCACCGGATCCATCAGCAGCGCCCGCTGACCCGCGAAGTGGATGAGCCCGCCCCCCGGATCGAATGACAGCAGCTCCTTCAGGTTCAGCTCCAGCCTGGCCGGCACGGTCGTCTCGCCCCCGTTCAGAGTGATGTGTCTGTCTATCGTTCTGAGAGGCTCGGCGCACGCGAGAACGCGGCCCCTCACGCGATTTCAACAGGTTGGAGGGGCGGGAGGGGATGGTCTGCGGGTTGCAGTCCATGGGCTCGCGATGAGTGACGTGAGCAACTCCAGTGGACTTCTCCAGTCAGGCGGGCCGGCGGCTCCCTGGCGGCATGCTCCGGCGCTCTTCGTGTCGCATGGCTCGCCGATGGTGGCGCTGGACGCGGATGCGTATCCGCGCGCGCTCCATGACTTCGGGGCGAGCGCGAGCCAGGCACGGGCGCTCGTGGTGGTCTCGGCGCATTGGGAGACCGAGGGCGAGGTGGCCGTCACGTCGAGCGAGGCCCCGCCGCTCATCTACGACTTCTACGGGTTCCCCGCGCCGCTGTATCAGCTCCGCTATCCCGCGCGAGGCGCGCCTGGGCTGGCGGTGGACATCGTGGCGCTGCTGCGCGAGGCCGGCATCCCCGCGCGCGCCGAGCCGACGCGTGGGCTGGACCATGGGGTCTGGGTGCCGCTGCGGCACGCCTTCCCCGATGCGCGCGTGCCCGTGATTCAGGTGTCGCTGCCGGCGGATGCGGAGCCCGCCGAGGTGGCTCGGCTGGGCGAGGCGCTGCGGCCCCTTCGCTCGGAGGGCGTGGTGCTGGTGGGCAGCGGGGGGCTGGTGCACAACCTGCGGCGGGTCAACTTCCGCTCCAAGGAGGCTCCAGTGGAGCCCTGGGCAGCCGAGTTCGATGGCTGGGTGGCGAGCCGGCTGGCCTCCCGAGACTTTGCTGGACTTCAGGCTTGGAGAGGTGCACCGAATGCGGCGCTGGCGCATCCTTCCGCCGATCATTTCTTGCCGCTTTTCTTCGCTCTCGGCGCTGCTCTCCCCGAGGATGGAATCACCTCGGTGTTCGAGGGTTTTCATCACGCGACTTTGTCGATGCGCAGCTTCGCGCTGCGCGCATGAACCCGCTGTACTCATTCCCCAAGGAGCACACCCCATGAAGCTGTTCATGAAGTCCGCCGTTGCCATGCTCGCGCTGTCCCTGCCGTCCGCCGCCCTGGCCTCGAACTGGGAGATTGACTCGTCGCACGCCAGCGCCGACTTCTCCGTGCGCCACATGATGGTGTCGAACGTGAAGGGCAGCTTCGGCAAGGTGACCGGCGCCATCAACCTGGACGACAAGGACGTGACCAAGTCCACCGTCGAGGCGACCATCGACGTGTCCACCGTCAACACCAACGAGCCGAAGCGCGACGAGCACCTGAAGAGCCCGGACTTCTTTGACGTGACCAAGTTCCCGACGATGACCTTCAAGTCGAAGAAGGTCGCGAAGGCGGGCGCGGGCAAGCTGAAGGTGACGGGCGACCTGACGCTCCACGGCGTGACGAAGGAAGTCGTCCTGGACGTGGAGGGCCCGGCGAAGGAGTCGAAGGATCCGTGGGGCAACACCCGCTCGGGCGTGTCCGCGACCACGAAGATCAACCGCAAGGACTACGGCCTGGCGTGGAACAAGGCGCTGGAGACCGGCGGCGTGGCGGTCGGCGAGGAGGTCGCCGTCAGCCTGGAGATCGAGCTGACCAAGAAGGCCGACGCTCCCGCGACGGCGAAGGACGCGAAGTAGTCCTCGCGAGTCCCTGGACCGCGGAGACACAAAGAGGGGCCTCGGTGACGAGGCCCCTCTTCTTTTTTGCGAGCGACGCGGGCGCGCCGCCGGGCGGTCAGCCCTCGGCGACGGCCTGCACGCTGGAGCGGTAGATGAAGATGCGCGCGGTGTTGGTGCGCGTGTCCGCGGGGACGACGAAGAACCCCGGGATGGTGCTCTTGAAGTCGCGCGAGAAGCCGGCCACCTGGCGACCGTCATTGAAGGTGACGCGAATCTTCTGACCGTCCAGCTGCGGCTGGCGCGCGCCCGCGGCGAGCATGAAGAAGATGGCCTTCACGCGCTTGCCCTGGATGCGCTCGGGGGCGAAGCCGCTCTGCTGCTCCAGGGAGATGACGTCGTCCAGGAGGTCCAGGTCGCGGATGGTGCCGCGCTTCACCTGGCCTTCCACGGTGTGGATGATGACGCGGTGCTCGCCCTCCACGAACGAGGTGCGCTCCTCCAGCGTGAGTGAGGCGGCGGGAGGTGCGAACAGCGGCGGTTCGATCGCGCCAACGATGGGCGGCTCGGGCAGCTCCTCCTCGATGGCCTCGGGGGCCTCCTCGACGAGTTCGATCTCCGCCAGCTCCTGCTCTGCCTCCACCGCCACTTCCTCTTCGACGAGGGGCGGGGCAGGGGGCTCTTCCTGCCAGGGGACTTCGGTGGTGGGCGCGGCGAACCGAGCCGTCTGGGGCGCGCCTCGCCACATGGGCTGCGGGGGCGGGGCATTCCAGGTCGACTCGACGACGTCGACAGGAGTTGTCTCCAGGACGGGCTCGACCTCGACGGCGGGCTCATGCCACTCGGTGGCCTGCACCGGTTCCGACTCCGCTTCCGTGAGGGAGATCTCCTCGGACACGGGCGTGTTCCAGTCCGCGGTGGCCGAGACGGGCTCGGGCTCCGGCGTCACCCACTCGGGCTGAAGCTCGACCGTGCCGGAGGGCTCCGCGGGGGCGGACCACTCGGGCTCGGACTCGGTTGCTTCCCATGCGGGCGTGGACTCCTGCGCGCTCCACTCCGGAGCGGCGGGCGTGGCAGGCAGGGCTCCCCAGGTCTCGGTGCTGGGCGCCTCGTGCGAGGCCCATTCGGTCGCCGGGGTGGCGGCTGGTGCTGCGCCGTGCGCGGGGCTCTCCCAGGTGGCCTGTGGTTCCGATGCGGTGGGCTCGGCGGCGGAGGCCCACTCGGGCTGGAGGTCGATGGGCTGAGCGTCGTCACCCGGCTGCGCCCAATCGGTCTGGGCCTCGGGGGCGGGCTGCTCCTCCGGGGTAGCGGCCCACTCGGGCTGAAGCTCGATGGGCGCGGTCTCGGCGGCGGGCGTCTCCCATTCGGGCTGCGCCTCGATGGCGGCCTCTTCGATGGGTTGCTCCCATGCCGGGGCGGCCGCGCTGGAGGCTTCGGCCGTGGCGGGGGCTTCCCACTCGGGCTGCGCGTCGATGAAGGCGACCTCTTCGGCGGGCTGCTCCCAGGCGGCCGACTGCGGTGGCTGGGACTGAGCCGCGGCGCCCGTTGCGTTGGCGTGGGCCCAGTCATTCTGCGCTGGAGCGGGGGCGCTGGCGGACTGCTCCCACTCGGGCTGCGCCTCGATGAGTTCAGCCTCCGCGGGCTGCTCCCACGCGGGCTGGGCTTCGAGTGGCGCAGCCTCGGAGGCGGACTGCTCGTCGAGCGTCACGACCTCGGCGGTGGACGTCTCCCATTCGGGCTGAGCGGCGTCGGTCGGCTGTGCCCACTCGGGCTGTGCCGTGACGGGTGCGGCAGAGGAGGGCGTCTCCCACGAGGACTCTGCGGCGTCGGAGGGCGCGGCCCAGTCCGGCTGATTCGAGACAGGGGCCGGCGTGGAGGGCTGATCCCATTCGGTCTCGACCTCGATGGGAGTCGCATCGGCGCTGGACGCCTCGGCGGTACCGGGCTGCTCCCACTCTGGCTGTGCCTCCAGCGTGGCGACTTCCGCGTCAGGCTGAGCCCACTCCTGCTGCGCATCGAGCGGGGCAGCATCGGCCGTGGCTTCGGGCTGCGGCCACGCGGGCTGGGCCGCGTTCGGAGCAGCATCGGCGCCGGCCTGCACTGCGGCAGGATCGGATTCCGTGGGCTGTTCCCACTCCGGCTCCGCTTCAAGGACAGCGACCTCCTCGGCGGGCTGCTCCCACGAGGGCTGCGCCGCTGCGGAAGCCGCGTCGCTGGGCTGCTGCCATTCGGATTGAGCCGTAGCGGAGGCCGCGTCAATCGGCTGCTCCCACTCCGGCTGTGCTTCGAGGACAGCCACATCCTCAGTGGGTTGCTCCCATGCGGGCTGGTCCGCCGTGGAAGCGGCGTCAGCGGGCTGCTCCCACGCAGGCTGAGCTGTGGTCGCTGCGGCGTCGGTGGGCTGCTCCCATTCCGGCTGTGCTTCGAGGACGGCCACTTCCTCCGCGGGCTGCTCCCAGGTGGCGTGAGCCGCAGGAGTGGCTACCTCGTTGGGCTGTTCCCATTCAGGCTGCGCCTCGAGGACAGCCGCATCCGTGTTGGGCTGTTCCCACGTAGGCTGAGCTGTGGTCGCTGCGGCATCGGCGGGCTGCTCCCACTCGGGCTGCGCCTCGAGGACAGTCGCATCCGTGTTGGGCTGTTCCCACGCAGGCTGTGCCGTCGTGGAGGCGGCAGTGTTGGGCTGCTCCCATTCGGGCTGCGCTTCGAGGACAGCTACTTCCTCCGCGGGCTGCTCCCAGGTGGAGTGAGCCGTAGGGGCGGCTGCCTCGGCGGGCTGCTCCCACTCAGCCTGAGCTTCGAGGGGAACTTCCTCTGCCTCAGGTGTCACCCATTCGGGCTGCGCCTCGAGGACAGCAGACTCCGCAGTGGGCTGCTGCCATGTGGCTTGGGCGTCGGAGGATGCAGCGCCGGCAGGCAGCTCTTCCTCGGGCTGAACTTCGAGTGGTGCTTCTTCTGTCGCGGACACCTCCCACTCGGGCTGCGTGTCGACAGGCTGTTCCCAGGCAGGCTGATCAGCGGCGGAGATGCTTTCGGCGGGCTGCTCCCACTCAGGCTGCGCTTCGAGGACGGCAGCATCCGTCGCGGGCTGCTCCCACTCAGGCTGAGTGGCGACCGGTGCAGCTTCAGCGGGCTGCTCCCACTCAGGCTGAGTGGCGACGGGTGCAACTTCGGCGGGCTGTTCCCATTCCGGCTGTGCTTCGAGGACCGACGCATCGGTTGCAGGCTGCTCCCACTCAGGCTGAGTGGCGACCGGTGCAGCTTCAGCGGGCTGCTCCCACTCAGGCTGAGTGGCGACGGGTGCAACTTCGGCGGGCTGTTCCCATTCCGGCTGTGCTTCGAGGACCGACGCATCGGTTGCAGGCTGCTCCCACTCAGGCTGAGTGGCGACCGGTGCAGCTTCAGCGGGCTGCTCCCACTCAGGCTGAGTGGCGACGGGTGCAACTTCGGCGGGCTGTTCCCATTCCGGCTGTGCTTCGAGGACCGACGCATCGGTTGCAGGCTGCTCCCACTCAGGCTGAGTGGCGACCGGTGCAGCTTCAGCGGGCTGCTCCCACTCGGGCTGAGTGGCGACCGGTTCAGCTTCAGCGGGCTGCTCCCACTCGGGCTGCGCTTCGAGGACCGCCGCATCCGTCGCGGGCTGTTCCCACTCAGGCTGCGCTGAAGTCGTTGCGGATCCGGCGGGCTGTCCCCACTCAGGCTGCGCCTCGAGGACCGCCGCATCGGTCGCGGACTGCTCCCACTCAGGCTGCGTGGCGACCGGTGCCGCTTCGGCGGGCTGCTCCCACTCAGGCTGCGCATCGAGGACGGCAGCATCCGTCGCGGGCTGTTCCCACTCAGGCTGCGCATCGAGGACGGCAGCATCCGTCGCGGGCTGTTCCCACTCAGGCTGTGCATCGAGGACGGCAGCATCCGTCGCGGGCTGTTCCCACTCAGGCTGTGCCGCAGTCGTTGCGGATCCGGCGGGCTGTTCCCACTCAGGCTGCGCCGCAGTCGTTGTGGATCCGGCGGGCTGTTCCCACTCAGGTTGTGCTTCGAGGACCGCCGCATCCGTTGCGGGCTGCGCCCATTCGGGCTGCGCCGCGTGAGGCGCGGCGTCGGCAGGCTGCTGCCACTCGGGCTGGGCTTCGATGAGCGCGGGCTCGGACTGCCAGGTGGAGCTGGCTTCGCTGGACCCGACGGTGGCGGAGTCCGTGGGGATTCCCCATGCGGACGGCGTGGCTCCGGTCGGGGCCGCTGGGGTTTCCCACTCGGGCTGGGCCTCGATGAGCGCGGCTTCCTGGCCAACAACGGAGGTGGCCTCGGTTGGCTGTGCCCACTCGGTCGATACTTCTTCCGGCGCGGCTTCCAGCGTGGGCTGCTCCCACTCGGGCTGCGCCTCGATGAGTTCGGCCTCGGGCGTCGCGGCTTGCTCGTGCGACGGGGCTTCGGTGGCCGGCTCGGCCCACTCGGACTGAAGCTCTGTCGATTCCGAGCCGAAGCCCTCGTTCGAGGGCGCATCGGCGGTCGGTGCCGTGGCGGCCCACTCGGTCGTGCCGGGCGCGTTCGGCGCGTTCCACGTCGTCGTGGAGGCTTCCGCCTCGGGCGAGACCCACTCGGGCTGCAGATCGATGGGAGAGGCGTCCGCGGTCTCACCTTCGAGCGCTACGTCCGATTCCGCCGTCGCGCCGGTCTGGCCGTAGTCGAGGAACTCTCCCGCTGCGGCGAGCGGCACTGCCTCGTCGGGATTCCCGCTCAGGTCGAAGGCGTCCTCGATGGCCGGGCGCGCCATGGCATCCGGCGACTGCGCGAGCGCCGCGAGCGGGGCGTGATCGACATCGTCCTCGCCTACGTCGATGGTGTCGGCGTGGAGATCCGGCGCGACCTGCACCTCGCGGAGCTGGAGGGACGGCGGGTTCGACTCGAAGAGAGAGGCCGGTGCGCTCGGCGCTTCGGCTTCGCTGATGTCACCCGTGTCGAGGGCGATCTCTTCGGGGGAGCCCTCCACCAAGTCGGCATGCGCATCGAACGAGCCGACGGCGTCGCTCGAGTCCCCACCGGCGGCCGAAAGGTCCTCGGTGGTATCGAAGAGAGGCTGGGCGTCCGTGCCCGCATCGAAGTCCGTGCCCGATGCGTGCACGTCACCCGACGCCGCTTGCTGCGCGGCGATGGATGCCTCGAAGTCAGCGCCGAGGCTCGTGGGCGCTCCGGCCTCCCCGGACGCCTCCGCGTTCGCGGATGTGCCCGCGGGCTCACCGAGTTCCGCGGAGTCGAGCGAGAACTCCTCGGAAGAGACCTCGGGCGAATCGTCGAGCGCGCTCACCTCCGAGGAGGCTTCGAGCACAGCGCTCGCGGACGCGTCCTCACCCGACATGGGGTCGAGTGGCTCGGCGTCGAAGACCTCGGTCGCGTCGGACGCGAACTCCGTCGTTGCGACGTCGCCGCCTGGCTGCGTCTCCAGCGGATCCACCGCGAGGGGAGCCGCGTCCCACGCCGCATCCATGGGCGAACGCTCACGCTCCTCCGCGAGCACGGGCTCCGAGCCCGCATCCATCAGCTCCGCATCAACAGAGGCGAAGTCGGCCTCGGACGCCGTCGCGTCCAAGGGCATCGCTTCGACCGAGGCGAAGTCGGTCTCGGACGCCGTCGCGTTCAAGGGCATCGCTTCGACCGAGGCGAAGTCTGTCTCGGACGCCGTCGCGTCGACGGATGCAAAGTCGGTCTCGGATGCAGTCGCACCCATGGCCGTCGCATCGACCGACCCGAAGTCGGTCTCGGACGCCGCCGCATCCATGGTCGTCGCATCGACCGACCCGAAGTCGGTCTCGGATGCAGTTGCACCCATGGCCGTCGCATCGACCGACCCGAAGTCGGTCTCGGACGCTGCCGTGTCCATCGGAGTCGCGGCGGGGGCCACGGCCTCGGATTCGACCTCCATGGACAGCTCGGCGAACGACGCCTCCAGCGAGGACTCCGCGCTGGCCGGGCCCCGTGTCGCGCGTCCAGTGGCGTGCGTGGCCTCGTCACGGACCGAGGAGAAGTCGGTCTCTTCTCCCGACCCCGAGGCCGGCTCTGCCGCTCCCAGATCGGAGTTCAGCGCATCGAAGGACGCGGACGAATCCTCGGCATGCTCCACGTCCGCGACATCCGCGTCGGCGACCTCGAAGAGGTCCTCACCGGCCTCTTCCTCGGTCGGGGCCGGCATCGCGGTCGGGGCCACGGCGGGCGCCATCCACGGGGCCGGCTCACTCAGGGCGGGGATGTCGACGTCATCCGCGCTGAGGTCGAGGCTGTCTGCCTCCTGCGGTGCATACGCGGCCTGCTCAGGCGTCTGCTCCGGATACCCCGTCCACGCCTGCTGCCCATAGGCCGCGTTGGGGTCGTAGGGCGCCTGGGAGGGATCCGCGTAGCCCTGGTTCGGATCCACGGGGTACTGCTCGGCATAGCCCTGGTTCGGATCGTACGGCTGCGCGTACCCCGTGTTCGGATCGACCGGGTACTGCGCGGCATAACCCTGGTTCGGGTCGTACGGCTGCGCGTAGCCCGTGTTCGGATCGACCGGGTACTGCGCGGCATAGCCCTGGTTCGGGTCGTACGGCTGCGCGTAGCCCGCGTTCGGATCCACCGGGTACTGCGCGGCATAGCCCTGGTTCGGATCGTACGGCTGCGCGTAACCCGGGTTCGGATCGTAGCCGCCTTGCTGCTGAGGCCAAGCCTGGGCGGGGTAGGCGTACCACTGGCCATCCTGGCCGTAATAGCCCTGCGGCTGGGCGTAGGCCTGTGGCTGGGCGGGGTAGGCGTACCACTGGCCGTCCTGGCCGTAGTAGCCCTGCGGCTGGGCGTAGGCCTGCGGCTGCGCGTAATCGGCGGGGTAGGCGTACCACTGGCCGTCCTGGCCGTAGTAGCCCTGGGGCGCGGGTTGCTGCCAGTCCTGGGGCGCCAGGACAGGCTCACCAGTGGGCGTGTCGCGGATACCCAGGTGTGCACGCAGCTCTGCCCAGCGAGCCTCCTCGTCGGGAGACAGGCCTCCCAGCTTTCGCCTCTCGTCGAGGAAGCGAAAATCTTTCATCGCGGTGCGCGTGTCGGACATCCGTCACCTTGCTGCGGACAGCACACGGCTTGGATTCCCGCCGCAGCGAAAATGGAGGCCGCGAGTGTAGGGGAGTCCCGCCGAGGGGTAAACCAATCCGACGGGCCCGTTCGCCAGCTATCTCCCCGAGAGGGCGGATCGGACCTGTTCGTCCAGTGTCGCCACGCTCATGCCGTACTGGGTCTGGAGCGCCTCTTCGAAGGACTTGCCACCCCCCACGGCCCGGATGAGCGTCAGGACCTTGGCCGTCCCACCCTGGCGCACCAGCTCACCCACGGCCACGGCCGAGGTGCCATAGGCAACGGTGGGGTTTCCCTTCGAGATGAGCGCCCCCTGGGACATGTCCGCCAGTCGGGGCAGCGCGTCCGCCTTCAGGGCGCCGCGCAGCAGGTCGCGCATCATGCGCGGCGGGCCGTCGCTGCCCAGGTAGCGCCACTCGACGAACTCGGCCAGCCCCTCGTTGAGCCAGGTCGGCAGGCGATGGTCCTTGCCGCCGCAGAACTCGTCCACCGCGGCGTGCACGTACTCGTGGACCAGGGTGCCCTTGGTGTCCTGGGTCAGCTCGGCGGCGTCGTTGATGCGGATGGCATCGTCCGAGTACAGCCCGGCCACCGTCCGCGCCATGGCCGCGCCGTGGTGCGTGCGGAACTCGTCGCGGGTGTAGAGGACCACGTCCACGGGGGACTCGCGGGCCTCGCCCAGCAGCTCCTGCGTGAAGGAGTACGCTTCGTCGAGCGCCTCGACGATCTTCCCCTCGTACTCGGCCCGCTGGCCGAAATCGCGCGCGTTATTGAAGTAACGGATGACGAAGTGCCGGTTGGAGCGCGTGCGCATGCCGTCCTTGCCCACGCCGGACTCGTAGCTGAGGCTCGTGGAGCGCACCTCGCCCGAGTCCCCGCCGACTGCGGGCTGGGTGGTGCCGCCCGTGGGCTGGCCGTTGTCCAGGCGCTTCTCGATGCGCTCGACCTCGCGGCGGGCCGCGGCCTCGTCGTTGCTCTGCGCGCGAGCCTTCTGGAGCAGCTTGCGCGCCTCGGCGGCTTCCTTCGTCTTGGGGGGAACCTTCTCCAGCGCGGCGATGGCCTCGGTGGGGTTCTTGTCCTCCAGCAGCATGCGCCCCAGCTCCAGGCCGAACGCGCCGTCCTTGGCGTACTGCTCCAGGCCCTTGCGCAGCGCCTCCTCGGCCGCGGCGCGTTGATCCGTCTTCAGCGCCGCGCGCGCCAGACAGCGCAGGCTGGCGGCGGACTCCTGGAAGGCCGAGGCGCGCTCACCCAGCGAGTACGCCAGCACCGCGTCGTCCTTGAGCAGCGCCTCGCAGCCCTTGAGGAGCGCGGACGCGAGCACGGGGCGCTCCGCTTCCTCGTAGTTGGCGGGCTCGGCCGTGGCGAACGCCAGATACAGCTCATCCCACTGCTGCCGCGAGGCGAACTCCTTGGCCTTCTGGGGCGGAGGGGCGGCGGCGAGCAGGAGGGCGGCGAGCAAGGATGCAGTCATCCCCCGAGTATGGCCGAGCCCCCGCTCGCCCGCGCAAGAGGGGGATTACTTGCGCGCCACTTGCCAGCCCTGGCTCTCCAGGGCGGACATCAGCTCCTGGATGTGCCGCTGGCCCGTGGTCTCCAGCGTCACCTCGACCATGGCCTCGCCCAGCCCCGCGTGGGAGAAGGCGCGGTCGTGGTGCAGGTCCACCACGTTGGCGCGCTGCTCGGCGATCTGCGCGGTGAGGCGGGCCAGCGTGCCGGGCCGGTCCGGCATCCGCACCTCCAACTGCACCAATCGGCCGGCCTTGACGAGCCCGCGCTCGATGATGCGGCTGATGACGTTCATGTCGATGTTGCCGCCCCCGAGGATGAGCGCCACGCGCTTGCCCTTGGCCTGGGGGACGTGGCCGTTGAGCAGCGCGGCCAGGCCCACCGCGCCTGCGCCCTCCACCACGCTCTTCTCCTGCTCGAGCAGCGTGAGGATGGCGGCGGCGATCTCCTCCTCGTCCACGGTGACGACGGCGTCCACGTACTTGTGGACCATCTCGAAGGTGCGCTCGCCGGGGCGCTTCACCGCGATGCCGTCCGCGATGGTGGTGCCCGCCGCGGTCAGCTCCACGCGGTGCCCCTCCTTCAGCGACGCGGCCATGCTCGCGATGGTGGCGGCCTGCACGCCGATGACCTGGATGCGCGGGTTGGACTCCTTCAGCGCGCACGCCACGCCCGAGATGAGCCCACCCCCGCCGATGGGGACCAGCACCATCTCCAGGTCCGGGCACTGCTCCAGCAGCTCCAGACCGATGGTGCCCTGTCCCGCGATGACGTGCGGGTCGTCGAACGGGTGGACGAAGACGAGGTTCTCCTCGGCCTGGATGCGCAGCGCCTCGGCGTAGGCCTCATCGTAGTTGGCGCCCTTGAGCACCACGCGCGCGCCGTAGTCATCGCGCGTGCGTGTGACTTTGATGAGCGGCGTGCGCTCGGGCATGACGATGGTGGCCTTCACCCCCAGCCGACGCGCGTGGTACGCGACGCCCTGCGCGTGGTTGCCGGCCGACGCCGCGATGACGCCCCGGCGCTTCTCCTCGTCCGTGAGCGTCAGCAGCTTGTTGAGCGCGCCGCGCTCCTTGAACGCGCCCGTGCGCTGGAGGTTCTCCAGCTTGAAGTACACCGCCGCGCAGTCCGTCTTCTCCGTGAAGGCGTCCGACAGCGGGCAGGGCGTGGGGCGCAGCGCGGCGCGCAGACGCTCGCGTGCGGCCTGGATGTCCGGGAGGGTGACCATGTCCGCGCCGTGTATCGGAACCGCGCGGCGCGCGGAAGGGACCGCGCGCGAGCGCCCGGTTGTCCGCCCGCCATGGACGCGGCGCGGCATGGCCTGACGCGCACCTGCTTCAGATGCCGCGGAGCACCGTGGCCTTGCCCACCCGGCCAATGGCCAGGATGTAGGCCGCCGTCCGCATGGAGACCTTGCGCGTGCGCGCCACCTGGGCCACGCGGTCGTAGGACTCGCGCATCGTCTTCTCCAACTCCGCGTTGACGCGCTCCTCCTCCCACGACAGGTGCTGGAGGTTCTGCACCCACTCCAGGTAGCTCACCGTCACGCCACCGGCGCTGGCCAGGATGTCCGGCACCACGAAGATGCCGCGCTTCTCGAAAATCTCGTCCGCCTCGGGCTGGGTGGGCCCATTGGCGCCCTCGATGATGAGGCGGGCGCGCACGTGGTGGGCGTTGTCGCGGGTGAGGACGTGGCCGAGCGCCGCGGGGATGAGCACCTCGCAGTCCGCCGCGAGCACGTCGTCGTTGCTGCAGGCCGTGCCACCGCCGAAGCCCGTCACGGTGCCGGTGCGCTTCACGTGCTCGAAGAGCGACGGGACGTCCAGGCCCTGGGGATTGCGCACGCCGCCGAGCACGTCCGCCACCGCCACCACCACGCCGCCGTCTTCCCAGATGAGCCGCGCCGTGTGGCTGCCCACGTTGCCGAAGCCCTGGATGGCGAAGCGCGTGCCCTTCACGGGCAGGCTCAGGTCGCGGAGGATTTCGCGGCACACGTAGAGCAGGCCGCGCCCGGTGGCGGCCTCACGGCCCTTGGAGCCGTACAGCTCCAGGGGCTTGCCCGTCACCACGGCGGGGGAGTGGCCGTGGTACTTGGAATACTGGTCCATGATCCACGCCATCACCTGGGGGTTGGTGTTGACGTCGGGCGCGGGGATGTCTCGGGTGGGCCCGATGACGTCCTGGATCTGATCCACGAACTTTCGCGTGAGCCGCTCCAGCTCCTTCATGCCCATCTGCGACGGGTCGCACGCGATGCCGCCCTTGGCGCCGCCGAAGGGCAGGTTCACCACGGCCGTCTTCCACGTCATCAGCGACGCGAGCGAGACGCACTCCTCCTGGTCGAGGCCCGGGTGGTAGCGCAGGCCGCCCTTCATGGGGCCGCGGCTGTTGTCGTGCTGGATGCGGTAGCCGGGGAACGTGCGGATCTCCCCCGAGTCCATCTCGATGGAGACCTGGACCTTCACCTCGCGCAGGGGCGTGGCGAGCAGCGTCTCGATGGGCGTGCCCACGTCCATGATCCGCGCGGCCTTGCGGAAGAAGTAGTTGGTGCCCTCGACGGGGTTCATAAGTCGGCTGGCTCCTGGTGGGCGGCGATGGGGCCCGAGGCCGCCGTCGCCGCGCGAGACCTTAACAGAAGGGGTGCGCTACCATGCGCGCCCGCATGTCCCCTGGCACTCCGGATGCGCCCGACGCGAGCGGCCCGTTGCAGGGGCTGGCCCGGCGGATCCGCGCGCTGCGCGAGCGACGAGGCCTCACGCAGGAGGACTTCGCCGAGCGCTGCGGCATCTCCGTGAGCTTCGCCTCGCTGCTGGAGCGCGGTGAGCGCAACCCCAGCTACGACACGCTCCTCCAGGTGGCCAGCGCGCTGGAGCTGCCACTGTGGGAGCTGTTCCGGCTGGAGGACGCGGAGGACGCGGGGGCTCATCGGTTGGTGGAGCTGGTGCGGGCGCGAAAGCTGCGCCGCGAGGACGTGGATCGCCTGCTGGCGGTGGGTGAGGTGATGTTCAGCGGCCCGGCTCCAAGCGCCGCCACGCCCGGACCCGAGCCCACCCCGTGCGACGAGCCCGGCTGCGGCAAGCCCGTGCTGGCCCGGGGCCTGTGCTCCGCCCACTACCACCGGGCGAGGCGCCGCAAGGCCAGCGGGCCGGGCCCCGACGAAGGGTGAGGCGGTCGCAGAACGCGACCGCCTGGGGCCCTCGGGGTTACTTGCGCCGGGCGCGCTCGACCTTGAGCGTCCGGTCGCCGTGGGGCTTGCCCTGGGTGGCCTCGAAGCCGGTGACATCCTCCTCGGCGACGAAGACGTAGGCGTACGTCGGGCGCAGGTCCATGCGCAGCACCTTGCCCGCCGGAGCGCCCGCGGCCTCCAGCGCGCTGGCGACGCCGGCCTCGTCCAGGCCGTCCTGGCGGCCCAGGCTCACCCAGAGGCGCGCCTGGCCCGGAACGTCCGGGAGGGCCTCGGTGCGAGCACGCCGCTCGTCGCGCTGACCGCGCGGGCGGTGACGCTCGAGCTTCAGCGGCTTGTCGCCGTGCGTCTTGCCGTTGAGCGCCTCGAAGCCGGGCGCCTCGGACTCGGGCACGTAGACGTAGCCGTAGGTGGCGCGGGTGAGCGCGCGCAGCACCTGGGCGGCGGGGGCGCCGAGCGCCTCCAGCGTGGCGGGCAGCTTCGCCTCGTCCATGCCGTCATCCGAGCCCAGGTTGACCCACAGCTTCACCTCGCCGGGGCCCGCGTCCGGGGACGGGGGCGGGCGGGGCGCGTGCGTGTCGCGCTCGCTGCGCGGCTTGCTCTTCTCCACGCGCAGCGTCTTGCCGCCGTGCTGCTTGCCGTTGAGGGCCTCGAAGCCCGCCGAGTCGTCCTCGGCCACGAAGACGTACGCGAACGTGGGGCGCATCTCCGCGCGCACCAGCTTGCCCACCGGCGCGCCCGCTTCCTCCATGGCCGTGGCGATGCTGCCCGGGCCCAGGTTGTCCGCGGTGCCCAGGTTGACCCAGAGCTTCACCTCGCCCGGGCCGGCCTCCAGCGCGGCGGAGGGGGCGGGGTGGCGGCCGCGCTCCTCGCGACGGGGCTCGTCGCGGCGGGGACGGCGCTCGCGCTCACCGTGCTCGGCGCGGGCCGGACGCTCGGCGCGCTCGGTCCGCTCACCGCGCTCCTCGCGGCGGGGACGCTCGCGCTCGCGGTCCTTGCCGCGGCGGGGCTCGGACTTGCGCGACTCCACCGGCTCGCGCTTCTCGGTCTCCTGCGCGGCCTGGGCCTTCTCCATGCGCAGGTGGCTGAAGAAGTACTTGAGCAGGAAGGCGACCAGGTCATCCGCGTCCGGCCGCGTCTTGAGCTGCGCGGCCAGCGGGAGGAAGCCCTCGAAGATGCTGCTGCCGGCCGCCTCGCGAATCTCGCGCACGTGGCGGTCCGTCCACAGGCGCATGGCCTCCTCGGGGGCCGGCATCTCGCGCTGCTCGAACTTGATGCCGTACTTCTTCTCCAGCACGCTGTACGTGGCCAGCTCGCGACCAGAGAAGAGGTTGATGGCCGTGCCCTTGTTGCCGATGCGGCCGGTGCGGCCCACGCGGTGCAGGTACACGGCGGGGTCCTCGGGCAGCGAGTAGTTGATGACGTACTCGAGGCCGGAGATGTCGATGCCGCGCGCCGCGATGTCCGTGGCGACCATGAAGGCCACCTCGCCGCGCTTCACCTTGCCCATCACCCGCTCGCGCTCCTTCTGCGGCAGGTCTCCGTTGAGCAGCTCCGCGTCGAAGCCGTTGCGGTTGAGCACCGCCGTCACCAGCGCCGTGTCATCCCGCGTGTTGCAGAAGATGATGGCGTTCTGGGGCTCTTCCTTCTCCAGCACGTAGATGAGGTTGCGCGGCTTGGGGAAGGCATCCGACACGTTGTAGCGGATGTGGTGGATGTGCTCGACCGTGAAGACGTCACCGGAGAGCAGCAGCGTCTCCGCGTTCGTCGTGTACCGGGCGATGAGGTTCTGGATGTCGGTGGGCACCGTGGCGCTGAAGAGCAGCACCTGCCGCGTCTTGGGAAGACGGTCGAGGATGCGGGTGACCTCCTCGTAGAAGCCCTGGTTGAGCATCTCGTCCGCCTCGTCCAGGACCGCGTGGTCGCAGGCGTCGAGCTTGAGGTTGCCGCGCTGGATGTGGTCGAACACGCGGCCAGGGGTGCCCACGATGATGGGCGTGCCGTCCACCAGCGCGTCCTCCTGCTGCTTCATGGAGGCGCCGCCGTAGATGGCCGCCACCTTCACGCCCTTGTGCTTGGCCAGGAGCGTCAGCTCCTCGGCCACCTGGAGGGCCAGCTCGCGGGTGGGGCAGAGGATGAGCGCGCGCACGCGGCGCTCATCCGCGGGAATCTTCTCCAGCAGCGGCAGGCCGAACGCGGCGGTCTTGCCGGTGCCCGTCTTGCTGCGAACGATGATGTCCTTGCCGTCCATGACTGGACGGAAGGCCTTGGCCTGCACAGGGGTGGGGTGCGAATACCCGCGTTCCGCCACGGCACGGCGGAGGGGCTCGGAGAGGTTCATGTCGTCGAAGCTGATGTCCGCGACGTACTCAGCGGGACGCATCGGAGCTTCGTCAGTCGCCGGGCTGCCCGGCGCGGGGGGCTCTTGGTTGTCGCTCATCGAGCAGGGGCATAGCCCCTGCATTACCCTCTGGCAACAATCGCGGCACTTTGCTCTATGGGGCGGCCATGGCGAATGGGCGGAAGAGAACCAAAGGCACGGCCGCGCCGAGCCGCGTGAAGCGGCCCGCGCCGGCCGCGTCTGACGCGGGGGACTCGCCCGAGACGGGGGCGGAGGAGTCTACGCTCGATCCGGACTCCCTGGAGCCGGACCCCTCCGAATTGGAGGCCGAGGCAGAGGTCGAGGTGGAAGTCGAGCCCGTAAGTGCCCCCCGCGCCCCCAGCGCGTCGCTCATCCGCGCGGGCGAGGCCGGACTGGTCAGCCGGGACCCGCTCCAGGCCTACATGGCCGAGGTGACGCGCCACCCGCTGCTGTCGCGCGAGGAGGAGTTGGAGACGGCGCGGAAGTACCGGGATACGGGGGATGTGCAGGCGGCCTACCGGTTGGTGGCGTCCAACCTGCGCCTGGTGGTGAAGCTGGCCCACGAGTACCACCGCAATCCGTTGTCCCTGCTGGACCTGGTGCAGGAGGGCAACATCGGGTTGATGCAGGCGGTGAAGAAGTACGACCCGGAGCGCGGCGTGAAGCTCAGCAGCTACGCCGCCTGGTGGATCCGCGCGTACATCCTTCGCTACATCATGGACAACTGGAAGATGGTGAAGCTGGGCACCACCGAGGCCCAGCGGAAGCTCTTCTTCAAGCTGCGCCAGGAGCAGGAGAAGCTCGTCGCCCAGGGCTTCGAGGCCAGCCCGCGGCTCTTGGCCGAGCGGCTCAACGTCTCCGAGCAGGACGTGGTGGAGATGGATCAGCGCCTGGGCCACGACGAGATGTCCATCGACGCGCCGCTGGGCCCGGACGATGACTCGCGGGGCACGCGCGCGGACCGCTTCCTCCCGTCCGGCGCCATGCCCGCCGACGAGCGGCTGGGCGCCGAGCAGCTCAAGGCCCTCTTCCGCGAGAACCTCCAGGAGTTCGCCAAGACGCTCGAGGGCAAGGAGCGGTTCATCTTCGAGAACCGGCTCATCGCCGACGAGCCGCTCACCCTGCAGGACATCGGCGACAAGTACGGGGTGAGCCGGGAGCGCGCCCGCCAGATAGAGGCCGCGCTCATCAACCGGATGCGCGAGTTCATGCGCGAGCGCATCCCGGACTTCGACCTGGTGGCCATGCCCAAGGGCTGAGCCACCGGGTCCGAGCGACTGCTTCCGGAGCTACTTCTTCCAGGGGCGGGAAATCACGCAGGCGTTGATGCCGCCCACGCCCATGGAGAGCTTGCCCGCGCAGCCTGCGGGGGCAGGCTCGTCGTGGTTGAACACGAAGCGGCCGTGCACCTTGGCGATCTGCTTGTTCAGCTCCGAGCCATCCAGCGGCGTGGCGAACACCTTGCCCGCGGCGTAGCCCAGGTACTGGGCCGTCAGCTCCCAGCCGCCGCCGGCGGACATGCCGTGGCCGAAGGTGCCCTTGCGCGCCGTGATCAGCACCGACTCGGGCAGCACGTCGCGCAGGTTCTGCACCTCCAGGAAGTCTCCCGGGGTGGCGGTGGCGTGCAGGTCCCAGCTCCCCACGTGCTCCGGCGTGCACTGGGCCTGGCTCAGCGCCTCGCGGATGGCCACGGTGGGGCCTTCCTTGGACGGGGTGATGATGTGGTCCGCGTCCGCGGTGACGCCCACGGCCACGGGCTCCATGCCCAGCGCCTGGAAGCCCTTCTGGGTGAAGTAATCGTAGTCGCCCAGCACCCAGACCACCGCGCCGCCCGCGATGTGCGTGCCGCGCAGGGCGGTGAGGGGCTTGGAGAGGGCCGCGTCCGCGGAGATGACGCGCGCGTTGTAGAAGCCGCCCACCACCAGCGGGTTGGGCGCCGCGTCCGTCATGCCCATCACCACGGCCTTCGCCTGGCCCAACTGGATGGCGTTCATCGCCAGCTTGAGGCCGTAGCCAAAGGACGAGCACGCCGCCACGGGCGCGAACGTCATGCCGGTGATCTTGCCCAGCATGGAGATCTGCGACGCGGGCGTGTTGTGGATGTTCCACAGCACGTTGGAGGACACCGCGTTCCAGGGCGGCTCGGGCGCGTTCCACTTCTTCTGGAGGCGCGCGTTGCGGGTGCGCTTCTCCTTGATGACGGCCAGCTTGGCGGACTCGACGTCGCCCTCGTCGGGCACGCCGATGGCTTCAATCTCGCGCAGCTCCTCCAGGTACTCGCGCAGCTCCGCGGAGCGGCCCGCCCAGAAGTGCCACCACGCGTCCTCGGCCTTGTCGCGCTCGTCCTCGACCACGGTGGACGGCTCGGGGGGCAGGCCCTCCAAGGGCTCGCGCGTCTCCATCCACTGGCGCGCCTTCACGTTGCGCTCGGGGTTGGCCCAGAAGCGGTCCCAGCGGCGCTGGGCGCGGTACAGGTCCAGCGAGATGTTCTGGATGGTGGGCAGGTCGCCCAGGCCGGTGCCCACGTAGACGTGCGCGCGGGGCCCCAGCGCCTGGAGCTCCTGCTCCAGCCCCGGGTTCTGCGCGAGCGACTGGATGAACGCGCCAATGGCGAACTGCGTCGGTTGCCCCATCTTCCGCTCGAGCTGCGAGAAGCGGCTGGCCTGGAATCGGGCGTCGATCCACGGCTTGTAGTCCGCCAGGCTGAACTCAGGCGTGCCGACCAGGAAGTTGTCCGGTCCGAAGCCGTTGAAGGGGGTCAGCCAGCTCTCGGACGACGCGAGGTTGCGCTCGAAGGCCTGGATGTTGGGGGAACGGGGGGCGACCACGCCCCAGCCGAAGATTCCGACTCTGCGCACAGGTGTGTTCCTTCGCCGCTCGGGGGGATTACAGCGGCTGGATCTTCAGATTGTCGAAGTGAACGCGGGTCTGCCAGCCCGAGAATCCGAAGTACTGGTTGCCAGGGCCCTCCAGCGGTGACGCGTCCTGGAGGGACAGGAAAGGCTGCCCGTCGATCTCCCACGAAAGGGAGCCGCCGCGGCGAGTAATCTTGAAGTGATAGTGCCGTCCGGGTTGGACGGCCGCTCCCGCGCGCGCCGCGCGGTCCGCCGTGTGCTCATGCTGCCGGGCGATGACGGACTGGGTGTTTCGCCATCCGCCAAAGATGAACACGTAGCCGGTGGCGGTGTACTGCAGGCGCAGGTCCCCCGTGTAGAACGACCGCCCGTCTCCCCAGGCCTCGACCTTGATGTCGCCCTCCGGGCTGTCCGACCAGGCGTCGAACTCCACGGTGGCGTTGGGCGGGAGGGGCTGCTTGAGCCACACGGGCCGGTTGGCGGTGTGCTCCACGACCAGGGCGCCATCCTCGAGCTTCACCGCATCCGGACCGGTGACGTTCCAGGCCTCGCCCAGCTCGGCGCGGTTGAAGTCGTCCGCGAACGGACCGGCGGGGGGCGGAGGCGGCGCGGGGGGGCGCGCGACGAACGTGGCCGGCATGCTGTCCGGCGTGCCCACGCGCAGGTTGTCGAAGAACAGCTGGGACTCCCAGCCGGACAGGCCCAGCCGGTCGTGGCCCGAGCCCTTGAGCGGGAACGGATCATCCAGCTCCAGCAGCAGCGTGCCGTCGATGAACCACCGCAGCACGGTGCCGCGCCGCTCGATGCGCCAGTGGTAGACGCGGCCGGCCTGCACCGTGTTGCCCCGAGCCTCCACCCGCACCGCGGTGTCCCGCTTGAACGCGCCCGTGGCGACGAGGTCGGTGCCCTGGCCGCCGTTGCTCTCCGCGATGCGGGCCGCGCGGCGCTTGAGCACCTCCATCGAGGGGGCGTTGATGTCGTTGCGCGCGAGGACCGACAGCGAGTTGTTCCACCCGCCCTGCACCAGCGTGTAGCCGCTGGACGGGTCACGGCCGTTGCCGAAGACCTCCACGCGGATGTCGCCTTCGGGATACTCGGAGCGGACGTCGAACTCGATGGCCACGTCGTCCGGCAGCCGCGCCTGGAGCCACAGCGGGTTGTTCTTGGGCGAGGGGCCGAGCAACTCGCCCCCCGTCACGCGCCAGTAGGCGCCCGTGGAGAAGAAGTCCCGGGCCACCACGGAGGGGTCGGAGAAGGTCTGCTCGTACGGCACCTTCGTGGTGACGTCCGCCTCGCCACGAAGGAGCGCGTAGTGGATGAGCGGGAACTGGATGGCGAGCACGATGCCGGCCAGGATGACCCACCCGCGGCGCGTCAGCCCCTGGGGCTTCTGCCAGGGGGCAGCGTCCGTTTGCGGGCGGGAGGCCGACTCCATGGGGGATTCGACCTGCTTCTCCTTGCGGCTGGCCTGGGCCATTGCGTCTCGAGGGTTTCCGGGGGGAAAGGCGGCGGAATGTACGCGCCGCGACCCCTGAGGTAAAGCACGGCTCCGGTGGGTTACTTGGCCCCCCAACGCTTTTCGAGCGCCCGCTGCTCCGCCTGTCGGAGCTTCAGCCGCTCCTTCTCGCCGCGGAGCTTTTCGGCCTCCTCGGGAGAGGGGCGCACGGCGAGCTGGTAGACGCTTCCGGCGATGGCGAAGAGCAGCGCGGCGATGATGACGCCCCACGGCTGATTGGCCACCGAGCCGACGAGCCCGCTGAACTGGTGCAGCGCGGCCAACGCGCCGATGACGAGCACCCAGCCGCCCACCGCCGAGGCCACCAGCGTGCTCACCACGCGGTGCAGCAGCGCCCCCACCACGCCGCCGATGATGACGCCGGGCGCGAAGCCGAGCAGGAAGTCTCCGGGGCCGGCGATCTGCCCGGCCACCAGGCCCAGGGGGATGCCCACGCCCACGAAGGTGATGGCCGGGGGGAAGAGGAAGCCCAGGACCATCAGGCCGGCGGCCACGAAGGTGGGGAGCTGCGGGGACAGCTCACCCATGCCGAGCTTCTGCGTGACGGCGCCCGTCCACACCAGCCCGAGGATGGCGCCCACGGGGCCGGCGAGGACGCGGAATGCTCGGCCACCGCCCGCGACCAGCAGCACCAGCCCGACGACGCACGCGACGATGCCGGCCCACATGGGCAGCAGTCGATAGATGGCCACCCAGCCGGCGGGGTTGAACGTCTGATAGGCCTTGAGGGCCGTGAGAAAACCTTCCATGGGTGTCACCAACCCTACGCGTAGCGCGTGAGCGCCAGCAGCAACAGGACGACGAAGATGGCCGCGGCGAGCGCGGCGAAGCGATAGAGCGACGGCGGGGTGGACGTGGCGCGCAAGAGGGCGCGGGCCTCGTCCTCGTCCACGGGGGAGGGGCGGGTGGAGAGGATCCGCTCCGCCTCGCGTCGGGCGCCGACCACGTCGCCCGCGTCCTTTCGTGCCCAGGCCGCGCGCATCTCTTCGGAGCCAGGCCCCGGGGGCGTCTGTCCGCCTTTCGCCATGGCGGTTCTCTATACCAGGGAATGTGGGGACCCGCGGACGGTATATAGAGCCCGCTATGCCCGTGCGGCGCCTGACCCGTCGAAACCTCCTGCTTGGTACTGCCGCGCTCGGTTCGCTGCTTTCCCGGGGGGCGTCCGCCTTCGGTGAGCGCGGGCGCTTCATCCCCGCGGTGGCGCGCCATGGTGGGCGCTGGGACGCGCGACTGTCGGGCCTGCGACGCATCGCCTGGGAGCTGCAGCGGCGCACCTCGGTGGAGGTGGTTCCGGACGCTCGCGCCATCCCCGTGGGCAGCCCCGACCTCTTCGAGTATCCCTTCCTGTACTTCGGCGGAGACGGGGCGTTTCCGGCGCTCACCGACGCGGAGGTGGCCAACCTCCGGCGTTACCTCACGTACGGCGGCTTCATGCTGGCGGACGCCAACGATGGCAGCGATGGGGACGGCTTTGACGCCAGCTTCCGCCGCGAGATGGCGCGCGTGCTGCCGCAGAGTCCGCTGGCCGAGGTGCCCTCCAGCCACGTGGTGTTCAAGTCGTTCTTCCTGTTGGACGCGGCGCCCGGCCGGCTGTTGAACAAGCCGCTGCCGCTGGCGGCCACGTTGGGCAAGCGCGCTGCGGTGCTGTACTCGCAGAACGACCTGGCGGGCGCGTGGAGCCGCAGCGAGTCCGGCGACTACGAGTTCGATGTGTCCCCGGGCGGTGAGCCGCAGCGCGAGCTGGCACTGCGCATGGGCATCAACGCCTGCATGTACGCGCTCTGTCTGGACTACAAGGACGACGCCGTGCACCTGCCTCTCATCCTCAACAAGCGGCGTTGAGCGCGACCGGATGAACACCCCCTCCTTCAACGCGTGGAAGCTCGTCAGCCTGTCGCCCTTGCCGACCTGGGCGCTGGTGGCGCTCGGGGTCTGCGTGGCGCTGGGCGTGGGGCTGGCGGCCTGGGGCGTGCGCCGCGAGCCCTCTCGCGCCCGCCGCGTGCTGCTGTGGCTGCTGCGCGTGGGCGCGGGCGTGGCGGCGCTGTTCTTCCTGCTGGAGCCGGGCATCCGTCACCTGCAGGTGGCGCGGATGAAGAACCGCGTGGCGGTGCTGGTGGATCGCTCCGCGTCCATGAACTTCCCCACCGAGCCGGGCGGGCCCACCCGCAGCGCGCAGGTGGCGGCGTTCCTGGAGAAGGCGTCGCCTCGGCTCGCGGCGTTGCAGGACCGCTTCACGGTGGAGATGTATGGGTTTGATCCCGAGCTGACGCCGGTGACGCCTGCTTCACTGGCGAGTGAGCCGGCGCGGGCGGGGAGCACGGATTTGCTGTCGGCGCTGCGCGCGGTGGGGGCGGCGGGGCAGGGCTCGCGCAAGCTGTCCGGGGTGTTGCTGTTCAGCGATGGCGCGGACAACGCGGAGCTGAAGGCGGGCGCGGCGGGTCGGGCTCGCGCGGCGCTGGCGGACCTGGGCGTGCCGGTGTCCACGTTCCTGGTGGGTCGCGAGGCGCTGAAGGACCTGGCCGTGGAAGGGCTCAAGGTCGATGACTTCGCCTTCGTGCGCAACTCGCTCACGGTGGAGGTGGACATCCACGGGCGCGGCTTCTCCGGGCGAGACATCCCCGTGGTGCTCAGCCAGGAGGGCAAGACGGTCGCGACGAAGTCGGTGCGGATGGACTCCGGCGACGACGTGAAGCCCGTGACGTTCACCTTCACGCCGGACCAGACGGGGCGCTTCGTCTACACGGTGACGGTGCCCACCTTCCCGGACGAAGCGGTGAGCGACAACAACAGCCGCTCGTTCACGCTGAAGGTGATTCGGGACCGGGTGCGCGTGCTGCTCGTGGTGGGGCGTCCGTCGTGGGACGAGCGCTTCCTGCGCGGACTGCTGCGGCAGGACGCCAACGTGGACATGGTGTCCTTCTACATCTTGAGGACGCTCTCGGATGATCCGGGCGTGACGAACGACCGCGAGCTGTCGCTCATCCCGTTCCCGATGGAGGAGATTTTCGACACGAAGCTGGACACGTTCGACGTCGTCATCTTCCAGAACTTCGGCTACGCGGATCCGTCGCTGTCCATCTCGGAGTACGAGCGCAACCTGGAGCGCTACATCCACAACGGTGGCGCGTTCGTGATGATTGGCGGCGACAGCGTGCTGGGCGAGGGGCGCGCGAGCATGCCCACGCTGATGGAGGCGCTGCCGGTGGAAGCGGCGGGGCCGGCGAACCTGGAGTCCTTCAAGCCGCGGCTGACGCCCGAAGGACTGCGGCATCCGGTGACGTCCATCGGGACGGGGGCGGCGAGCACGGAGGGCGCGTGGGCCGAGCTGCCCGCGATTCCTGGCGCGAACCTGACGCGCGCGCGGCCTGGCGCCACGGTGTTGATGGACCATCCGTTCCTCACGGCGGATGGCAAGAACGCGCCGGTGGTGGCGGTCTGGGATTACGGGCGGGGGCGCTCGATGGTGGTGGCCACGGATGCGACGTGGTCGTGGGCTTTCACGGCGCACCGGGATGGCTCACCGAACCGCGCGTATGACCGCTTCTGGGGCAACGCGCTGCGATGGTTGGTGAGAGATCCGGACCTGACGACGCTGAAGGTGGCGGCGGATCCGCCATCGGTGGAGCCGGGGCGGCCGGTGGGCGTGGTGGTGCAGGCGCGGATGGCGGACTACCAGCCGGCGCAGGACGCGCAGGTTCGGGTGGAGCTGCTGTCGGTGGCGACGCAGAAGCCGGTGGCGGTGCAGACGGGGACGGCGGGGCCGGATGGCGTGGTGCGGTTGGAGTTCGCGCCGCCCGCGCCGGGGCCGTACAAGCTGTTGGCCTCGGCGAAGAAGGGCGAGACGGATTTGGGCAAGGGCGAGGACGCGGTGGCGGTGCGCACCGTGGGGCCCGAGCTGTCGGATGCATCGGTGCGGCCCGCGCTGCTGGAGCAGATTGCCAGCGTGACGGGCGGCAAGGCGTACCACCTGCCTTCCGATGGTCTGCCGGACGTGCCGCTGTTGGACCCGCCGGTGGTGGAAGTGGGCCGGGCGCAGGACCAGCCCTTGTGGGACCGCTGGTACTACCTCATGGCCTTGCTCGCGCTGCTGGGCGCGGAGTGGTTCGCGCGTCGCCGCTTTGGCTATGTCTGAGCTCGCGTCGGGTCCGCTGTCATCGCCGTGGCGGACTCGACTGGAGCAAGAGGGCTTCGCGCTCATCCCCGAAGCCGTGTCCGCTGAAACCGTCGAGTCCCTGCTCCGCGCGCTCCCGTCAGTTGAGTCGTCCTCGAATGCATCTCGACGCGGCGGTGTGCGCAACCTCTTGGAAGACGTACCCGAGGTCCAGGCCCTGGCGCTCCACGGGCCCCTGCGTGACGTCGCGGAGCGCGTCCTCGGACGTGACTGCTTCGCGGTGCGGGGCTTGATGTTCGACAAGACTCCCGAGTCGAACTGGAAGGTCATCTGGCATCAGGACCTGACCATCGCGGTGCGTGAGCGCAGAGAGGTGCCGGGGTTTGGCCCCTGGTCGCACAAGGCCGGTGTGGAGTGTGTGCAGCCGCCGCCCGAGGTGCTGGAGTCCATGGTCGCGGTGCGCCTGCACCTGGACGACTGCGGGAGTGACAACGGGCCGGTGCGCGTGCTGCCGGGCTCGCACCGAGAGGGGCGGTTGTCATCCGCGCAAACCCAGACCCGGCTGGAGCAACAGCCGGCCGAGGATTGCCTCGTGTCCGCGCGAGGCATCCTGGTGATGCGGCCGTTGCTCCTGCATGCCTCGTCGCCCGCGCGAGTGCCTGCGCACCGTCGCGTCGTGCACCTGGAGTTCGCGGCGTGCGAGCTGCCCGCGGGGCTCGAATGGCACACCCGCATTGGCGGGCCGGGCCATGCGCAAACTCAAGGAGTCGCGAACGCGCGGGCGTCGATGACCTGACCTGTGCTCTTGCCTTCAATGCTGGCGAGATAGGCGCGAGCCACCTCCGCGGCAGGCATCCCTGGAATGCCTTTCATGTTGAAGGCCTTGAGTGTCTCGTCCACCCAGGGTGGGCTCACGACGTTGATGCGGATGTTTCTCGGCATCTCGAGCGCCGCCGCGCGAGTGAACCCCTCCAGTCCCGCGTTCACCATGCTCACTGCTGCTGAGCCTTGCATGGGCTGCTGTGCGAGCACGCCGGTCGTCAGCGTGATGGAGCCGCCGTCGCGAATATGCGCGAGCCCGACCCGCGCCAGGTTCACCTGACCCATGAGCTTGTTGTTCAGGCTGAATTGGAAGTCGTCGTCGCTCAGTGCGACCAGCGGCTTGAACGCCGCGGCACCCGTCACCGAGACCAGCGCATCGAAAGGCCCCACCGCCTTGAAGAGGCGCTCCAACGCGTCCTTCGAGGCGATGTCTGTCTGATGTTTCCCGCCTTTGCGGGCGACCTCGACGACCTCGTGGCGGCCGGACAAGACCTGGACGACCGCACGACCGATGGTGCCTGTTGCGCCCACGACGACGACCCTCATGGTGCCTCCCGACGCGAGGATGTTCGCGTCTCAGGCTAGGCGCCTCTCGTGGACTGAGTCCCTCGCCGCGCCGTGGATCCGTTCCCTTCCGGGCACTTGCTCCCGTGCGGCGAGGTTCAACAATGCGGCTGTTACTTCGCGACCACGCCGCACGCGATGCGGCCACCGGCGTCGCCCGCGGGATCCGTGTGGTAGTCGTCCTGCTTGGCGTGCACCACGAAGGCCGAGCCGTCCGCGTCAAAGAGCGACGCGACCGTGAGGCCCTGGTTGGCGAAGAAGTCGAAGGACACCTTGCCGTCCGCGCCCACGTGCAGGTTGGGCAGGTCGCCCTCGTGCTTGCCATTGGGGGACAGGATGCCGTGGGCCTTCTTCTCCGGGTTGAAGTGGCCGCCAGCCGTCTTGAAGTCCGGCGCGTCGCACTTGCCCACCTCGTGGATGTGGATGGCGTGCTCGCCCTCGGGGAGGTTCTTCAGCGAGCCCTTCACGAGCACGCCGTGCGGGGTCTGCTCCAAGGTGACCTCGCCCACGTCCTTGCCCTGGGCGTCCTTGAGGCTCGCCTTCGCCGACTCACCCTTCGCGGGCGCGGGCGTGTCCTTCTTCTCCGGAGCCTTCGCGGGAGCAGGAGCCGCGGGCTTCGCGCCTTGTGCCAGCGCGGGCGTAGCGGCAGTGAGCATGGCGGCGAGCAGCAGAGAGCGGATCTTCATGACGCGAGACCTCCAGGGTTCGGTGACGAGGCAGGACACTAGCGCCGGCCCTCTGCCGCCGCTCTGGAAAGTAGTCCGAGCGGCACGGGATCCACCGCTCCACGACACCTCCTCACCGGCAGGCTCCTGGTTCAGCCCATCGCCGCCCTCGCGGAGTCCGAGCGCGGACTCATCCGCGCCCGTGCCGGCCGGCTCTGAAGGCCACAACCCTGTTGTGAAATCGGTGGGCTGGGTCCTCGGCGGAGGGGATGGTGCACACGGCCCTCGTTGTGCCCGGGTGTCCAGGTACTGTGTGGCAGATGGCCAGATCCGAACGCGAGCGAAGAGGGAAGGGGCACCCCGGAGATCCCGGCATGGACGTGTTCCTTCGGTATATGGAACTGCGCCGCGACGAGGTGCCCGACTTCAGGGTGTACCCGTTCGCCATCCCAGCCGTGCGCAATCTGGAGCGACTCGACTTCCATCCCCAGGTCACATTCTTCGTGGGGGAGAACGGCAGCGGCAAGTCCACGCTCATCGAGGCCATTGCCGTTGCGGCCGGCTTCAATGCTGAGGGTGGCAGCAATAACTTTAACTTTGCCACGCGCAGGTCCGAGTCAGACCTGCATCGGTACCTAAGCCTTGCCCGTGGCGTTCGCCGTCCAAGGACAGGGTATTTCCTCCGTGCCGAGAGCTTCTTCAACGTGGCCACCGAGATCGAGAAGCTGGACACAGGATTTGCGCTCGGACCGCCCGTCATTAACAGCTACGGAGGGCGATCTCTCCACGAGAAATCGCATGGAGAGTCCTTCATCGCGCTCGTGACCAATCGATTCGGGCCGGGTGGCCTCTACATCCTCGATGAGCCTGAAGCCGCTCTCTCACCGCAACGCCAACTGGCCTTGCTGAAATTGATCCACGATCGCGTCCGTGAGAGATGCCAGTTCATCATCGCGACCCATTCCCCGCTGATTCTTGCCTACCCTGGTGCCAGCCTCTACCACTTGTCAGAGACGGGCCTCGAATCGGTGAGGTACGAGGACACGGACCACTACAGGCTGACGCGAGACTTCTTGGAGCACCGAGCGCGTTACTTTCGACATCTCTTCGAAGACTGAACCGGTCAAGGGCGACCGTGTCCCGGCACTGTCTGAGCAATCAATCTCGCGAAAGCCTCCAGGCTCCCCATGACGGTCGCGAGCTCGGACGCCAATTCCGGGGCCATCGGCCGAATAGCGAGAACCCGATCTTCAACGGCGCCAATGTCGAGCAGCAGGCGTGTCCGGGTGTCGTCAGTGGGTGCGATTGCGCTACGGCCAGCACGGTTGGATTCAATTAATCCCCATTCGCTGTCAGTCAGCTTTAGCTCTGGAATTAGGCTGGTGATACGGTCAATCACAGCGCCGAGGTCAATGATCGCGAGACCGCATGCGATGATGCATTCCCGTGCCATCGGGTCTACAAGCCTTTGGCGCATGAATCCCGCGCAGGACGCCAGGCGACCCGCACTTCCCACTGCGACGTCGCGACAGTCCCTGGCAGTCCCGATCTCGATTGCATCCATCCTTCACCCTGCATTCAGTTCCACATCGTGTGTTCGGCCAGCTTGGCCGCACTTGCCCAGCAGGGTCCAGCCTTCTCGCTGCCCTGGCGGAGTGCGAGCGCAAGCTCAACTGCGTCCGCGCCGGGATGCCCGGCAGGTGGTGTCAGCGGTCAGCCCCTCCGCTCGATGGATCTCGAAGCTTCGGCTGCGCTCAGGGGCCTCTTGGTGGGACATTGCCCAGGCCGTACACCTGCCAGGGCGGACGCTGGCCTCGGGCCTGGCGGAGGATCAGAAAACAGGGCCCGTTCAAGCCGCCTGAGCCATTGCGGCAAGTAGGTGAGGCGCAAAGGGGCGGTTGTTCCGCGAGGGCTCGCGGTGAGCGCCGAGTCCATGATCGAGTTTGGATTCTGGCTCTGCACCCCAGCTGTCGCCCAAGGTCACGAACTCCTCCGGCGGCGTAGAGTTCGTGACACGACTATCAAGGCGATGATGAGTGCCAGTACGAGCAATGGCAGTCGCAAGATCCCGAACATCAGAAGCTGGAACTGCCAGGTTTGGGCGTACAGGTCGGGGGAATCCAGCCCCGTTCGACTGTGGACGTACATTGCGGCGTAGCCGGTCGTGATCACCAGCCAAACCAGCACGACTCCGGCGTATCTGCTCACGGTCCACCCCAGTTGTCGGGCGTCTTGTCGAACTGGAGGAACGGCGCGTAGAGAGTCGAATCCATCGCTTGGACCTGGGGATGTCAAGTGTCCACGTGCTGAGCAGCGCCACACGTGGTCTGCTTGGGAGTTGGAGCCGAAGTTGAACGTTTCGTCACCGTTAGTGGCAAGGGCCGTGGGGTGTTGTTCGCGTAAGCGTCGGCAGGCAGGTTCAGCCCTGCAACGCCATGCCTTCGACAAAGTCCGGGTTCTGCCGCATCGGCTCCGGCAGAGATGATAAAGGGCAGGGGCTACTCCTTCTTCGGCGACGGGGGAGACGGCTTGCGTTGAATCACTGCCCCAGTGCTGTGCGAAGCAGGTGCGCCAGCTTTGTCTTGGACTTGCTTGGTCTCATCACAGAGACCTGTGGCGAGCCCATTGCCCGGGAATTCCCGAGGTCGCATCCGGGCCACGACCCGATACTTGCTACCGACCTGGAACGAGAAGCCGCAGTCCCCGTCCCATACACCCGTGTAGATACACTGGTTTGGCTGGACCTCTCCTTTCTCAACGGAGGAGACGGAGAAGCAAACAACCTTGAAGTTAGCTTTCCGGCCGTCCTTTGGCTGGGGTATCTGACTCTCTGTGATGCGAGAGACTTTGCCTGAAAACACCGCGGCAATTGGAGCGCTCCGTGGTCCATTTGCTTCGGGTGGGGCGCAACTGCAAGCCTCGGCATCTACGTGCCAGAAGGTCACGCTGATCGCGATTGCGGCAACCGTGCCAGGCCAGCTCAGTGCATTCGATAAAGCAGACAAATCACACCGTCCCGTTCACTCAAGACCTTGACGTTTCCGCCGCAGGCCTCCTCTACCTGACGAGCCTGACACGCGTTCCCTCCGCACGGAGGCATGTCCTCGTGGAGAAGGGCAGCGCGAGATCGTATCCGGTGTCCCCTCCTTTGCAAAGCGGGTTGCAGACCTGCACGTCTTGAGGGCCGTTGCGGGTGATCCCAGCGCAGTAGTTCGCATCCGTGGGGAGGCCAAGGCCGCTTCGTCTTCCAGGAGCGGGCAGTCGGTGCACTGCCGCTGAGCGCACAGGCACCGACTCTCGCGTGAACACCGGGGAGTGACGCCTTACCTGCTGGCGGCAGTTCTCAATTCGTCGACAATGCGAAGCTGTGCTTCGCGTCGCTTGGACCACCCCTCCGAGTCAGCCCTACGCCTCTGGCTAGAGAGAAACATGTGTCGTATCTCTTCAGCACGTTTGTTGTCTGATTCGAGGTTCCAGATGCGTTTCATTTCGTCTCGCTCGTGCTGCCACTCTCTAGGATTTCGCCGCGCGTCATCCGCCTTCACTTCCGCTCCTACACAAGAATAAAGAGCGCGCAGGAGAAGTGTGATGGATTTCGAGACATCGCCAATGGTGCGCAGCGAGCGCCAGTACTCATAAACGGCATCGTCGATATATGAGAGCAGGCCATCTTCCAACTCGAGCATCCTCAGTTCTTCCGTCAATCGTTCCGCCGAGACGTTGAAGGATGCCGCATCTTTTGCTGTTGCGACGTCGCGGAACACCTCGGCAAGATCCGAAGGCACCTTCATTGAGTTGATGGCTTTTGAGATGATGCGTCGCGTGACGTCGAGGGCCGCCTCGGATGGAATGGTCGCCAATGCGACAAATAGCCACTTTTGTGCTTCTATCTGGGCTCTGTTGTCGGCCGTTCCGGAGTTGATCGGGCGGGTATTGATTGCTGCTTCGAATCGACCAAGGACTTCTGTGAGGAGACCATCAATCATGGATTGTTCGCATCCGCCGCTGTCAATGCCGGGCGCGAGATCCGGCCGAAGGGTTTCAGTTCGAAACTCTTCGACAATGCGGAACAGTGCTTCGCGTTGCTTGGCCCAGCGCTGCGAGTCTGCCGTGCGCCTTTGGGCAATGAGCGCCATGCTTCGTGCCTTTTCGGCATAGGTGCTCGCTGATTCGAGTCCGGAGACGCGTTTTGATTCTTCTCGCTCTCGATGCCACTCCGTCGGATTGCGTTCTGAGTCATCCTCCTCCACCTCGGCCGCGACGCAAGCGTTCAGCGCGCGCCAGAGCGACGGGGTGAATCTCGAAACGTCGCCAGTGACGCGGCTCGCCCGCGTGTAATCGTCAACCGCGTCCTCAATGCAGGGGAGCACGATTCGATTCGAGTCCAGCCACTTCAGCTTCTCTCTCACTCGGTCCCATGCGGCACCAAATGATGCCGCGTCTTCTACCGTAGCGGCACCGCACGTCGCATCGGGAATCCACGACGGCACGCTCATGCCGCGAGTGGCGTTCGCAATGCAACGCCGCGCAACGCCTAGCGCGATTTTGGGTGGGGTGACTGCCACTGCAACGAACAACCATTTCTCTGTGCTGGGGCGGTCGGTCGAATCGATTGCTGCGGTGAGGCGACGGAGGGCTTCCGGAAGCAGATTGTCAGTCATTCAAGCGGTTGCTTGGCAATTGTCCGTGTCTGGAACTCAATGCCATGGCGGTACGAACAGTCGGCGATGGAGCGTCTTCGCTCGTCGCCGTCTTCGACGATGCGCAATTGGATTCAACTGCGTCCCACTGGGTTAGCACTTGGGCCGCGCAACAGCAATCCCTGCAGGGGCGCTGGCGGAAGATGAAGAAGTGCCGGCGTGACATCGGCGCGCAGGTCCTCGCTTCCCTCGGCATCCACGTCAGGTGTGAGGTGGACTCGCGAAGGGACCGCGAAAGGCGGCCATTGGGTTCTCCTGCCGCAGCTGTCCGCCTCAGCCGCTCTGTTCGCCTGCGGCGTCCGCCCTGGACAGGAGCGCGAGCGGCACGGGGACTACCCGGGACGCTCCGAACGCTGGCGCCCACACTTGCTGGACCTGCTCGCTGTTGAGGAAGCGCACCAGGCGCCGGAAGGCCTCGGCGGGACCTCCCACGGTGTCGGCCCAGGCGCGTCCTCTCACCGAGAGGTTCGGGACCAGTGGCCCCAACTCCTCGCGCGTCAGCGCTGCCCGCGTGACTCCCAATCCGTGGTCGCGGATCCGCTCCGGAACGAAGAGGGGCGCGAAGCGCGCGTGACGATGATCATGCACGCAGCCCTCTTCCTCCAGCAATGCGGCGGACAGCGGCAACTCGCGCACGTTGAACAGCAACTTCACCGCGCCCAGGTGCGGATCATACGGGCCGCGCAGCCGGTGATCGCCCCGAGGAATGAGGCGACGATCCAGATAGCAGTACGCTCGCGCCTCGGGGGGCACCGTGCCGCGATGCCTCGCCCCGCCGTATCGGAAGAAGGGCCGCATGTGGCGCGCGTCCACGTCCAGCGGTGCCCCTTCCTTCAGCGCATGCAACTTCGACAGCACCGACAATGGCAGACCGTGCGCCTTCGCGAAGTCAGTCAGCGCATCCCGAGGACACGCCGCGAAGGCTCGCACGCGTAAGAGCAAACGCTCCGGATCCTCATCCACGAGCAGCTCATCGAAGCGGGTCTTCACGCCGGGCAAGCTCACCGGGACGAGCGCATCGAGCAGCTCACCCTCCGCGCGCCACTCCGTGTCGAGCGCCACGGCCTCGGGTGAGATAGGGACCAGGCGCCACTCGGGAGCCTCGGGCTGGAAGGATTGTGTCTGTCCTTGCCTCTCAAAACGGGGCAGGGCCGCTGCTCCGGGAGGCGACGTCCAAACCGTGATGCATGTGCGGACCTGCGTGCCCGCGAACGCTCCAGGCCCCAGGTCCACCACCTCGCGCAGCGACAGGGTCTCCAGCAGCGCGTGGCGCAGCGGCGCGTACAGGAACGATTCGAGCAGACTGCTCGGCGTGATGAAGGCGAGGACTCCGGGGCGCGTGGCGAGCCGGCTCGCCGCGACGAGCAGGAAGAACGCGAAGTCATCCCGGAGGCTGGTTCCCGCGGGCAGCTCGCGAGGCAGGAGCGCGCGCAGTCGCGCATAGGCCGCACGGTCCTTCAGCAGCGCGGACGTTCCGTTGTACGGCGGATTTCCAATCCACAGCTCGCGGTGGTTGGGAGGAATGGCGGCGAGCAGTGGCTCCAATCCATCGCGCAGCGCATCCCCGGGACGGATGTCCGCGCTTGGGATTCGCGCATGGCACATGCGCGCCACGTCCGCGTCCAACTCCAGACCCCACAGCCTCGCATCCGGCCGCAGTCGCGCCGTCGCCGCGAGGAACGCGCCCGCGCCACATGCGGGGTCCACCACCGCGAGCGGCCCTTCACCCAGATACGGCAGGGCGAGGGCCAGCGTGCGCTCCACCAGCGGCGCGGGAGTGAAGAAGACGCCGGTGGCCTTCCGGTCGAGCCCGGAGAACTGGTGGACCAGTGACTCCTCGTCCACTTCCGCGGGTGGAGGGTGGGGCCGGGGCATCCGGGCGGCATCCTATGCACCACCCTTGGATGCCTCCTCGGGGACCCCCATGCCATTCGTGCACTACCGGACGAATGGCGTGTGTGACTCACTTTCGACGCGAGGCCAGCGCCAGGAGCAGGGCGCCCGCGGACGCGGAGTACACCGAGTAGTCGAGCGGCTCCTTGGGCCCGAGCGACACCGCCATCGCCGTGCCGAACACCGCCAGCAGCACGGAGCTGGCGAAGGCCACATGCCTGCGCCACAGCCCGAGCACGAGCAGCGTGCCCAGCGTCGTCTCCGCGACGGTGGCAGCCCAGGCAAGGGCGGGGACGCACGCCGCGGGCGCGAAGGCGTTCACCTGCGCGGTGTAGGCGATGAAGCGCTCGAAGCGCGGGCCCCAGGGCTCTCCACTCCAGACGCCGAACCGGCTGGCCACGGCGGAGAGGAAGGCCACGCCCAGGGCGATGCGCGCGTAGCGGATGGCCCAGCGCTCCAGGGTGTCCTCGCGGGTGGAGGTCGCTGGAGCCGATGCCGAAACAGAAGCGGAGGAGGAGGAGATCGCGGTGGTCGTCATGGCGGGCTTACTCCAGGGTGGCGAGGAACTCGGCGCCGTTCGTCTCGCACCAGCGCCGGTAGGTCTCCAGCCGGTCATCCGACGTCACGCGCTTGGTGACCGCTCCATCCGGGCCCATGTACTCGATGGCCCCGAAGATGGTGATGAGGATGACCACGGGCTCGTCGCCCACCGCCATCCAGCTGTCGACATTGCCGACGGGCTCGTAGACGTACGTGCCCGGGCCCACCACTTCGCCGGTGTCGAGCAACTGGCGCTTGCCCACGAGGTTGAAGGCATGCACCTCGCCCGTGTGGCGGTGGCGCGGGATGACGGTGCCCGGCTCGACGCGGAACATGTACGTCCAGCCGCGGTTGTCCTTGTAGAAGCGCAGCGGCTTGAACGAGAGGCCCGGGGGGCCCATCGGAATCCAGGGGATGCGGTCGGAGTGGACGGGGAGGGAAGCGAGGGCGGTCATAGGTTTCTCCGTGGGAAGTGACGGCACTGTGCGCCCGATGCTGGCCCGATGGGAGAGCCAGGATTGACGAATCTCACTGGGCCAATCTATGGGCAGGGTCCATGGACCTTCACGTCAACCTCCAGGACCGCCGAGACCTCGCGGGGCAGATTTACCGAGCGTTGCGGGCGGCCATACTCGATGGCCGGCTGAAGCCTGGGGAGCGGCTCCCTCCCACGCGTGACCTGGCCCGGAGCCTGTCGGTGTCCCGCAACACCGCGAGCGTGGCGTACGAGTGGCTGACCGCCGAGGGGCTCATGGCGGGGCGCACGCGCGCGGGGAGCTTCGTGCAAGGGGCCGCCGCCTCTCCGGGCGCGAGCGCGAAGGCGGAGCCCGGAGTGCACCTGCGCGCGCGGGACATCTGGAGCACGCTTCCCCCCGAGCGTGTCCGTGAGGCCGCCGTACCCTACGACTTTCGCGTGGGCGTCCCCGACACGCGGGCCTTCCCCTTCGAGGCGTGGCGCCGGCTCATGGCGCGCCAGTTTCGCGCCACGACCCGGTCCGAGGGCTACGCCGAGACCGCCGGCCTGCGCGGCCTTCGCGAGGCGGTGTCGCGCCACGTGGGGCTCGCGCGAGGTGTCCGCGCCAGTCCCGATGACATCCTCATCACGAGTGGAGCCCAGCAGGCGTTGGATCTCATCGGCCGCGTCTTCATCGAGCCGGGGGACTGCATCGCGTTGGAGGAGCCCGGCTATTCACCAGCGCGCTTCCTCTTCCAGTCCATGGGCGCGCGCATCGTCCCCGTTCCGGTGGACGCCGAGGGGCTCGTGGTGAGCGCGCTCCCGGACTCGGCGCGCCTCGTCTATGTGACGCCCTCGCACCAGTTCCCGCTCGGCATGGCCTTGTCGCCCGCGCGCAGGCTCGCGCTGCTGGAGTGGGCGAAGCGGCGCGACGCCGTCGTCATCGAGGACGACTACGACAGCGAGTTCCGCTTCGGTGGCCGCCCGCTGGAGACACTGCACGGATTGGATCGCTCGGGGCGAGTCTTCTACGTCGGCTCGTTCTCCAAGGTGATGTTGCCGGAGCTGCGGCTGGGATTCCTGGTCGCTCCGCCGTCTGTGCAGGGCGCGCTGCGCGCGGCGAAGCGGGTAACGGACTGGCATACCCATCTGGCTTCGCAGGCGGCGCTGGCTCGCTTCATCGACACGGGCCTCCTCGCGCGGCACATCCGGAAGATGCGTCGCGAGTACGAAGACCGCCACGAGCGCATCCTGGAGGAACTGGACCGCGCAGGGGGCGAGTGGCTCCAGCCGTTGCCCTCGACCGCCGGTCTGCACCTGAGCGTGCTGCTCCGGAAGGGTGGCTTGCGATTGGAGCGCGACGTCACGACGCAGGCGCGCGAAGCCGGCGTCGGGATTGTGAACCTCTCGCGTTACTTCCTGGGCAAGCCCGCGCGCCCAGGTTGGGTGCTGGGCTTCGGCACGCTCCCCGCGGAGCGCATTCGCGAGGGCGTGCGTCGTCTGCGCGGCGTCCTCGAGTCCTCCGTGGCCACCGACGATTGAGGTCGGCCCGTCAGATGTCGCCGCACGCCAGCACGCGGCCACTCGCGTCGGTGGAGCTGTCTCCATACGCGTGGACCGCGAAGGCATGGTTGTCTTGAAAGGCGTCCAGGTGCTCCAGGTGGAAGGAGTGCCCTTCTCGCGTGGCGTAGGCCTGGCGCAGGAAGCTGTCGGGCTCAAAGCCCTCGGTGTGCTCGTGCATGCCCAGGTTGGCGCAGCTTCCCTCGTGCACATATCCAATCGTCTTCACGCCTTGGGGGTTGTCCAAGGTGAAGGCGAAGCGGACCTCGCCGAGTCCGGCCTTGCCCTCGGTCTCCTCCACCGTGAGGGTCCCCGAGATGCCCGAGTCCTCGACGGGGAAGAGAGACACCGTGGCGGACTCCTCCTGGCCGCAGCCCATCGCGCACAGCACGAACACCAGCCAGCTTCCCTTGCGCATCGTGAATGCTCCTCCCGGCACCGAAGGGGGGTGCGATATCACGGCTCGGTGTCATGACTCATGGCCCGGTGAGGAATCACACCCGCCCTGGTTCCAGTCAGACCTCATTTCGCGGTGCCCGCAGGGGGCGCCAGGAGGTGAGAGGTCCGAGTCATGGGTCTGTCGTGCCTCGGATTGCCAGCGAGACATTGACTCTTTTTATTCTCGCGCCGCCGTACAAGCTCAACACAGGAACCGGAGCGTTCATGCGCAAGCAGATCATGGGTGGATGCATTGTCGTGGGGCTGTTGGCTGGATGTGGAGGGGCCGCGGTCGAGGAACCGACGGATTCGTCCAGCATCGGCGCTCGCCAGGATGCTGTCGCGTACTGCTCCGGTGACTTCAAGATTGTCTATTACAGCGATGCGTCCAAGACGGTCGAGGTGGGGAGCACGACCTGTTACTGCCACGCCCCCGTCATCGTGCGAGGCCACCAGACGCCGTACTGGTCCGAGCTCTACAACGAGTCGTGCTGACGGGCTCCGAGGGCGGCTCTTGCCGCGCCTCGGCTCACTCCACGGCCGGGTCAATGGCTCCGAGCCGTGGAGAACCTCTCACCGGGCGCGCCGGCAGACGAAGTTGCTGTAGAAGCCGTTCGCCGTGGGGCGGACCTGCTCGACGCGCAGCTCGGCCCGCTCCAGGAGCGCGGTGAACTCAGCGGCGGTGCGCTCGCGTCCGCCTGTGTTGACCAACATGTTCAGGTCGCTGAACGCGACGATCCACGCGAAGGCCGGCGGCACGGACGCGCCCGCGGGCTGTGCGGTGGGCTCGATGACCACGAGGGTTCCGTCGTCGCTCAACGCCTCACGGCAGCGCTGGAGAATCGTGAGCGAGCGCGCATCGTCCCAGTCGTGGATGACGCTCTTCATCAAGAGCAGGTCCGCCGTGGGGGGCCGCTCGCGGAACAGGTCTCCCGCGCGGAAGCTGGCTCGCGTTGACAGTCCACGACGCGCGAGGAGCGCGGTGGCGCCGGGCTTCGCATGCGCCAGGTCGAAGACCTCGCCGCGCACTTGGGGATGCGCCTCGAGGGCCGCGCACAAGAGTTCGCCGTGCCCACCGCCCACGTCCACGATGTTCCGGACGCCTTTGAAGTCCAGGGCCGCGATGATGTCCGGAGCCACGCCGCGCGTGCCGTCCGCCATGGCGCGGTGGAAGACCTCGGCGGCGACGGGGTCCTCCGCCAGCGCATCGAAGGTCTCGGTCTCCGAGGTGCGCCGTTCTCCCGCCGCATATGCGGGAGCGCCCGTGCGCACGCAGTCGGTGAGCTTGCCCCAGGCGCGCCACACGGAGTCACCCCCCATGAGCCGAGCCCAGGCGCGCCGCGACTTGGGTGAGTCCGAGCACAGGAACGCCCCCTGCTCGGTGAGCCCGAAGGTTCCATCGCTCACGCTGACGAGGTCGAGCACGACGAGCGCGTTGAGCAGGCGATGCGTGGCATCCGCGTGGAGGCCGAGTCGCTGGGCCAACTGCGCGGGGGTGGCGGGGCCTTGCGCGAGCGCATCCGCGAGGCCCAGCTCCGCCGCCGCGTGGACGGCTTGGGGCACCCACAGGCTCATCATGTGGCGGCCAATCTGATACTCGGAGACAGGTTTGGGTTCGAGCATGACGGTCGTGTACCGCCGGGGCTCTCGGACCGTCTTGAACGAATGTGACCTACGGCAACGGCTCGGCGAAGGGCCCCGCCAACAGGGCGCGCGCCTCGGTGGGCGAGACGCCCGCGAAGCGGCGCACCTCGCGCGACAGGTGGGCCTGGTCCGCGAAGCCCAGGTCGAACGCGAGCGTGGCCCAGGACTCGCGTGCGCCTGACTTCAGTCGCTGCGTCAGCGACTCGAAGCGCACCAGCTCCGCGTACAGCTTGGGCGACAGCCCGACGTGTTCCTGGAACAGCGTGTTGAGGTGCTTGCGGCTATAGCCGAGCGCCTCGGTGAGCGCGCCCACGCGCACGCGCCCCGTCGTGGCTTCAATGCGTTGCACCGCCCAGGTGATGGGCGCGCAAGGCGTTCGCGCCGAGTCGAGCCGTGCCAGCAAGGCCTGCTCGACCGCATCCAGGCGCGCGTCCCAGGACGGCGCGTTCGCGAGGCGGTCCGCCAGTCCTCGCTGTTCCCGGAGCACGTCGGGCAATGCGACCACCCTTCGCGCCAGCTCACGCATGGGCACGCCGAGCAGCAGCCTCCCGCCCAAGGGCGTCAGGTTGACCTGGACTCCCGCTTGCCGGCCGTCGTGTTCGGTGACGGTGAAGCTGTCATCCACCCCGGCGATGAACCCGCCCGCGTGGTGCTGGACGCAGGCTTCGGAGCCGCTCGACGACACGCGCAGCGGTGGGCCGAACTCGAAGATGACGACGACCTGCGGGGCGGGCAGCTCGCGCCGCCGACTCAGGAGGGGCGCGGACTCGGAGTAGCCGAGCCACGAGCGCACGTAGGGCCGCAGCCGGAGGGAGATGGGGCGCCGGGCCAGCTCCCAGCAGGAGGACCCGTCGGTCCCCAAGGTGACGGATGTCTCCGGTGGCACGCGGCGAGCCTAGCAGGTCATCGCTCGCGCGCGCCGAGGCAAGGCGCGTCAGTAGTAGAGCTGGAGCTGCGCGGTGCCCGCGATGCCCGTGCGCGCCTGGGAGATGTCGCCCTGCCAGGACACGGCGACCTCGGTCTTCAGGTTGAAGGTGTGTTGGTTGAACCAGAGGTTGAACCCGGGGCGCAGCGCGAGCAGGTCCCTCGCGTCGACGCGCGAGGCGAAGTACTCGGCGGAGAAGAGGGGCTCGACGATGCCGTGGCGCCAGCCCAGCTCCGCGAAGAACCCCGTGCCGCTGCGCGGGTTGTCGAAGCCCTGCTGCCACGACAGCACGTCGGTCTGGAAGATGAGTTCGTCCTGCTCGCTCCAGGGAACGTCGACGAAGACATCCGCCGCGAGCGCCAGCGCGTCGTGCACGCCGGAGGCTGTCGCGACAGAGGCGAACTGGTAGTCCGTGCCCACGCCCACGGACACGAGCGGCGCCTTCGCGAAGTAGATGCCCTTGAGGAACATGTCCTCCTCGCGGCCGAGGAAGTTCCAGCGCGCCATGCCCACCACGCGCGGCAGGTCGTCCGGGTTGACGGTCTGCCCGGAGTCCAGCACCGCGCCCTCCACGCCTTGGAGGATGGCGGCGCGGAAGGACAGCGGCCCGACGAGGCCGCGGACCTGGACGCCTGCATCGCGCAAGGCTTTACCCGCGGTGGGCGGGTAGCGGATGAGGTCGGCGTGGAGGTCGAGCGTATTCAGAGACGCGGCGCCCTGGACCGTGTGGTGGGCGAGCGGTACGAGGAAGAAGCCTGTGTCCACCCAGACCTTCTCGGTGAACTCGTAGGACACAAAGGCATCCTGGATGAAGAACGCAGGGTTCCAGTCGCCGTTCTTCCCGAAGTTGGGCTGCTCCGTCTCGACGAAGAACGACAGCTTCTTCGTGAGCGAGCCTCCCACGATGAGCCGCACCCGACGCAGGAAGAAGTCGGTCCCCACGTGGCCCACGGGGGCGCCGTCCTTCGTGAGCTGCAGTTGCGGCTGAATCAAGACGCCGACGTTGAGGTTCGCGTCGTCGCCCAGGGGAATCTTGGCGGCGGACGCGGACGCGAGAGGAAGCAGGACCAGGGCCGTGAGCACGGCCACGCACGACGAGCAGAGAGGAGAATGCGCCATGGCTCCTATCGAGCGCAGTCGTCCTTCCCCTCCCAGTCACGCGCTTTCTCGCGCCGTCGTGAGGCGCGCGCGCCCGAGCGTCAGGTCCTCGACACTCTCGGGCGGCGAATCCCTCTCATATATGGCGGTGGAACGGCAGGTCAGGGGCCCTTGGCGCCCGCGAGGATCCACGAGCGCACCCGGACGAGGTCGCCCGGCTGTGTGTCGAAGAGGGTGGGGTTGTTCTTCGCCATGCGGTCACCGCAGGTCGTGCCCGACATCTTCCGGATGAGCACCGAGTTGTTGGGATCGCCAGCGCTCACGCGCGCCAGGGTGTTGCAGTTCGGGTTGCGTGCGGTGATGCCCACGAGGTTGGTGTGGCTGCTCCCGGCCGCGAGCACCAGTCCGTTGGTGCTCTGCGTGTCGTGACATCCCATGCAGTTCTGCGTCCACACGCGCTGCACGTCCGCGTACGTCGGCACGCGCACGGGCACGATGACGGTGCGCTCCACGGGGGCGCTCTGCCCATCGGTGACGGACACGCTGAAGGTGAACGACGTCTCGGTGCTCAGGTCGGGAGAGAACCACTTCGCGCTCGCGCCGCTCGTGCCCGCGACGAAGTGTCCCTGGCTCGCGGGGGCGGTCTGCGTCCACGCGTAGGTGAGCGTGTCCCCGTCTGGATCCGTGGCCGCGATGTCGAGCGTCGCGGTGTCGCCCGCCACGAGCGAGTCCGGCGCGGTGATGGCCGGAGCCACGGTGGGCGGCCGGTTCAAGTCCCGCACGCTGACGGTGACGTCGCCTTGAGTCACTCCGCCTCGGCCATCCGTGACGGAGACGCGCAGCGTGTACGTCGTGGTGCTGCGCACGAGCGGCGCGGTCCACGTCACGTGGTCGCCGAACATATTCGCGAAGGTGCCCGTGGGACTGGCGGGTGACACCTGGGTCCAGAAGTAGGTGAGCACATCGCCATCCCCATCCGTGGCGGCGGCGGACAGCGTCACGGCCTTGCCCTCGTCCACGGTGGCCGCGCTGGCCACGGGCGCCTGACTCAGCGTGGGCGAGGTGTTGCCGGCCACGGGCGGCGTCACCTCCACGTCCACCACGCCTTGCGTGCTGCCGCCCCGTGCGTCGGACACCACGACCTTCAGGGTGAAGCGCTGAGCGGTCGTGACGGCAGGCGCGCTCCAGGCCGGGGCGGGGACGTGCGTGTCGGTGAAGCTCCCCGCGGGAGTCGCCGGCGCTTGCGTCCAGGCATAGCTCAACGCGTCTCCGTCCTCGTCCGAGGCCGTGACGCCGAGCACGACAGGCGCGGGGCCCGCGACAGAGGTCACGCTGCCGCGAGGTCCGTCCGTGATGCGAGGCGGGCGGTTGACGATGGGGGCCGCGTGGACCAGCACCTTCACGGAGCCTTCCACCGTCCCGCCCTTGCCGTCCGACACCGACACCGCGAGGACGAACGAGGTGTCCTGCGTCACGGACGGCGCGGACCAGGTGGGGCCCGCCTCCGTCGTGCTGCTGAACGTCCCCGCGGGTGCGGCGGGCTCCTGGGTCCACGCGTACGTGAGCGTGTCGCCTTCCTGGTCCGTCGCGGTCAGCGACAGCGCCACGCGTTCGCCCGAGGCAAACTCATCCGAGGGTGCGGTGGGACCAGTCAGGCGCGGGGCCGAGTTGGCGGGCTGCGGGGGCTTGTTGTTGTCACCACAGCCCGTCGCCACGAGCCCCCCAACAACGAGTGCCGCGACGAGCCAGGGATGGACCGAACGAGGGTGCATGTCGCCTCCGACGAGGTGTCGCCTTAAAGTGGAAATTCTTGAAAAGCCTCGAAGTCAAGTTCGCACGCGGGAGTGCACGCGGGCAAGCGGCGGGGTGGGTGGTTTGCCCGATGGCGAACGGCCGGAAGGCAGCGGCGTGGTGGGCTGACCCTCCGGTGGCGCCGTGCTAGGCAGGTGGCGGCGTGGGACTGCCGTGAGGAGGCGGGTCGTGGAGCAGACGCAGGCGGATTTCAGTCCACCTCGGGATGAGCAGGAGCAGGCCGCGGTGGCGGACATCGTGGCGCAGGCGTTCGCGATGTCTCCGGCGGACTCGCTGGCGCTGGTGCAGCGCGTCGGCGCCGCGGGCTATCGCGTGCTCCGCGAGGGTGGCAGCGTGGCGTCCACGCTGTCGTATCTGCGCATGGGGCAGTGGCTGGGCGGGCGTTCGGTTCCCATGGTGGGCGTGGGCTCGGTGGGCGTGTCCCCCGCGCACCGAGGTTCGGGCGTGGCCACGCGGATGATGCAGGCGCTGCTGCGCGAGGTGCGCGCGGAGGGGGTGCCCCTGTCCGTCCTGTACCCCGCGACGCAGCCGCTGTACCGGCGCGTGGGATACGAGCTGGCCGGCTCTCGCTTCGAGGTTCGCGTGCGCGCTGGCGACCTGGAGCTGGGCGAGCGGAGCCTGAGCGTGCGCCCCGTACGGCCCTCGGACGAGGCCGCCATCGTCGAGTGCTATCGCCGCGTGGCCCGGCACCGACAGGGCTGGCTGGATCGAGGCGTGAACGCGTGGAGCCGGGTGCGGCAGCCGCGCGGTGAGGTGGCGTACGGCTACGTGGTGGAGGGCGCCTCGGGTGTGGAGGGCTATGTCTATCTGGTGCGTCGCGCGCCGCCTCCTCCGCTGCTCCGACAGGAAATCTTCCTGACGGACCTGGTGGCGAGCACGCCCGAGGCGGCTCGGCGGTTGCTGCGCTTCCTGGGCGACCACCGCTCGCTGGTGCACGAAATCGCCTGGTTCGGCGGGTCGAATGATCCGCTCCTGATGCTGCTGCGCGAGCAGACCTATCAGGTGAAGCTGCACATGCACTGGATGCTGCGGCTGGTGGACGTCCGAGGGGCGATGGAGGCGCGCGGCTGGCCCGAGGAGGTCTCGGGCGCGCTGCACCTGGAGGTGGAGGACGACGTGTTCGCGGAGAATCGCGGGCGCTTCGTGCTGGAGGTCTCCGGAGGGAGTGCGCGCGTGCGCGCCGGAGGGGAGGGGCGCATGCGGCTGCACGTGCGCGACCTCGCTTCGCTGTACACCGGCTTTCAGTCAGCCGAGGCCCTGCGTCAGGTGGGGCTGGTGCAGGCGGATGACGGCTCGGTGCGGACGGCCTCGGCGCTCTTCGCGAGCGTCGCGCCGTCGCTCTGCGACATGTTCTGATTCACGGGAGAGACTGAGCGGCGGAGACCGGCGCGCCGCTCGGAGTCGTTCCATCGCTGGGGGCTTCACGGCAGGAAGGACCAGGACGTGCGCGCGTTCATCACCGGCGGTTCAGGCTTCGTGGGCAAGCACCTCATCGCGGAGCTTCAGCGGAAGGGGACGCCCGCGCGTGCGCTGGCCCGCTCTCCGGCGGCGGTCGAGGCCGTGCGCGCGGCGGGCGCGGAGCCCTTCGAGGGCGACCTGTCCGACGCGGACCGCCTGCGCCAGGGCATGGAAGGCTGTGACACGGTCTTCCACTCGGCGGCCTACGTGAAGACGTGGGGTCCTCGCGCGGACTTCTTCGAGGCCAACGTGCGCGGCACCGAGCGCGTGCTGGAGGCCGCGCGCATGGCGGGCGTGAAGCGGCTGGTCCACGTGGGCACGGAGGCCGTGCTGCTGGATGGCGAGCCGCTCGTGCGCGTGGACGAGACGCGACCCATCCCGGAGCGCCCCATCGGGAACTACGCCTCCACCAAGGCGGAGGCGGAGCGGCTGGTGCTCAGCGTCAACTCCGCGGAGCTGACCACGGTGGTGGCGCGCCCCCGCTTCATCTGGGGGCCTGGGGACACGACCGTGCTGCCGGGCTTCGTGGAGGCGGTGCGCACGGGGCGCTTCAAGTGGATCGACGGCGGGCGCTACCTCACCTCCACCTGCCACGTGGAGAACTGCGTGGAGGGCTTGCTCCTGGCGGCGGAGAAGGGGCGCGGGGGGCAGTCCTACTTCCTCACGGACGGCGAGCCGGTCGAGTTCCGCGAGTTCATCACCGCGCTCCTGAAGACGCAGGGCGTGGAGCCGGGGACGGGCTCGTTCCCGGGGGCGCTGGCGGCCACGGTGGCGCTGCTGGGGGACGTGACGTGGAGCTTCCTCGGGCTGTCGCGTCCGCCGCCGCTCAGCCGCACGGAGTACCTGCTGGTGGGGCGCGAGGTGACGGTGAGCGACGCCAAGGCCCGGATGGAGCTGGGCTACGAGGGGCGGATGACGCGCGAGGCGGGCCTGCGGGGCCTGACGGCGGAGGTCCGCGAGCAGGCCCCGAAGGCCGCCTGAGCCAGAAGGGCCCGTCGTGCGGTAGCCTGGAGTTCACGAGGTTCGCGGGAGGAAGCGCGGCATGCGCAGGTTCGAGTTCGTCGAGGGCAGCAGCTCCAAGTTCTGGGAGCCGGAGCAGGCGGGCAACGTCTTCACGGTCACGTTCGGTCGCATCGGCACGGCGGGCCAGCGCAAGGAGAAGGCGTTCCCCGACGAGGCCAGCGCCCGGCGGGAGTACGAGAAGAAGGTCGCGGAGAAGCTGCGCGAGGGCTACCGCGAGGTGTCCGGGGACGGTGCGCCCGCCGCGCCGCCCGCGCCCGCGGGGCCGCCGCCTCGGCCTGCGTTGCCTCGCCGCGTGCCCGCGCTCACCGCGCGTCCGGAGCAGGTGGCCGCCGCCGCCGCCGCGCTCATCGGGTTGGACAAGAGCCTGGGCCGGCGAAGCTGGCGGGTGACGCGTGAGGCCCTGCGTGCGCGCAGGACGCTGCGTGCCCTGGGCGGCGTGGACCCCGCCGCGCACGCCGAGCTGTCGGGCCCGTTCGCTTCGCTGATGGAGCGCGTGGTGGCCACGGGCCGGGCGCGGCTGCCGGTGCGCCATGCGCTGGCGCTGCTGTCGGCGGTGGATGTGGCGGCCTTCGTGCGCACGCTCGATGTCTGGCGTCGCGCGGCCACGCCGGTGCCGGGTGCCAGCGTGGTGGTGAAGCAGGCGGACGCCCTCTCAGAGCCCGAGCTGGCGCTGCGCGTGGGCACGCTGCTGGTGGAGCGGCCGGAGCTGCGGGGCAACTCGGAGGATCGCTGGGGCAAGCGCTGGACCGAGCTGCGCCCGCACGTGGAAGCGCACCTGACGGACGCGGGTGGCTCGTTCGCCACGTGGCTGGGGGCGCTGGATACCCAGGGTGACGCGCACGTCGCCAAGCGTCGGACGCGCCTGGAGGCGTGAGCCCGGGCCCAGTGCTAGCCTGGGCGGGCATGAACATCTCGTCACGAGGGGGGCTGGCGGCGCTGTGCGTGCTGCTGGCGACGGTGGGCTGCGCATCCCGGAGCGCTGGGCGCAACCCGAACATGGCGTCCGACGCGAGCATGGAGAAGCGCGCGGACGCGCTCGAGGAACGCAACCAACAGCTGCGTGAGGAGCTGCGCCGCAAGGAGGCGGAGGTCGAGCAGTCCTTCGCGGCGGTGACTCGCGCGGAGGATGCCGCGCAGCTCGGCACGCTGGGCTGTGCGGGTGCGACGCCCGCGGCCTCGCCCGCGCGCGGACTGCCTCGCTCTGGCGCGGTGCACGCGAAGCTCGCGCTCCAGCGCCAGAGCTATCGCGTGACGACTTCCTTCACGCCCGCGCGCACGGTGGGGACGTGGAAGGTGTCCCAGGGCACGTGCCAGGTGGCATCGCCATGAGGGCCGCGAGTCGCTGGAGCGCGATGGGACTGGCCGCGTGGATGGGGCTGGTGGGCTTGGGCTGCGCGTCGGATCCGCGCGCGCGCATGATGGCTCTTGAGCAGGAGAACGCGCGGCTTACTCAAGCCGCGAAGGCGGCCGATGAGGCCGTGCGCGCCTCGGCGGAGTACACCGAGGAGCTTCAGTCCCCGGCGAAGGCGGGCAGCACCTTCTCGCTGTACTACGCGCCCGCCACGCTGGAGCAGGCGGCCTCGCGGATGGTGCCGTACCGGATGCCGGGTCGGGACTTCCACAGCAAGCTCACCGGCGACATCGTCGTCGAGCGCCTGACCGACTTCCGCCCGCTGTCACGCAACCGGCTCGCCTGTCGCGCCCACCTGCGCGGCGACAACGTGCGCTACACCGGCAAGGTGCCGTCCTTCGCCAAGGGGCAGGTGCGCGACTTCGAGCGCGCGGTGGCCGCGGGCGCGGTGGCCGACCTGGAGGTGCAGCTCACGCTGGAGGGGTCCACCGTGCAGGCGCGCGCGCAGGCGGTGCAGGCCCGCTTCAACTCCAAGGAAGGCGCGGGCTACGAGCGGCAGCTCACGGACGAGATGAACCAGCGCGCGCTGCGCCTACCGCTCGTGTTCGACCTGGCCATCCAGGGCACCTCGGCGACGCCCCGACGGCTGATGGTGACGGGCAACCACGTCATCGTCACCTACACGCCTTGAGTCAGGGCGACTCGAACGGCGGGGCGGGCTCCTGGGCGGCGGGAGCCTCCGGAGTGGGCGCCTCGGTCTTTGGCGCCTCGGCGGGCACGGTGCGCGGCGGCCGGTCGATCTCCTCGGACGGATAGTCGCGCGCGGCCTCCAGGTAGCGCTGGGCCTGGATGCGCTTGCGCTCCTGGCGGCTGAGTCCATCGGGGCTCACCAACTGCAGCGCGCCGTCCTCGCCCTGCTCCACGCGGTGCCCGTCGCAGAAGAGCCACTCGATGCGCTCGTTGGCGGCCAGGTGCGCGAAGTAGAGGTCCGGCTCGCCCATCTGCGGCTTCTTCGAGCACCAGGTGCGCCGGGCCGTGGCCTCGCGGTCCGGGGACTCGTCCCGCCACTTCTGTCGGGCCTCGCTCAGGGCCGCCGCCGCCGCGGCTTGGGGGGCCTGGGCCAGCCGCTCCTGGGACTCCTTCACCAGGGCCGCGCCACGCTGGGCGATGTCCGGGAAGGCTCCAGCGCGCCGGAAGCGGCACTCCTGCAGCTTCATGAGGTTGCGCTGGTGCACCGTGAGCACCGAGGGCAGGGTGCGCGCGGCCTCCTGCAGGAGCGCCAGGTGCTGGGGATGCTCCACCGCGTCCGGGTGCGTGGCGTCCGCGGTCTCCTGGAGGAAGCGCGCCAGCATCCCGTTCACCGCGGACAGCTCGTCCGACAGCCACCGCGGTTCGGCCTTGCAGAGATTGGACTTCGCCGCCGCGTAGTCCCGGTAGTCCACGCGCGCCATGCCCAGGGAGTACCGCTGGACAGGGGGCGCGGGGGTCGTCGCGCAGGCACCCAGCGCCGCGCCCAGGCCCAGGAGGGCCATCCGCCGCCAAATCACCTTCATCGAGCCACTGTGCCAGCCGGTTGGAAGGCAAACCAACGACGAGGAGCCTGCGTGGAGGTCGAAATTCACCCACACCCCGTATGAGCAAGCGGGCACGACTGCCACGGACAGGTGACGCCCGTGTGACGAGGGGGTGAGAACGGCAGCGGAGCCGGGGGGCCGGCTTGTGGCGCGACGGCGGGGCCTTTCACAGTGGGCAGCGACTCACCGAAGGGGGAGAAACGTCGATGCGGAAGGTCCACATCGGGATGCTGGCGCTGGTGCTGCTGAGCGCCTGCAAGTGCGGGACGGGCGAGGGGACCCAGGGCGAGGCCACCGCGCGCGCCTCGGCCATGCCAGACCGCGCGCTGGTGCTGACCGTGGCCTACGGCAGCGAGAAGAAGACGTGGCTGGAGGAGCAGGCCCGGGCCTTCGAGGCCAGCAGCGGCGCCGTGACGGCGAGCGGCCGGCCCATCCGCGTGGTGGGCAAGGCCCTGGGCTCGGGTGAGGCGGTGCAGGAGATTGCGTCCGGGCGGCTCAAGGCCCACGTGTTCAGCCCGGCCTCGACGGCGTACCTGCCGCTGCTCAACAGCGCGTGGATGGCCACGTCGGGCCGCACCCAGCCGCTGGTGGGGCAGGGCGAGCCGGTGCTCCTGTCCCCCATCGTCATCGCGATGTGGAAGCCCATGGCGGAGGCGCTGGGCTGGCCCGGCCGGCAGCTCGGCTGGGCGGACCTGCTCAAGGTGGCGGCCAGCCCGCGCGGCTGGGCCGACTCCGGGCACCCCGAGTGGGGAAGCTTCAAGCTGGGGCACACCCATCCCGAGTTCTCCAACTCAGGGCTGTTGGCCGTGCTCGCCGAGGCCTACGCGGGCGCCGGCAAGACGCGCGGGCTGACGGCGCAGGACGTGGGCTCGGACGCGACGCGGGCGATGCTCCAGCGCATCGAGTCCACGGTGGTGCACTACGGCAAGTCCACCGGCTTCTTCGCGGACAAGATGCTCCAGCGTGGCCCGGGCTACATGTCCGCCGCCGTGCTGTACGAGAACCTGGTCATCGAGTCCCAGGGCAAGGCCTCCGATGCGCCGTTCCCGCTCGTCGCGCTCTACCCGGTGGAGGGCACCTTCTGGTCGGACCACCCCTACGCGGTGCTGGACGCGGAGTGGGTGGGACCGGAGGAGCGGGCAGCGGCCGGGGCGTTCCTCGCGTTCCTCAAGGCCCGCCCCGCGCAGGAGCGGGCGCTCGCGCTCGGCTTCCGTCCGGCGGACCCCGCCATCGCCATCACCTCGCCGGTGGACGCCGCGCACGGCGCGGATCCCCGCCAGCCTCAGACGCTCCTGGAGGTCCCCGAGGCGAATGTGCTGGAGTCGCTGCTCGCCACATGGCGCCAGACGAAGAAGGCCACCGACATCGTCTTCGTGTTCGACAAGTCCGGCAGCATGAAGGGGCGCCCGCTGGCCGAGGCGAAGGTCGGCGCTCGCCGCTTCCTCGAGACGCTCTCCGACCGGGACGAGGTGGCCCTGCTCTTCTTCGACAACAACGTCTATCCCGTGGTGGGGCCGCGTGTGCTCGATGCCGCGGGGCGCGCGGAGCTGGGCAGCCGCATCGACCTGGCGCTCGCGGATGGTGGCACGGCGCTGTACGAGGCCACGCTGGCCGCATACCGGGCCTCCCAGGCGCGAGCGAAGGTCGCGCCCGGTCGCATCCACGCGGTGGTGGTGATGACGGACGGTCGGGACGAGAGCAGCGTGCTATCGCTCGCGCAGCTCAAGGCGGGGCTCACGGGAGACGGCGAGCGGGAGTCCGCGGTGCGCGTCTTCACCATCGCCTACGGCAACGACGCGGAGGGGCAGGTCCTGGAGCAGATCGCCGAGTCGGGCAAGGGCTCGTTCTCTCGCGGCAACGTGGAGGACATCGTCCAGGTATACCGGGACGTTGCCTCGTTCTTCTGACCATGCCTCGTTCTTCTTCCACCGCCGACTCTTCCACGGCCGACCTCTGGGAGGCGCCTCGATGGCCGAGCGCGGCGTGAGCACCTTGCTGCAGCACCTGCCCCGCGTGCTGGGGCGCGCGGCGGCGGCTCCCCTGAACCTGGGGGTGGCGGGGGCTGGAGCCCTGGGTGCGGCGGCGCTGCACTCGTGGCCGGTGCTCGCGCTGGGCGGCGCGGCCTACGCGGCCATGGTGGCGTGGGACCTGGCCTCGCCCGACTTCTGGCGCGGGGTGCTGTCCAGCCCGAAGGGCGCGCGGGCGGGCGGTCCGCTGGACGCGCGGGCCTTCGTGGACCCCCGGGTGCGCGAGGCGATGCTCGGCATGCTCGGCGCGCGGCGCTCGTTGGAGAACGCGCTGGAAGATGCGCCCGAGGGCGTGCGTGCCCACCTGGGGCTGGCGCTGACGTCGCTGAAGGAGCTGGAGGAGCGGGCGTGGCGGCTGGCTTCGCGCGGCGACGAGCTGTCCGCCTTCCTGCGCGCGACGGATGCCCAGGCGGTGCGAGAGGCCGTTCGCGTCACCTCCCAGCAGGCGACGCAGGCGGGGGACGCCGAGGCGCGGGCTCAGTATGAGAGCGCCCGGGCGGCGCACGAGGCGCAGCTTAAGGCGCTGCGGGACATTGGCGCGGCGTATGAGCGAGTGCTGGCCAACCTGACGCGCATCGCGGCGACGATGCAGGGGCTGCCCGCCCAAGTGATGCGCCTGCGCGCGTTGGATGCGCAGGCAACCGAAAGCATGTACGGGGACCTCAACGAGGAACTGGGCCGGATGAACGGCGAGCTTGGTGCCTTCGAGGAGTCCCTCCAGTCGTTCCAAGCGGTGGGAGTCGCGTCATGAAGCCCAAGGTCCTCATCATCATCGGATTCCTCGCCGCAGTGGGCGGCGTCTTCTACCTGACCTCCAAGCGGGGGGACGAGGTGCCGGGCGCCAGCACCGCGAGCGCGGCGACGCCGTCTCGGGACGTGACGGAGATCTCCTTCCTCTACAGCACGGAGAAGAAGGACTGGGTAGAGGCCGCGGCGGCGGGCTTCCAGCAGGAGCACCCGGACATCAAGGTGACCTTGGTGGGGCGGGGCTCGCTGGACGCGGCGCAGGCCATCCTGGATGGGCGAGAGAAGCCCACGGTGTGGAGCCCGGCGGACAGCGCGGTGTTGCGGATGCTCTCCTCGGACTGGGCCACGGACCCCTCGCGAGGTCCGCTGTTCGCCACGGATGGAGACGCGGCGCCGCAGCCGCTGGTGATTACGCCGCTCGTCTTCGTCGTATGGGAGGACCGCGCGCAGGTGCTCCAGAAGGCGAACGCGGGGCAGGGCGTGTCGTGGAAGACGCTGCACAAGGCGGTGGCGAGCGACCAGGGCTGGCCCGCGATTGGCGGCAAGGCGGACTGGGGTTTCGTGAAGCTGGGCCACACGGACCCCACGCGCTCCAACTCGGGGTTGCAGGCGTTGTTGCTGGCGACGATGGAGTTCTACGGCAAGCGCACGGGCCTGACGGTGGGGGACCTCTTGGACCCCAAGTTCCAGGACTGGGTGAAGCAGTTGGAGAAGGGCGTGACGCGCTTCGAGCCATCCACGGGCACGTTCATGACCGACATGGTCCGCTTCGGGCCGTCCAAGTACGACGTGGCGGTGGTGTACGAGAACCTGGCGATTTCGCAGATCGCCAACGCGCAGGGCCGATGGGGAAACCTCAAGGTGTATTACCCGTCGTTGACGCTGTGGAGCGACCACCCCGCGGCGGTGTTGCAGGCGAGCTGGGTGACGCCGAAGCAGAAGACCGCGGCGGCCGAGTGGCTGCGATATCTGCACAGCCGTCCGGTGCAGGAGCGGGCGCTGGCGTTTGGTTTCCGTCCGGCGGACCCCTCGGTGCCGTTGAAGACGCAGGACCCGGCGAACCCCTTCACACGGCTGGCGGAGCAAGGTGTGCAGGTGGACGTGCCCCCCGTGGCCGAGATTCCCGAAGGCCCCGTGGTCCGCAACCTGCTCACGCTGTGGACGCGCCTGATGTCCAGCCGGTAGTCGCAGGCGCGCAGTGCGGATGTGGGTTGGGGGCCGTGGCCCGACAGCCGTGCTTCGCTACGCGGCGGACGGCGGTGTGCGCAGGCCTTCGAGCATGATGGCGAGCAGTCGGTCCGCGCGGGCGGGATCCACGGGGGATTGCTCCGCGGCCCAGGCCACCGAGTTGGCGAGTGCCATCACATCCGGTGCGCTGACATCCGCGCGGATGACTCCCGCCGCTTGGGCCCTGGCGAGCACGCGCTGTCCTGCTTCGCGCATGTCGTGACACGCGCTGGTCAGGTCCTCGTCCGCGCACAGCAACTGGAGCATCGGCCCCGCGAGCCCTCGGTAGGTCGCGCTGTGCTGGACGAGCGCTCGCAACCAGATGGCCAGCGCCTCGGCGGGTGAGGGCGACTCGAGCAGCTCGGTCGCTCGCTGTCCCAGCACGCGGAGCCGGTCCTGGAGCAGCGCCGCGAGCAGCGCGTCGCGCGTGGGGAAGTGGCGATACAGCGTTCCAATGCCCACCTCGGCGCGGCGGGCAATGTCCTCCAGCGAGGCGTCCGTGCCGCGCTCGACGAAGGCGGCCTCGGCCGCGGCCAACAGGCGCTCGAAGTTGCGCCGCGCATCCGCGCGCGACGGGCGGTGGTCCGCTGAACGGGGGGAAGAAGTCTGTGGGCTCATCGGGGCTTCATCGCGGGGCTGGGGAGTACAGCGGGCGCCTTCGCTTCAGGAGCGAGGGCGTCCGCCGGGGCTGGGAGCGGGGCTCCGGAGCGACAGCGAAATGAACCGTAGCACGGGGGCCAGGGGTCTCCTCGCGGGCGCGCCGGATGGCGCTCGACGTCACGACACAGAGCTAGCGAATGCTGCCCACGTTCGTGCTGCGGTTGACACTCTGGCCCTTCGACACGCTGTACCAAGACGTGACGTTGGTCCCGTAACGGTCGTACTGAAGGTGGGCGTGCGGGCCCGTCGCGTTGCCCGTCCCGCCAATGTTGCCCACCTGGCAGCGGTCACACGTGCGGTCGTAGGAGTCGCTCGTGTTGATCCAGTGCCACTGACGGAACGTGTAGCCATCCGACCAGGCGTGCTTCGCCTCGTTCTGGTTGCCGCTGCCGTTGCCGTTGCAGACAACGCCCGTGGTGCGGATGGAGACGTCCCACGACAGGGTGGCCACCACGCCCGTCTCGGCGCCCCAGTAGTTGCAGCTGCTCGCGCCGATATCCACCGCGCCGTGGAACGTGCCGGACGAGTAGTACGTCGTGGCCGTGACGGTGCCAGGGAAGGGCGAGCGGACGCTGTACGCGCTCGAGGCCGTGGGAAGGAGCGCCAGGGACGTCAGCGCCGCCAGCATCATCGTCGTGTTGCGCATCGTGGTTCCTTGTTCCTTTCGGGTCGTTTCACCGAGCCTGACTCAACCGCTGCTTCTCCCTCAGGAGCAGGCTCCACTCCTGGAGGCCCATGCCGAGCACCCGCGTCCAGGCGTCCACCTCGGGCGCCAATCGTGGGTCCACCTCTCGCAAGCGCTGGAGGTCGGGTACCGCGCCGGAGAACCCCAACCGGGCGATGCTCTGAAGAATGGCTTTGCGCACCCCGGGGTCCTCCTCCTCGCGATACATGGCGAGCAAGGACTCCCGAGAGGTCTTCATGCCGGAGGCGGGAACGCCCCCCAGCGCGGTGACCGCGGCCGCGCGCACGCTGGCGTCTCCACCGCGCAGCATCCGCTGGAGTCGCGCCTGCGAGTCCGCGCTGATGGCCTCGGTGGACACGGTGCCGAGGATTCGCGCGGTGAGGCTCGGATCCGTCGAGCCCACCGCCGCCGCCACGGCCGCGTCCGCCGCGGGGCCGTGGTGGCCCGAGTAGACGAACTGGTTGTCCTCGATGAGGTTCGTCGCCGCCTCGCGCCGCACCTCGGGCGAGGCATCGCGCATCAATCGCTCGTACATGTCCCCGGTGCGCTCCAGCGCGCTGCTGCGCCGCATGGCGCGCACGGTCGCGGCGCGCACCGCGGGGTCGGCGTCTCCCAGGGCTCGCTCACGGACCGCGTCCAAGGCGCTCGACTCCAATCCGCGGTCGGTCCTCGCCACCAGCGCGGCGGCCAGGTGCTCGACCATGGCCGGGTCCCGCTCACGCGCGAACGCGTCGCGGAGCTGCGCCTCCGGGAGCGTGACGGCGGTCTCCCGCAGCAGCGTGCGCAGATAGCTTCGATAGGCCTCTGACTTCGAGCCAAGGCCCCGGCGGATGGAGTCCATCAGCCCGTCGAGCGAACACGTCTCGGCCTTCAGCGCCGGAGGCGAGGACGTCTGCGCGTGGGCGCCTGCGAAGGGGGAGAGCATCAGCAGCAGCCCGGCGACGCTGGCTCGACAGGAGTGGGGGACGGTCATGGGGCTCACTCGTCGTGGTGGAGGCAGCCGAAGGGGTCCTGGGTGGAGAGGCTCAGCCACACGCGCTCGAAGTCGAGGACGCCGCTGGCGTAGATGCGCTCGAAGTCCTGGTACGTCGGCTGGAAGCGCGGATCGACGAGCGCCATGGTGGCCATGACAGGCAGGGCGTCGCGGCCCGCGGCGCGCGCGGCGAAGCGGAAGATCGCCCAGCGCACGCAGACGTTCTGCTCGCCAGGGAAGGCCTTCGCGTAGAGGTCCAACACGTGGGCCTTGTCCTCGGCCAGCGAGAGGTCGTGCGCCGCCGCCTGCCGTCCGTCCTCGCTGCCCTCGGAGGTGAGGATGCGCGCGTAGCGCTCGGTGCTCTTCGCGTCGAGCACGGGGTCCGCGTGCAGCGGCATCGTCAGCGCGAGGTAGCGGATCTGCTCATCGGGGGACTCGGTGCTCACGGTGAGAAGGCTGTCGAGATACGGCCGGACCTCGCCCGTGCGGTGCGCGTCCTCGGCCATCACCGTGCCCAGCGTGCGCGTGGCCACCCAGCCCGCCTCGCCCGAGGCCGGGTCCTTCGCGAACGCGGTGAGCCGCGTGAGCACCGCGGGCTCGAAGTGGCGCTGCGTCTCCAGCGCGAGCAACAGGCCCGTGCGCCGCTCGGCCTCCAGGCTCGCATCCAGGCTCATGGCCGTGAGGCGCGCGGCGACCTGTGGCAGGTGCACCGCCTCGCTGTCCTTGAGTCCAGACAGCAGCACCTCCAGCTCGTCGGTGGGGGCCTCGCGTGCCCAGTCGAGCACCTCGCCGGCTCTCGCCGCGTCGCGACCAATGAGCTCCGCGAGTCGTGCCTGGAGGTACTCGCGCACCAATGCATCTCCCGAGCGCAGCATCGGTGCGGCCCACTCGCGGAACGTGCCGAGCGTCACCTCCGAATTGAAGCGCTCCAGGTCCTGCCAGCAGGGCGGTGCATCGAACCGGCGCGGCGCGGCGGTGGCTGAGGTCTCCGCGAGCACGTTCCCACCCGCCCCGGCCCGATGTGTCTCGCCGGGCTGTGCAATCACCGCGGGACTGGACTTGGCCGAGTGCTGCGCGGAAGACGGGTGGGGCTCGCGCCATGCCCACCAGCCCACACCTGCCACGAGGAGCGCCGCGCCCAACACCCCTGCGCGCCACGCCGTGCGTCGGGCCGGACGGTCTTCCCGAGCTGACTCGGGGCGGGGAACGGAATCGGGCGGCATGGGGGAACCTGGGGGGAAGGCCTTCCACGTAGAGGAGGGCGGGCCTCCGCCGGGATCCCAGAATTAGCGACTTTTCGTGCGCGGCGCCGGGGGACTCGTGGGGATGCTGGGTCGCCTGGAAGAAACCTGACAAAAGGCTGTCATCTGACGCAGATAGAACCATCCCATCGCAGCGCACACACCGGAGACACACGATGAGCCAGACCGATTCGAAGGCGACGAGCAACGAGAAGACCTACACGGGCAAGTGCATCTGCGGCGCAGTGCGGTTCGAGGCGCGGATGGACCTGAGCCGGGGCGCGAGCCGGTGCAACTGCACCTACTGCACGAAGTTCGGCGTGACCTCCGTGGGGATGAAGCCGGACGCGTTCCGGCTGGTCGCGGGTGCCGAGCACCTGGGTGAGTTCCGCAACGAGGGCAGCCCGAACAGCCGCTCCTTCTGCAAGCACTGCGGCGTCCAGTGCTTCGGCGCGGGCGACGTCGAGGAGATTGGCGGTGCGTTCGTCTCCGTCAACGTCAACTGCATCGACGAGGTGGACGTGGGTCAGCTCACCATCGGGTATTGGGACGGTCGCCACAACAACTGGGCGGCCGGTCTGCGCAGCACGCCGTGGCCCGTGTTCGCGTGAGCGCGGCCTACCACTTCTTCATCTTCAGCGCGGCTGCGAGCGTCCCTGTCAGCTCCGAGGGGACGGCGCCGCGCTCGCGGAAGTGGCGCTCCACCCGCAACGTGCCCGCTTGGATGACGTGGTCGAACTGGAGGATCGTGGGCGCCTCCAGGGTTCCGCGCACCGTGGCGCCGTAGTCGTTGTCGGCGCCGGCGAACACCGTGTCCGCGCGCAGGTCTCCGCCCACCCACAGTGGGCCCTCGCTCCAGGCGGACTCCACCTTCAGGTCTCCGCCCACGCACACGAGCGCCCCCTCGTAGTTGGACAGCAGTCCCTTCACGGTGAGGTTGCCCGTGACGATGAGGTTCACCGCGTTGCAGTCGCCCTCCACCTCCAGGTCGCCGATGTGCGCGAGCGTCAGCCGCTTCGTCCGAGTCGTCTTCGGCTGAACCTTGGCGGTGCTCGCGCGCTGCACGATGCGAATCCCCGCCGCGAGCATCGCGCCGTCCTGATGCTCGGCCAGCTCCAACAGGAAGTCCTTCGCCTTGCCTCCGGCGTACTCGGTGAAGAACGCGGCCACGGCGCGTTCGAGCGTCGTGCGCGTCGCCGGAGACAGCTCGGCGGCGAGTTCCGGGAGCAGGGCGCGGACCGGGTCCGCCAGCAGATCATCCGTCCGTCGCGCGGGCTGTGGCTTGCATCCCTGGGCCTGCATCAGCTCAATCAGCCCGGAGACCGCGTTCGCACCGTGCCTCCAGGCGCGCGCATGGTCCAGGGGCGTCCGATTGCCCCCATCGCGCACATCCGCGGGCACGCCGCGCGCCACCAGCATCTGGATGACGCCCAGCCGGCCAAAGGAGGCCGCGCGGTGGATCAACTGTCCGTCCCCACCTGCCTCATGGTTCAGCGGAACGCCATGGTCGAGGAGTGCCGCGAGCGGCGCGCCATCCGCGCACGTGGCCGCGGTAAAGGCGGCGTCACGCCCGCCCGGTCCTAGGAGGGCCTTCCAGTCCGCGCCTTGCGCCAACGCCTCGCGCAGGGCCTGCATCGCGGCCGCGTCTTCGTGCTCTGCGTTACGAAACTCGGCGAGCCGAGAATAGTTGTGGATGGCTTTGAAGAGCGCCTGGGTTGCCGGACTCGAAGTCATGCCACATCCGTATCACGGCGGCGCTCCGGGCCTCACGCCCGCGGCCAGGTCGATGAAGCCGCGAATCCAGATGAGATTGACCGCGTGGCACGTCTCCAGGGGCGTCACCGTGGTGGTCTCCAGCGTCGCCGCCCAGGGGACACCTTGGCGCATGTACCAATCGGTGACGCTGCCGTCGTGGAACTCGATGAGTCCGTCCGCGTCGGTGACGTTGTTCTCGTCCACCTTGCGCTGTCGCAGCACCGCCACGCGGGCCGCGCAGGCCGCGACCAGGGGCCGGTACGCTGCCTTGTCTCCGAAGGTATAGGCATACGTCGCGGGACCCGGCAGGTAGTTGTCCTGATGGATGTCCAGCGCGGCGTCGGGCGGAGCGAAGCGCGCGAGGTCCGTTCGCACCGCGCGCGTCTCCTTGGGCCCTCCGTCGTAGAGCGCCCACCGCAGGAAGGGCGGCTCTCCGTTCAGCTCGCCGCGCCACTCACCGGGGGCGACCTCGTAGCGCAGGAAGTCATTGTTCGGCTTCTCGCCGCTGCGGTTGTAGCGCGTGCCGTCCTCGAAGCCGGAGGGGTTGATGCATGGATAGATGCGCAGGCCCACGCCGCGCGCCTTCGCGTGGGCGATGACCTCGGGCAGGTGCTCGGCCAGCGTCAGCGGGCCCGCGGGCTCTTCACCGTGGAAGCCCGATGTGAGCACCAGCCAGCGTTTGCCCGGAAGGACGAGCCGGAAGAGTGGGTACTCGCGACCCCCTTCGAGGACCTGGCCATACTCGGAGACGTCGGCCAGTGAAGCGAAGGAGCGGATGCGCCGGGCATAGTCGGTGTAGTCCACACGAAAACGATAGGTGTGGCCCTCCACGGTGCCCACCTGTCCTTCTCGCCGCCCGTTGAGTGCGTCACGGAGGCGGAAGGCGCAGGGGGCTGTTGGCTGCCGCTCACTTCTGGCCGGTGTGCTCCCGGTACTCCGAGGCCAGCTCCTGACGCTGGGCGGGCGTCAGGGTGCGATGCACCTCCAGGGCCGCGTCCGTGATGCGGTGCGCGAAGGCACGCATCGCGTCGATGCGCGCATCCACGAGCGCGTGGAGCTTCTGCGCGTCGGGAGCGTCCGACTCGAGCTGGGTGACCACCTCGTCGCGCACGGCCCGCTGGTCCTCCATGAGCTGCTTGCCGTCGTCAAAGACGCGGTCCTTGATGGCGCCGATGGACTGGCGCTGCGCGGGCGTGGCGTTCAGGTCGTCCAGCTTGTCATTGAGGCGCCAGGTCACCATCTGCCGCATGCGCTCGGGGTCGCGGCCCCAGCCCGGATGGCCTCCGCGCATGGCGAAGCCGGTGAGGAGCACGAAGGCGGCGACGGCGGTGGTGGCAATGGCGATTCGCTTGATCATGGGTTTCTCTCAGTGAAATGGGGCACCTGGCCCGCGGGCACGTCACGACTTCGACGATGCCCAATGTGCGGGAGGGCCATTGCGCGCGCTTGTATGGCGCGTGAAGAAACATGAAGCCGGCCCTACCGCGTCCGCTCGCTCGGTGCGGTGGTCTCCAGCGCCAGCAACTCGGAGCGCAGCCATTGGTTCAGGGGCTCACTGTCCACCTGCCGGTGCCAGTAGAGGTGGAACTCCACGGGAGGCAGCGCCACGGGCATGGGCAGCAAGTGATTGCCGAGCGGGGCGTTGATGGCCTTGGCGCGATGCCGGGGCATGGTCAGCAGGAGGTCGGAGTCCGCGACGATGCGGCACGCGGCCTCGTAGTGCTGGCAGCGCACGGCGAGGTCTCGCTGATAGCCCAGCCGGCTCAGCACCAGGTCCTCGATGGCCAGCCCCGTGCGCCGGGATGACACGGTGATGTGGCGCGCGGCGAGGTAGCGCTTCACGTCCAGCGTGCGGCGGCGCGCGCTCACCACGCAGAAGCGGTCCTTCCGCAGCACGGCGTGGCGCAGGTGTGGGCTCGTCGCCTGCGCCACGTCGATGGCCAGGTCCAGTCGTCCTGACGCGAGGTCTCGTTCGAGCTTGCCCCGCTCCAGCCGCACGCTGGTGACACGCGCGAGCGGCGCACTCTGGCGGAGTCGTTCGAGCAGGGGCGGCAGGAGCGCGGGCTCCAGCTCATCGTTCATGGCGAGCGTGACGTGGACGGCGTCGCGCGCGGGGTCGAAGTGGCGGGTGCGGTGCACCGCCTGCTGGAAGAGGGTGAGCGCCTCGCGAATCTCGGGGGCCACGCGCTCGGCGAGCGGGGTGGGCGTCAGGCCGCGGCCCTCGCGCACGAACAGCGGCGCGCCCAGTTGTTCGCGCAGTCGAGCCAGCGCGTGGCTCACGGCGGACTGACTGAGGAAGAGGACCTCGGCGGCCCGCGTGAGGTTTCCCTCGCGCAGGACGACATCGAAGACGCGGAAGAGGTTGAGGTCGAGCTGGCTCAGCCTCGGTGTCTCTTGAACGTCCTTCATGTGTACAGATGACCAACATTCACTGGATTCATCAATGGTGACGACCCGAGGATGGTCGCCTTCCTCCAAGCGGGAGCGCCGAGATGCACTTCGAACCGAGCGACAAGGCCAAGGACTACCTGGAGCGGGTGCGGCGCTTCATGCGCGAGCACATCGAGCCGGTGGAGTCCGAGTACTGGGCCGAGGTGCAGGCGAGCAGCGCGGGCCCGGACTGGCGGCAGTGGAAGGTCCCCGCGCGCATGGAGGCGCTGAAGGCCCGAGCGAGGGCCGAGGGGCTGTGGAACCTCTTCCTCCCCGACCCGGAGTTGGGGGCGGGACTGAGCACGCTGGAGTACGCGCCGCTCGCGGAGGCGATGGGGCGCAGCCTGATGGCCCCCGAGGTCTTCAACTGCAACGCGCCGGACAGCGGCAACATGGAGGTCCTCTGGCGCTACGGCTCCGAGGCGCAGCAGCGCCAGTGGCTCGCGCCGCTGCTCGCTGGGGAGATTCGCTCGGTGTTCTGCATGACCGAGCCGGACGTGGCCTCGTCGGACGCCACCAACATGCAGGCCACCGCGGTCGTCGAGGGCGACGAGGTGGTCCTCAACGGTAAGAAGTGGTGGACCTCGGGTTTGGGGGACCCTCGGGCGAAGGTGGCCATATTCATGGCCCGTACGCCCGATGCGTCCGCGGACCGGCATCATCAGCACTCGATGGTGCTGGTGCCGCTGGACGCGCCGGGGGTGAGCATCCAGCGGATGCTCCCGGTCTACGGTGACCTGGATGCGCCTCACGGCCACGGCGAGGTCCACTTCCGCGACGTGCGCGTGCCGCGCGACTTCATCATCGCGGGGCCCGGCAAGGGCTTCGAGATTGCCCAGGGGCGACTGGGCCCGGGCCGCATCCATCACTGCATGCGCTGCATTGGCGCGGCGGAGCGGGCGCTGGAGTTGATGATCGACCGAGGCATGTCGCGCACGGCGTTCGGCAAGCCGCTGCTCAACCTGGGTGGCAATCGAGAGCGGGTGGCCGAGGCGCGCATCGCCATCGACCAGGCGCGACTGCTGACGCTCTATGCCGCGTGGAAGATCGACGCGGTGGGCGCACTGGCGGCGATGACGGAGATCTCCGCCATCAAGGTGGTGGCGCCCAATGTCCTCCAGCGCGTGGTGGATGACGCCATCCAACTGCACGGAGGGGCGGGCGTGTCGCGCGACACGCCGCTCGCGAACTTCTTCGCCCAGGCACGCAGCCTGCGGCTCGCGGACGGGCCGGACGAAGTTCACAAGGGCGTCATCGCCCGCATCGAGTTGGCGAAGCGCGGCTTCTCACGAAGCTGAGGCTCGGACGCGGAAACTTCTGGCCCAGCGGCTCAAGTCATGGGGCCGCAGGAGGAAAGTCGGCGGGCGGAGATTGCAGCACCGTGGCGATTGGGAATGATGCCGCGATGCGCTTTCGAGCCTGCCTCGCGGTGCTGATTCTCGTTTCTGCCTGCGCGACGTCGACACCGTCTCCCAGTTCGCACGGGATACGAAGCCAAAGGGCCGCCAACCTTCAGCGCGCGGCGAAGTTGCCGTGGACTGATGGCGGGCGGTGCGTCGTTCGTGAAGCCTCCCAGCCTTGGCCTGTACTCGTGGAGCGGTGTTACTCCGCGCTGGACCACGACCGGGTCGAGTTCCACGACACCACGGGCCGGTGCACGGTCGCCTCCGCGGACGCCGCGGCAGTGGGGCTCGGGGTCTGCGTGCTGGCGGCTCCCGAGATTGTCCTGGGAGCTGTCATTGTGCTGGGAGTGGTGGTCGTCGCTGTCGCGATCAAAGAAGAGCTGGATGGGTATGAACTCCGCCACCAGCTTCCCGAGGAAGCCTCAGCGGCCAAGGGCGCGAAAGGGGCATCCCGAGAGGCCATATCGAGGCGGGAGCCGAATCTGGACCCAGAGACCGCGGGACAAAACTGGCAGCCCCCGATGCCGCCTGGGGCCAGGGACCGGACGCGCCCCGCCAGTTGTGAGCCCGTCCCAGTATCTCACGCGGGCGGAGACGCGATTCACAACGCGTGCGCCGACACATTTCCTCCGAACCGCTACCCCGGCAAGGATGTGCTCGTTGGTGGGAAGCGTTTTGATGCGCTGCAGGTGGGCGCGCGCATCCTGTGGGAGATCAAGACCGACCAATTTGCTACGTACTCCGCCTTTCTCAAGAGGCAGGTGATCAAAGGGCAGGTGGCAGAGATGCTGGAAGAGCGCGACATCGCACAGGCATGCGGATACGGCTTCGTCGTTGGAGTGAGCACCGCTGCGCATAGAGTCGCACTGGAACTTGCGGAGCCTACTTTGAAGTTCGTCGTCACGGGGTGCGCCCGATGACGACGCATGAGGCCCTCGCCATCATCGTCTACGCCCCTTCGCTGCCTGCTCATGACAAACGCGCGCTTGAGATCGTTCAAGGAATGGAGCGGTCTCTTCCTGGGCTGCGACTCGATTGGACGGTTGCTGAGGACGGTCACCTCATCGCATTGCCCCAGCGCGATACGTGGCTGCTCAAAGGGAGCAAGGACGGAGGCTTTCCGCTCGTGTGCAATGGCGACGAGAGTTTCCCTGTGACGATTTTTGGATTGCGCATGCGCCCACGACAAGCGCCGGGCGGGCAGCCCGTGCTCGATGTCCATGCCGAACTGCCACTGACCGATTTGGTCTTTGCCGCCTCAGTCGATGTGCTTGCTTTCGTGGCAGAGAGTGCGCGTGCGTTCTGGGGCCATGCGACGCCATTTCGCGCGGGCGTCGAGATTGCACGGCAAACACGCGATCCGATCCACAAGCCAGGAGCTCCTCCCCTTGGACTACCGGCACTCAAGTTCGCAGAGAAGCTCCGTTCCCCTGCGATTCCGCATCGCCTTGGATGGTTGAACTACTGGTCCGCCGCCGCCGCGCTTGCCATCGGGTTCCCGGATCCAACCCGTGATGCGGAGCTGCTGAAGCGGGCACGGCGCACGGAGACGGGGAGCTGGGTTGTACAGCTCACCGATGCGCCACTCGACCTCGACAACCCCGCCCACCTCGAAGTGCTCAAACGGACCTACGAGCGCTTTCCGGAAATCGGCGGACGCGCATCACCCTGACCCGTTTTCTCCGCCCACGGTTTCTGGCCCGCTCTCGGGGCGCACAGTCACCATGGGCTTGAGGCCTCCGCGGTCTCTCCTCAGTTCCGAGCGGTGGGCGCGGCGTCCGTCGGCTTCAGCTCGCCCTGGAGGTGCGGCGTGCCGTCCTCCGAGGAGACTCGGAAGGCCACGGCCCCCTCGGTGCGCGTGGTCTGGAAGCGGACGCTCGAGCCCAGGAACAACGGTCGACGGAACTCACAGGTGAGCGTGAGGGCCGGTGCCTCGGCGGCTTCGCCCATCTCCGCCACGCAGCGCGCCAGCGTCCACATGCCGTGCGCAATGGCTCTCGGGAAGCCGAACAGGCGCGCGGACAACGCATGCAGGTGGATGGGGTTGTAGTCCCCGGAGGTCTTCGCGTAGCGCCAGCCCGTGTCGAGTGACACCTGCCACGGGGCGGGGCGGCTCTGCTGGAAGGGATCCACGTCCTCCGTCTGCGGTCCACGCTCCTTGCGTGCGGCGGCCTCCTGGCCCGGGAGCTTGCGCAGCATGGTGGTGACGGCCTCCCACGCCAGGACGCCTTCGGTCTCCACGCGCGTGTGCAGATCAATCTCTCGCCCGAGGCGCGCCTCGCGTTGCTCGCCCAGAGTGCACGTGATGGACAGCGGCGCGGTGTCCGCCAGCCGCTGGTACTGCCGGATGACATTGCGGACGTGAATCATTCCGAGCAGGCGATAGGGGAACTCGGGCCGGTTGAGCAGCGCGATGTGCAGCGGCGTGGCGAGCACCTGGGGAAACGTCACGGGCAGGAAGCCGTCCGCCTCGAAGCCGCACACCTCGCGGTAGCGCGCGAGCTGCTCGGCGCCCGGGACGACTCGGGCCACGCGCATCCCCAGACGCGGGAACTCGGCGGCGCGCGAGGGCTTGCGGGTCACCGCCGCGCGCAGGAGCTGCGAGCCGAGCGAGGGCAGGAGGGGAAGTTCGAGAGTCTGCGAGGTGTCGGACATGATGGCTTCCTGGAGCTACGAGGGCGGGTGAGGCGGCGGGGGCGGAGTCCCCGACGAGTCGGTTGCGTGGGACGGAGCGACATCCCAGCGGATCCACTTCAGGTCGCGCACGACCATCGTATACAGGACGGGCACCAGCAGCAGCGTCAGCACGGTCGCCACCGTCAGGCCGCCTATCTGCGCGTAGCAGAGCGGCTGCCACAGCGGGCCACCATGCAGCGCGAGCGGGAACAGGCCGAGCACCGTCGCGCCCACCGTCACCAGCACGGGACGCAAGCGCATCATGCCGGCGTCCAGCAGGGCTTCGCGCAAGGGCTCTCCGCGCTCATGCATCTCCTCGATGTAATCGAAGAGAACGATGATGTGGCTGACGATGACACCCATCAGGCTGATGACCCCGAGGAAGGCCATGAAGCTGAACGGGGCGCCCATGACGACCAGGGACACCAGCGCCGCCGCCGCGCCGAAGGGGAGGGCCGCGAAGACGATGAGTGGTTTGACCGCGCTCTTGAACTGGATGACGAGCGCCATGTAGATGGACACCAGCAGCATGATGAGGACCAGCCGCATGCTGGAGAAGCTCTTCACCTGCTCCTCCGCCTCGCCGCCCACCTCCAACGTGTAGCCCAGGGGCAGGGTGCCGCCGAGCGCATCCAGTCGGGGCTTCGCCGCCTTCATCACCTCGGAGGGCAGCACGCCGGACTGTGGGAACGTGGCCACGGTGATGGTGCGGAATTGATCCCTCCGTCGAATCTTCTCCGTCTGAAGTGAGTACGCGATGCGTGACACTTGCTGGAGCGGCACCTTCTGCGGCCCGTTGCGCGCGCTGACATAGAGGTTCTCGATGTCACTGAGCTGCGCGCGCTCCTCGCCGCGCAGGCGCGCCACGATGTCGATCTGATGGTTGCCCTCGTTGAGCTGGCCCACCGTGACGCCGTTCATGGCGATGGCCGATGAGGTGGCCACATCCAGGTTGGTGACGCCCGCGAGGTTGGCGCGGTCCGGGTCCACCTCCAGCTTCACGGAGAAGGTGTCGCTGCCCCAGTCATCGCGGGTGCGCGCGCCGCCCGGTGCCTCGCGGAAGATGGTCTTGGCTTCGTCCGCCAACCGGCGCAGCTCCGGGATGTCCTCGCCAGACAAGCGGATGGACACGGGGATGCCCACGGGCTTGCCGGTCTCCAGCTCCCGCACGTCCAGGCGGGCGCCCGCGACCTGGCGTGACAGTCGCTCCTGGAAGAGCGGGACGAGCGCGCGCGTGTCCTCTTTGTTTCGCACCTGGATGACGAGCTGCGCGTAGTTGAGCTGTTGTTGCTCGGGCGCCACCGAGAACCAGAAGCGCGGCCCGCCTCCTCCCACGAACTCCGTGACGGACTCGAGGATGGTGCGCGGCTTGCCGTCGGAGTCAGGGTGGGCCTTGCCGTACTCGGCGGCGACCTCCTGGATGACGGCCTCGGCCTGGCGCGAGACTTCCTTGGTGGCCGCGAGCGTGGCGTCCTCGGGCAGCCAGACGTCCACGTAGGACAGGTACGACAGGTCCTTGGGGAAGAACGCCGAGCGCACGCGCGAACCCACGAGCGCGGCGAGCACCAGGATGACGAGCGCCAAGCCAACGACGAACAGTCGGTGGTCGATGGCCCAGCCCACCACCTGGTGATAGCGCCGCGCGAAGCCTCGTGAGCGCCGCTCCTCCGGCGTGGGCTCCGGCTTGGTGGGCGCGCGCAGGATGGTGGAGGCGAGCAGGGGGATGAACGTCATGGACACGATGCGCGAGGAGACGAGCGACAGCGTCAGCACGATGGGCAGCGTGTGGATGAACTTCCCTGTGTCTCCGGGCAGCGTGAGGAACGGCAGGTAGGCGGCGATGTTGGTGATGGTGGCGAACAGGATGGCCGTGGCCAGCTTGGTGGGCCCCAGCCACGCGGCGATGCGTGGCTTCCAACCCAGCGCCAGCGAGTGCTTGATGGCATCGCTGGCCACCACCGGGTCGTCCACCAGCAACCCCAGCGCGATGATGAGCGACGCGATGGAGATCTGCTGGATGTCCACGCCCACCACGTCCATCAGTCCGAACGTCATCGCGAGCGTGATGGGAATGGACAAGGCCAGCAGGAGCGCGGTCCGCCACTCCCAGAAGCCCACCAGGGCGACGAGCACCACCAGGATGATGGCTTCATAGAGCGACGTCATGAACAGGCTGACGTTCTCCTTCACCTGCAGCGGTTGGTCCGACGTGCGGCGGATGATGAGGTCCTCGGGCAACACGCGCTGCACATTCGCGAGTTCCGCGCTGACATCCCGGCCGAACTCCCCAATCTGCGCGCCCGGCCGCATGTTGATGGCCAGGGTGATGGCGCGCGAGCGGAGGAAGCGCCCTTGCGCGTCGCGGGCGACGAGGAAGTTGAGGAAGCGCGCGGGGCTCTGATAGTCGCGCCGCACGTCCACCAGGTCGCGCAGGTACACCGGCGCGCCGTGGGCGCTGGTGGTGACGACGACGTCGCCCACCTGCGTCTCGCTGGTGAACTCGCCGGACGGGTCGATGGTCACGCCCTTCTCGCCCACCTCGATGATGCCGCCCGGCGTGGTGATGTTGCGCGCCGACAGGATGTTGGCGAGCCCGGAGTTCTGGAGGCCGTAGGAGGCGAGCCGCTCCTGCGAGTACTCCAGGAAGATCTTCTCGGGGAGCACGCCCGTGCGAGTCACCTTGGAGACGATGGGCAGCCGCTGCAGGTAGCGCTGGATGGTGTCGGTGAAGTCGTCGAGCTGGCGGTAGCTGTAGCGATCGCCCGCGCCTTCCTGCAGGCGGGCCCGCGTGTCCGCGGGGTCGCGCACGACGATGGGCGGCCAGACGTCCGGGTGCAGCTCGGAGAGGCTCAGGTGGTCCTGGGCGAACGTCCGGAGCTGCGCGAGCAGGACCTCGTCGGTGAGCGTGGTCTCCATGTCGACCCCGATGAAGCCCGGGCTCTGGAGGAAGCGCGCGTTGCGTGTGTTGGGGAGGGTGTCGAAGAAGCGGCGAGCCCGGTCGCCCATGCGCTGCATGGACGCGGCATTGATGGAGGGCGGGAAGCTCACCACCAGCGTCGCGTGGGGTGGGCCGGGCGGTATCCCCGCGCGCACCGCCTCGATGGCGCGGGCGACGGCGCGTGAGCGCAGCTCCAGCTCGATGTCGTCCGCCTTGGGGCTCGCCACCGTGAGCATGAGGGTGGCGGTGTCTCCAAAGTCCTTCAGGAAGTTCACCGGGCCCGTGCCCGCGGGCAGGTCGCGCAGCGTGCTCAAGCGGCCCTGGATGTCGTCGAACTCCTTGGCTCGGTCGTTCACGTCGTCCTTCAGCGTGACGTAGACGACGGAGATGCTCGTGCGGCTGATGGACTCGATCTTCTCGACGGAGGCGTTCTCGGAGATTTTCTGTTCGATGCGCCGGGTGACCAGTTGCTCGATCTTCTCCGCCTCCGCGCCGGGCCACAGGCAGGTGGCCACCGCCACGCGCACCGCGATGACGGGGTCCTTCGCCTTGGGCATGCGGAAGTAACCAAAGACCCCCCACAGCAGCGTGAAGGCGAGGAACACCCACGCTACCTGCCGCGTCTCCGTGAAGTAGCGGGCCGTGTTGTGCTGGTGGTCCACGCGCGCCTGGTCTCGGGCGCGCTCCTTCTCTTCGTATGACGGCGTCGCCCCGCCGCCCTCCGGGCCGGACGCGCTCAAGGAATCACCTCCACCGCCTCGCCATCGGACAAGAGGCTGGCGCCCGTGACGACGATGCGCTCTCCGGCCTTCAGCCCCTTCTTCACCGGGATGACGCGGCCCAGGTATTCGCCCAACTCGACCTCCCGAGCCCGGGCCACGGGTTTGCCTCCAGACTCGTCGAGCACGAACACCGCGAAGGACTGGGGATGACCGGGCGCGCGCACGATGGCCGCCAGCGGGATGAGGAGTTCCTCCGGAATGGGGGCCCCCGCGCCCAGGGACAGCGCGGCCACCATGCCGGGCTTCAGTCGCTGGTCCCCGTTGGCGATGGAGATCTCCACCTCGAACACGCGGCTCTTGGGGTCCGCGGACGGCGCGATGCGCGAGATGCGCCCCTCGAACTGTTCACCGGGGAACGCCTGCGTCGTCACCGCCTGCGTCGCGCCCAGCCGGACTCGGGGCAGGACGGTGTCGGGCACGCCGAAGATGACCCGCACGCTCTGGGTCTCCGCGACGGAGAAGGCCACGGTGCCGGGCGCGGCCAGCGCGCCGACCTCGATGTTGCGCTGGAGCACCACGCCCTCCAGCGGTGAGCGCAGCGTGGTGTCCGCCAGGGACGTGCGGGCCTCCTCCACGCGGGCTCTCGCGGCGGCCACCGCTCCGGCCGCGCTGTCTCGCTGCGTGCGCGCCGTGTCGAGCTGCGCGGGCGTGGCCACCTGTCCCTCGACGAGCTTGGAGGTCCGCGCGAAGTTCAGCTCCGCTTGCTCCGCGGCGGCGCGTGCCTGGGCCAGCGCGGCCTGGGCCTCGGCGAGCCGCTGCGCGTAGTCCGTCCTGCGCAGCGTGGCCAGCTCGGTGCCCGCGCGCACCGCGTCCCCCGCCTGCACGAGCCGAGGCTTGCCCTCCACGTCGCGCACCTTGGCGATGGACTCCACGTAGCCGCCGACCTTGAACGCGAGGTCCACGCGCGTGGCGGGTTGGATCTCCGCCGAGTAGCGCGCCTGTGCGCCCGTGCCGGCTCGCTCCACGGTCGCCACCTTCACGGCCGTGGGAGGTTGGGGAGGGGGCGCGTGCCCACCGCACGCGAACAATGTGAAGGACATCACCCCCAGGGCGAGGGCTCCGCGCTGCATCCACATGGTGCCAACTCCTGTGTGGCGCATGGTCGACGACAGACGGCGGCGGAGCGTGGTGGCACTCCCCGCTGAAATCCACCCGGCCCTGACTCAGGTGGTGACTATCCGCCTTCCCGCGGGCGCGGCGATTCGTTCACAGGACAACGAGCAGGCTCAGCGACGCGCTCGGATAGACGGAGCGCAGCTTCAGCGTGCCGCTGCCGTTGCCCACCTCCAGCTCGCGCACGTCGGTCGTGGCGAAGCCGGGGCCCACGCGCGCGGACAGTCCGAGCCGCCCCGCGCCGGGGCGCCACATCGCGCCCACCGAGGGCTCCGCGAACAGCGCCGTGGTGTAGCTGCCCAGGTCCTCCGCGCTCGCCCGCGCGTGGAACTCCTCGGCGCCCAGTGTCAGCCCGACGAACGGCTGGAATGTCCCGCCCGCGAACGACGCCAGCGTGTAGCGGCCTTCCGCGCCCAGCGCGTAGTTGAGCTTCACGTCGCCCGAGTTCGTCCCGATGAACCGGGCCTTCGCCCCGAACTGGCTCCATCCGCCCGTGCGCGCCACCAGACCGAAGGCCCACGGCGCCTCGCGAGACGGCGACAGCTCCAGGCGGATGCCCACGAGCGAGTCATCCAGCGCCGGCGGTTGCACCTCCACCAGCAGCGCGCCCGGCAGCGGGCGCTCCATTCCCATCGCCGCGTCATCGGCAAGCGCGGGGACCGCCGTCAACGCCGCCGCCACCCCCAGCCACTTCGCCCACTGCGCGCGCTTCACGGAATCGGTACGCATCGTCTCTCCCTTTTTAGTCGTTCGACTAAATTAGTTACACGACTAACTAAGGGTCGAGCGGCCGCATGTCAAGCCAACCGGCCGGGCACGCGGGCCGTGGCTTGCGGGTGGGAATGCGGTGCCCTATGTGGGTTGGATGGCCCGACCCCGCGGCACGCCCGAGCCCACGACGCCTCCGGAACCCGACGCGCGCGAGCGCCTCATCGCCGCGGGCTATCGCGTCCTGTCCGAGCGGGGCTACGACGCCACGACGGTGAAGGAGGTGGCGCGCGAGGCGGGCGTGAACCAGGGCCTGGTGCACTACTACTTCGGCAGCAAGGACGGGCTCTTGCTCGCGGTCACCGCGGAGGCGCGGCGGCAGTACGAAGTGGAGCTGAAGCGGCTGCGCGAGGAGATGCCCCTGGAGCGGCTCGCGACGGCGAGCTTCTCCTGGGGCGAGCGGTTGATGGCGGAGCGGCCGGAGCAGGTGCGCCTGCGCCACGAGCTGTACGCGCTCGGGCTGCGCAACCCCGAGCTGAAGCTCCCGGTGGCCCAGCTCCTGGATGAGAGCGACGCGACCATCGCGCAGACCGTGGCCCACGTGCGCCACGGCGCGGGCTCGACTCCGGACGCGGTGGATGTGCAGTACGCGGCCATCGTGCGCGCGTGCTTCGACGGGCTCTCGCTGCACCACCAGTTGGACTCGCGGTTCGACCCCATGCCCGCCTTCGCGCTGTTGCGCCGCATCGTGCTCGCCAGCCTGGGTGGCGGGCCGGAGGGCGCGAAGCCTCCCGCGCGCAAGGTCAAGGCCCGGTCGGGGGGGGCGCCCGCGCGGCCTCGGTCTCGCGGTCGCTCGCGGTAGGCGCGGCACCGCCACTTGGAGTTCCCCTGACCCCGGCCGGCGAGTGTGCGCGGCGTGCGCTCTGACGACGGCACGTGCGCGAGCGCCCGGCGGGTCCCCGCGTTACTCCTTCACCCCCACCGGTGGGTCTGGCACAAGAGGCCCGCGGGGCCGAATTTCTGGCTCCGGCGGCGCGGCGGGCGCGGGTCCATGACACTGGACTGGCGAGCAGGAGACCGCCGCCCTAGTGTTCCGGCGTCACACTGAACGGACCCTCACGCCTATGTCATTTACCCACCTCCACCTGCACACCCTCTATTCGCTCCTCGATGGGGCGATCCGGATGAAGGACCTCATCAAGACGGTGAAGGAGAAGGGGATGACGAGTGTCGCCGTGACGGACCACGGCAACATGTTCGGCGCCATCGACTTCTACAAGAAGGCCAAGGACGCGGGCATCAAGCCCATCCTGGGCATCGAGGCGTACGTCGCGGGCCCGAAGGGGCGCGAGGACCGCTCGGAGAAGGTGGCGCACCACCTCATCCTCATCGCGAAGAACGCGGAGGGTTACGCCAACCTGCGCTACCTGTCCTCCACCGCGTACATGGACGGGTTCTATTACCACCCGCGCATGGACAAGAAGGTGCTCGCGGACCACAGCAAGGGCCTGTTCGCCCTCACCGCGTGCCTGGGTGGCGAGGTCACCAGCGCGTGCTTCCGTGGGGACATGGACCACGCGCGCCGCGCGGCCCAGGAGTACAAGGACATCTTCGAGCCCGGGCACTTCTTCCTGGAGGTGCAGTCCAACGGGATGCCCGAGCAGGACAAGGCGAACGAGAACCTCAAGCAGCTCTCGCGCGACCTGGACATCCCCCTGTGCGCCACCGCGGACGCGCACTACATCAAGCGCGAGGATGCCCGCGCGCACGAACTGCTCATGTGCATCGCCAGCGGCAAGACGCTGGCGGACAACAAGCGCATGAAGCACTCCACGGACAAGCTCTACGTCACGAGCCCTCAGGAGATGATCGAGGCGTTCCGCGACATCCCCGAGGCGGTCCACAACACCCAGCGCATCGCCGAGCAGTGCAACCTGGAGCTGAAGCTGGGCAAGCCCATGCTGCCCACCTTCAAGGTCCCGGACAGCCACACCCCGGACAGCTTCATGGCGGAGCTGTCCTTCCAGGGCCTGCGCGAGCGCTTCGAGGAGCTGCACGGCAAGTACCCCATCGACCGGGAGGCGTACCTGGCGCGCCTCAACCTGGAGCTGGGCGTCATCCAGAAGATGGGGTTCAGCGGCTACTTCCTCATCGTCCAGGACTTCATCAACTGGGCGAAGAAGCAGAACATCCCCGTGGGGCCGGGTCGTGGCTCGGGCGCCGGTTCGCTCGTGGCCTACGCGCTGCGCATCACGGACCTGGACCCCATCCCGTACAACCTCCTGTTCGAGCGCTTCCTCAACCCGGAGCGCGTGTCGATGCCGGACTTCGATATCGACTTCTGCCAGGACCGGCGCGACGAGGTCATCAAGTACGTGGGGCGCAAGTACGGCGAGATGAACGTGGGGCAGATCATCACGTTCGGTTCGCTCAAGGCCAAGAGCGTGCTGCGCGACGTGTGCCGCGTGTTCGGCCTGCCCTTCAGCGAAGGTGACCGCATCGCGAAGCTCGTCCCCGAGGTGCTCAACATCACCCTCAAGGAGGCGATCGAGATGGAGCCGCGCCTCAAGGAGATGTTGGAGAAGCCGACCAACATCGGTGAGGTGGAGGGCAAGCCCGTCACCACCAAGGACGTGCTGGAGATCGCCCTCGCGCTGGAGGGCCTGCACCGGCAGGCCGGCATGCACGCGGCCGGCGTGGTCATCGCGGACAAGCCGCTCTGGGAGTTCGTGCCCGTCTATCAGCCGCCGGGCGAAAAGATCCTCATCACCCAGTTCGCCAAGGACGAGGTCGAGGCCGCGGGCCTCGTGAAGTTCGACTTCCTCGGCCTCAAGACGCTCACCGTGATTCAGCACGCGCTGGACCTGGTGAACCGCAATCACAACAAGGAGATCCTCCGCCACGAGATTCCCCTCACCGACGACAAGGTGTGGGAGTTGATGGCGAAGGGGGACACGGCCGGCGTGTTCCAGATGGAGTCGAGCGGCTTCACCGAAATGGTGATGAAGCTCAAGCCGTCCTGCTTCGAAGACGTCATCGCCGCCGGCGCGCTCTACCGCCCGGGCCCGCTCGACTCCGGCATGGTGGACGTCTTCATCAACCGCAAGCACGGCCGCGAGCCGGTGACGTATCCGCACCCCGCGCTGGAGCCGGTGCTCAAGGACACCTACGGCGTCATCGTGTACCAGGAGCAGGTGATGCAGATCTCGCAGGTCCTGGGTGGCTACACCCTGGGCCGCGCGGACCTGCTTCGCCGCGCCATGGGCAAGAAGAAGGCCGAGGTCATGCAGGCCGAGCGGGCCGGCTTCCTCGACGGCTGCAAGGCGAACAACGTCGACCTGAAAGTCGCCGGCGAAATCTTCGACCTGATGGAGAAGTTCGCCGAGTACGGCTTCAACAAGAGCCACTCGGCGGCCTATGGACTCGTCACGCTGCACACCGCGTGGCTGAAGGCCCATTACCCGTGCGAGTTCATGGCGGCCCTTCTCACCAGCGAGAAGGACAACACCGACAAGGTGGTGAAGCACATCGGTGAGGCGCGCGAGTCGGGCCTCCAGGTGCTCCCGCCGGACGTGAACCAGTCCGACCTGGCCTTCGGCGCGGTGGAGGGGAAGATCCGCTTCGGACTGGGCGCCATCAAGGGCGTGGGCGAGGGCGCCATCGAGTCCATCCTGGATGCGCGCAAGGACGGGTCCTTCAAGAGCCTGTTCGACTTCTGCGAGCGCGTGGACAGCCGCCGCGTCAACCGCAAGGTGCTGGAGGCGCTGGTGAAGGCCGGCGCGTTCGACTTCGAGAAGCGCCCGCGCCGGCAGATCTTCGAGACCATCGAGAAGGCGCTCAACCGCGGCTCCGCCAGTCAGAAGGACAAGGCGGCGGGGCAGAGTTCGCTGTTCGGAATGCTGGCGGGTCCGGCGACGGGCGGCGGAGGCGGCCTGAAGGACGACTACGTCGACACGGAGGAGTGGCCGGAGAAGGAGCGCCTGGCGCTGGAGAAGGAGGCCATCGGCTTCTACGTGTCAGGCCATCCGCTGCACCAGTACGACAAGGAGCTCAAGCGCTACGCGCGGCCCCTCACCGCCGTGCAGCGCGCGCGTCGGGACGAGAAGATCACCGTGGCCGGCATCATCACCACGCTGCGCGAGCGGCCCACCAAGACGGGCAAGCGCATGGCCTGGGTGACCATCGAGGACCTGTCTGGCTCCATCGAGCTGGTGTGCTTCCCCGGCAAGGACGGCACGCGCAACGTGATGGGCAAGGACGGCAAGTGGGCCAAGCAGGGCCCCAAGCCGGGCTTCGAGCACTGGGAGTCGCTGCTCAAGTCGGATGACCCCATCCTGGTGACGGGCTCGGTGCAGATTTCCCAGCGCGACGAGGATGCGCCCACCGCGGAGCTCATCGTCGAGGACATCCAGAGCCTCAAGGCCGTGCGTGAGAAGCGCACCAAGCGCCTGGAGCTGCGTGTGCCAGTGGACCTCCTCACCGAGGACCGGTTGACGAAGCTCAACGAGCTGGCGAAGAAGTACGCGGGCGCGACGCCCGTGGCCGTGAGCGTGTTGTTCCAGGGCGAAGCCGAGGCGTACATCGGCGGCACGTCGCTGAAGGTGCAGGTGACGGATGACCTGCTGCTCGCGGTGGACAAGCTGTTCGGCCTGAGGGTCGTGGAGTTCGGGTGATGGACTTCCAATCGCTGCGCATCGAGCAGGCGGACGGCGTCGCCGAGGTGGTGCTCATCGGGCCGTCCAAGGGCAATGCCCTGGGACCGGACTTCTGGCGGGAGATGCCGGAGGCCATCCGCGCGCTGGAGGCGGATGACGCCGTGCGCGTGGTGCTCCTGCGGGGGCAGGGGAGCCACTTCTCCTACGGGCTCGACCTGATGGGGATGATGGAGTCGCTGGGGCCGCTGGTCGCGGGCGACACCAACCTGGCCCTGGAGCGCACGAAGCTGCTGCGGCTCATCGAGGCCATGCAGCTGGCCACCGAGGGGCTGGCGCGCTGTCGCAAGCCCGTGCTCGCGGCGGTGCACGGCTGGTGCATCGGTGGCGGCATCGACCTCATCGCGGCGTGTGACTTCCGCTACTGCTCCCAGGACGCGAAGTTCTCCCTGCGCGAGGTGAAGCTGGGCATCGTCGCGGACATGGGCGCGCTGCAGCGGCTGCCGCGCATCATCGGCGAGGGGAACACGCGCGAGCTGGCGTACACGGGCGGCGACATCGACGCGAATCGCGCGCTCCAAATGGGGCTCGTCAACCGCGTGTTCGACACGCCCGAGGCGCTGCTCGCGGAGGCGCGCGCCACGGCGCGGCGCATCGCCGACAACCCGCCCCTGGTGGTGCAGGGCGCCAAGCAGGTGATGGAGTACTGCTCGGACAAGTCCATCGCGGACGGCCTGAAGTTCGTGGCGGTGTGGAACTCGGCGTTCCTCCAGTCGCTGGACCTGGGCGAGGCCTTCGCGGCCTTCGCCGAGCGCCGCCCGCCCCGCTTCCAGGGGCGCTGAGCGGCTGGCACTTCTACCGGCGCCCGCGAGCCGGGCGCCTTCACGAGGAACGAACTCATGGCGGATGGCGTGTTCAAGGACGGGCTGCTGGCGGGCAAGGTGGCCTTCATCTCGGGCGGAAGCAGCGGCATCAACCTGGGCATCGCCGAGGGCTTCGTGAAGGCGGGCGCGAAGGTGGCCATCAACGGCCGCAACGTGGAGAAGCTGGAGGCCGCCGTGAAGGGGCTCCAGGCCCACGGCACCGCGATGGGCGTCGCCGCCGACGTGCGCGACTACGCCTCCGTCGAGGCCGCGATGAAGACGGTGCATGACGCCTATGGCGACATCGACGTGCTCGTCTGCGGCGCCGCGGGCAACTTCCCGGCCCCCGCGCTCGGCATGTCGTCCAATGGCTTCAAGGCGGTGATGGACATCGACGTGCTCGGCACCTTCAACGTGTCGCGCGCGTCCTTCGAGTACCTGCGCAAGCCCGGCGCCGCCGTCATCAACATCTCCGCGCCCCAGGCCTATCTGCCCATGGCCATGCAGGCCCACGTGTGCGCGGCCAAGGCTGGCGTGGACATGCTCACGCGCGTGCTGGCCATCGAGTGGGGCGGCACCGGCGTGCGCGTCAATGCCATCACCCCGGGCCCCATTGACGACACCGAGGGCATGCGGCGGCTGGCCCCCAGCGCGGACTCCCGCGAGCGCATCATCCAGACGCTGCCGCTTCAGCGCTTCGGCACCACCCAGGACATCGCGCGGCTCGCGCTCTTCCTCGCCTCGGATGCCGCGTCCTTCATCACCGGCTCCATCATGGTGTGCGACGGGGGACAGTCCCTCCTGGGTGGCGGCGCACTCATGAAGGCCATGGGGATGTGACCCAGCCGTTTCAGTTGAGCTGAAAATATCCGCCCTGGCATTCCGGGGGGCTGGGATTGTCTGGTACAAAGCAATGCCTCGCGCCTGGCTGCTTGCCGCGCGAGGTCTGCTCGCTGGCCGGAGAAACCATGCCTCCACGTCTTGTGCCGCTCGCCCGATGCCTCGGGTTGGGTGTGTTGTTGCTGGGTGTGTCCCTGGGTTGTGGCGGTGACAACGTGACGCCGCAGCCTCCGGCGCCGAAGCCCATGCCGGATGCGGCGCGCTCCACGGTGGTGGTGGACCGCTCGGCGGACGTGCTCGCGGACGGGCAGGCGGTGGTGGGCATCACCGTCACCGTGATGCAGAAGGACGGCACGCCCATGACCGGGCGCACGGTGCACGTCGAGGTGTCTGGCGAAGGCAACACCGTCACGCAGCCTGGAGCGAAGACAGACGCGCAAGGCGTCACGCACGCCTCGGTGGTGTCCACGCGCGCGGGGGTGAAGACGGTCACCGCGTCGGTGGATGCGGAGGGCGGCGCGGTGGTGCTGGGCGCGCATCCCACGGTCACCTTCGTCGCGCCTCGCGCCGTGTCGCTGGCCTTCACGGCCTCGGCGCTGTCCGCGACGGCGGGCGGGTTGATGAGCGGGCTGGAGGTGGCCGTGCGCGACGCGCAGGGCCGCACGGTGGTGGGGGCCACGGATGCGGTGACGCTGTCGCTGTCCGCGGGGCCGGGCGGCGCGGCGCTGGAGGGCACGCTCTCCGCGCACGCGGTGGATGGCGTGGCGCGCTTCTCCGAGGTGCTGCTGAAGAAGGCGGGCACGGGCTATGTGCTCAAGGCCGAGGCGACGGGATTGACGGCGGCCACGAGCCCCTCGTTCGAGGTCGCTCCAGGCGCGGCGGCGAAGCTGGTGGTGACGGATGTTCCGGCGGTCGTCACGGCGGGCGCCGCGCAGAGC